>CAZUAH010001250.1:0-1709 GCA_964617665.1 uncultured Pirellulaceae bacterium
GCGTTGGGAAACCGGGGCTATCGCCCGGCGGCTCAGGGAACTTGATCGGGCACGGTTATGGGATGGCCGCGGCAGCGGATTCCTTCGCTTCCTGGAGAATGTTGGGGAGGATGTAGGTTTTGAAGAACTCCCAGAACCATTCAAAGATGGCTTTCCAGTTGGGGGCCATCATCAACTCGGGCGGGACGCTACAGTCCAGCCCGGCGGAAACTTCGCCCAAATATTTGGCGTATGCCGCGTCGGGTGCGCCGTCTTGGGCCAGCTTGGCTAATTCGTCGCCCACGATCGTCTTGACCGGATCCCAGGCGGCGGCTTGCCGCTTGGTCGCTTTCTTCCACATCCAATCGACGGCCGCCGAGATCTGTTCGTAACCCTTGACCATTGTGCCGCATTCCTCGGTCACTTTGGCTATTGCTCCGGACAGATTGGCCGCCGTCTCCGGGCGGTTTGGGTCCGATACCTCGCGGGCCGCGTCCCGGACGGCTTTGGCCCGTTCGGTCAATTGGTCGGGATCTGGCGGCTGTGGCGGGGCAGGCGGTTGCGGCGGACGCGGGCCGATTGGGACGTCGGTTGCCGGTGTGACGGTGGCTTGCCCGCCGGCGACGGTCAGCACGTAGACGCCGTCGGGGACGTCTCGCATTACCAGCGTGGTTTGTGTGGGGGCGGCGGTGGTTGCGATGACCAACACGGCCAGGGCGGTTGTTCGAATCATGCGGGGGGCTCCTAAAGGTAGGTGGTGCGGTGTCTGACGGAAACGGGATTGTTCTGGCTACGACTACGAAGAAACCCCACGCTATCGCGTTGGGGCTCACACCGGTGGTCACTGACCCGCTGGGCGATAGCCCCGGTTTCTTCTTCCGACCAAATCACGAAGAAACCCCACGCTATCGCGTTGGGGCTCACGATTGCGACTTGACGGGAAACTCGAAAGTTCTAAACTTTCGAATGAGCATCATGGACAAGCGATTGTGGACCGACGGTTGCTGATGCGGCTCGCATTTGGTCAGGGACGACCGACACTCCTTTCGCGAAACGGCGTTCGAGTTACCCCCGTGATTCGGCGCCGTTTTGTTTTGCGCATTGCTTTGCATCCCCGCGTCTTAGAAGCTGCTGATCGCGGCCCGTTTCCAGTTGGCGTCGGCGATCGTGTTAGCGGCCGTGCAATCGGTTAGGCTGTAAGTGCGGACGGCGCGGCCGTGGCCTCGCCCTTCCTTCTGTTATCGTCCTGGACCCGCCGTTACCTTCCTTGTCGTTGCGCGCCGACGATCGCGGCGGCGGCGGCCGTGGATGATCCTACGGGGGTGCCTTCGGTGTTTTCGGCGATGCGACGGATGTCCTCGGCGACGTCGGATCCACCAGCATCTTCTTCGTCGTCGCTTCCGAAGGCGAGGTTGTAGCCGGCCTTGAATCCCTTGTAGATTCCGTATGGCGTAGCATGGGCGGCCAACTCCAGGGCGGAAGACGATTCGTAACCTTCGGCATATGCTCCGGTTATCTTGCCGACGGTTTCTGGTGATAGTTGGAGCGTTTCCGCTGCCGCTCCTGCAATCGCGGCGGGATACTGCGACAGCTTTAGCGTCCCGTCCGCGTCCATTTGGGCCAGAGTATTGTTTTTTGCCGCCTCGCGCAAATACGCGTCGGCCACATCTCGCTCGTTGGCTACTTCCTTGCGGATGCGCGATTTCTGGGCCTCTTCCAACGCCCAGCGA
>CAZUAH010001251.1:0-1703 GCA_964617665.1 uncultured Pirellulaceae bacterium
TTGGCCAGGTCGATATTGAAGTACGGGTGCAGCGGGCTGGCCTTGCGGATGGCCAGTGCCGTCGAGGCATACATCTCGCACGGGACGGTTGTGACTGCCAAATCGCCAATGCGGAATGCCTGAAGGCAAAAGGGGATGGTCTCTGGGGATTTGGCCAGTTCGAGCGTTCCTCTGGCATACACCTGCGTCCACCTATGGGCTTTGCCCTTCCACGTGTCCTCCAGGACGGCCTTGGCCCATTCGATGCGTTTGGCGTCGGGCCGACGCATGCCTAGTTCGATGGTCGATTGACGCACGCCGAGCGGCACGCGATCGTGATGGTCGATCTTCCGGCAAACGTGGAACGCTTCTTCGGCCAGCGCGTTACCCACTTTCTTCATGGCCTCGTAGCCGCCGTGGTAGCAGGCGGTATCGCCCGCGTTGCCCCTGGCCATGATGCCGACGAACGGCGAATCGGCATTGTCGGCCCTCATGAGCGTGGCGAGTTGGTCGGCGAAGTGACCGTGGTAGTCGGCCGTAACGTCGCCCGGCTTGGCGCCCGATACGTAGTGGATCGAGTAGTTGGCCAGCACGGCCAGCGGCCGGCCATCGGCGTGTTGCACGCTGAGCACACCGACCTGCGGATCGACCGGTCCGGTGGGCCGAATGGCCTTGCCCCAGCCACACATCACGGCACGATCCTTCCGCTCGCCGAACGGGTTTGGTCCGAACGTGCCCGGTTTCAACAGATTGCGGCGGCATCGAGTGAACTCCGGCTTGCTGCCCACACCCCAGCCGACCTTTGCCGGGGCGAGGTTTCTGATCGCCATCGAGACGGCCTCGGCGACCCGCTGGCAGAAAAGGTCGTAGTACTGGAGGTCCAACTGCGAGGTTGACAGTCCGATGCGCGGAGCGGCATGCGTGTGCGTGGTCGAAATCACGAGCCGCTCGGGCGGCAGTCCGGTCCGCTCCTGGACGAGCCGCTTGGCTTTGTCGGCGGTTTCGCTGAAGTAGATGCTCGCACAATCGCAAACGACAAAAGCGATTCGCTCGCAGCCGTTGTCCAGCACCAGCGCGCGGGCACACAGCGGTGTGACGATACGTCGCACCGGCTCACGCGTAGTGACCGGTCCGCTCAACGACACCCCCGGCGCGGGCGTAATGTCGGCAATGGCCGCACCAGCACGGAGCCCGTGGGGCTCAGCGGCGTGGACGGTCGGCAACATCCAGGATCCCGTCGCCATCGCCGCTGCCGTACCTAGAAAGCCGCGTCGACTCGTTTTTGGTCGCATCGCTTGTTCTCCTCTCGCAGAGTCGTTACCACCAGCGCAAACACAAGCGTCATCGGTCGCTCATTGAGATGTTCAGAAGTCGCATGGACCGATCATACATACCGTCACCCCTGATTGCAGCCATCTGGCGCCCATTACTAAGATGTTCTCTATCAAGAGAATTGCCGGAAATGCAACCGCGCGGGAGGATCCGAAATGCGTCGCGTCGTATGCTGTTTGTTGATAGCGCTGGTGAGGCTGCTGACCCTGCCCGTATCTCCTGTCTTGGCTCAGGAACCGCATCAACGTGTGGGCTTGGCAGATCGTTCGACGGATGAAGAAGGCCCCGGCCGGCCGGGCCGCGATTCGGCTTCGAATTCGTTGAGGAACGTGGGAAGAGTAAGTATCCTCCGGCAGAGCCGGAGGCTTTAGTACGTGAACCGCTCGAAGCGG
>CAZUAH010001252.1:0-1703 GCA_964617665.1 uncultured Pirellulaceae bacterium
AAATCCGAGCCGCTACTTCATGGCCACGCGCTCGCAGAGTGCGCCGCCGGACAGCACGCGGCGAGCGCTATTTCACACCGACGCTCTCCGGCGACGCGGAGCAGCAGACGCAGAGTAGACTCCGTCGTACCGATTCGTACCTGCTCGTATCCGGCTGTCATGCAATGAATTCTCACGCGACCTTTCGCCGCTTCCTCATAGTCCACAATGGTTGCCGAAACAAACCGCGGGAAGAGGCCCCGTTGGCAATCCCGCGCGGCCGGGTTATCACATTCCAAGTTGTCGTGCTGCTTGCCGCTCGAAGCGACAGAATGGGTCACGGGTCTCGCTTGCGCATCGCTCCAACGTCGAAGATCAACGGCGAACAGCGTGACGCGGGCCCAATGCAACCGCTGCCGAGATCATTCCTCTGCGGACGCATTGTCCGCAGGCCCGGCCCCTGCGAGTTCCTTCAACATTTCCTTCGCTTTCGCCTTGATCTCCTCCGGTTTACTCATCGCCTCCAGGGCATCCAGTTCGGCTACCATCGCTTGCTGATTGAGTTCTTTCAGGTTCTCGCGAAGCTCCATCGCCCCGCTGCCCACTTGGCCGCTTTCGGCGATCTCTGTAAGCACAGCTTTTGCGCTCTGTGCGGCCGGCAATTCCTCTAGTGGTGTGACATCCGCTGCCGGCTCTTGGCCACAACCCACTATCGCGACAACTGACAATAGCGTAAGGGTTCTTAAGAAAACCATGTCCACATGTACTCCTTCTGTAACAACTAGATCCACGACGTTCCTTGCCTACCTCCCACCGAAAACCATCGAGGACTAAGCTTGGGGCGCCAAGAGCGTTCAGCAATTGCCGAACGGGGTCTCAAAAGCCTCAGGTACTCGAGGCCACAGAGCCCCGTCCGGTGTAGAATAGGATATGCAATTCCTTACCAGATTCACTTCACAGCTCGTTAATACTCTGGGATCGCTTCACCACCGTTTTTGCTTCCCAGCCACTGATAGGTCTGCAGGTTGATGTCAGCGGAAATGAACGTTACGGAACCGTCCGCCAAGGCATGATTTACTCCGCCGGGGTGGCGGCTTCGCGCAGGGAACACCCCGTCGCTGTCCATCCAACCGCACCCGCTACAGTTCTGACAGTTTGGGTACCCCCAGTTGGGAGGCGCGATTGTATTGAAGGCGACGTGCATCGGCATGGGCGCAATCCACTCGCGGCCACCATGGCTGTGCTGATTACCCCAATTGGCCTCACACTGCTGTCCGTATGCGTTCAATTGAGCCTCTGTTGGGAAGTTGACCCCTCCACTCCAGCCTCGGCCCCGTACGACATCGCTCAGCGAACGTCGTGAGTTACTGTGATCGCCGAGCAACTGTTCACCCAGCATGATCGTGGTCGATGTACCGTCGATGATGTCCGCGAACTTGGATTCGTGGTCGCGGTTGAAAACACCGATTCGCTGGCCTCCCCAGAGGTCATAGGTCGGCCCGGCTGATACCGGATAGTTGTTGTTGCCGGTATCGGCTCCGGAACTAGAAAAATCTGATGGGCATCTGAAAGCATCGATCGGTATGCGGCGAATACTCGTGAAGTGCCCGATGCGCCATCCATCTTGAGGCGTCGGTGTGCTCAGCATGCGCTCCGCAACTTGGTCCCACACTCGGGTGCACCAAAGTTGCTATAGCGTAAATATTCCGATCGTTCGGGTTTTG
>CAZUAH010001253.1:0-1699 GCA_964617665.1 uncultured Pirellulaceae bacterium
GGGTGCAGTCTCTGTGGTGCGTTGATTATGCGTGTATTTTTTCATTGCAGCAGTTGTTTTCTCGGTAAGGTCGCAGTCCGGCTGGATAGGCGGCTGTCAGAGAAGCTGAATAGGTTGACGACCAACTCCTGCTCAGCAAGATCGTGCGAAGCGTGAGAATCGTCTTTGCGCCGTCGTGGCTCCAACGCATGCCGGAGTTCTTCAATCGTTGCGTGAAAACCGTTTTGCAGGCCGCTTCGGTCACGCCGCTGCCCAGAGGAATATGAATCGATGTGTAATCACTGTAACGCATGAGTTTCGTGCGTGACTGGATGTAGCGATAAGCTGTCCAGAATGTCTCCGCCTTCTTTTTGGAGAGTTTCCGCGGTTTTCGTTGCCTGCGGTGATAGTGAGTTGCTGCCGAGTGCAAGACACGGCTGGCGCCGCTTGGCTTCTTTAGTGACTTGAGCATCCGACGCGCCCAGGCGTTGGCATCTCGGGTCCCCTTGCCGAACAGCACTTCGGCCATCGTCCAGAGCCGTTCTGACGCATGGTAGTAATCGGCGACGCGAGTCCACTCCAAACGCTTTCCCGTGCGTGGGTGAACCATGCAGCGAAGCACCTTCCGGAAGTAGCCCGTTTCATTGCTGCCTGAATCGGTGACGTAGGCCAAACGCGGAAGCGGGCCGTTGTAGCGTTCAAACAGTTCTGTGAGCAGGCCGGTGAGCATCTGATCCATCGTGGTCTGACCCGGTTCCGGTGGATGAGCCAAGTACACCGTTATCAGTCGTGTGCCGCGACGATCGTAAACGCTCACCGTGCCTGCAGTGGCCACTTTGAAAGCACTGTGCTTGTATTCGCGAAGCGTAATGCCATCGCGCCCCACAGCGATCACCGGCTTGCGAGAACCACTGCTACTAGCGGCCTGCTTGAGGGCTTCAAGCAACACGTCGACCTGGTGTTCCTGACGAAATTCCTCCATCGATTCCCCCAGTTGCTTCACACACTGTCTCAGTCGCTTGACTCCCATGGTGACGCCGCAGTCGGTGCGAAGCAATTCGATCACGGCGGCCTGGTTCGATCCAGCTGTGGCGATGTGGCGACCGATCCAGTCGACCAATGCGGGTGTGGCCGAATGGTTCAGACCCAACTGCATTTCCAGCGGAAAGATGGAGCCATCACCCGTTTGCCAGCTTCGGTATCCGTGTCGATGTAGGACCACATCACCAAACCGCGAGGCCACGTTCCGGTTCGCCGTTTTCTGGTTACGTCTTCGGTATCCGCCACATTCAAACCAGAGGTCCTTCGGCAGTTCGTCCGGTCGGTTGGGCTCGCACGCATTGAGCACGAGTTCCAGCAGTTGCCTTCCCATCTCTCGCACGAGCCCCAACAGTGCGATTTCAAACGTCATCAGCGTGAGCGGGCTGACTTGTTTCTCGAAGAAGACAACAACCGTATCGATCAGCGGCTGCCTCGCATGAGCGAGAACCACATCGACAAGCCGTTCCGCTTCATGCTTGCGTTGTTCACCTGTTGCTTGATCCAGTCCCCAGCCGGTAAGATGATTCACGGCGGCGTCCTTGCCATGCGAAGTTGTTTGTTTCCAAAACTACTTTCGCAAAGGACGCTGCTTTTTCAAATACCAACTTGGCTCTCTGCTAAGTCAAAATAGACCCATCTCGAAAAACCCAGCATCTACCACCTCACAGAGATTGCACCT
>CAZUAH010001254.1:0-1694 GCA_964617665.1 uncultured Pirellulaceae bacterium
TTGGAGGCGTAGCCGGTGGGGCCAGTGCGGCGGCGCGGGCACGAAGGCTCGACGAGCTTGCGTCCATTGTGGTAATCGAACGTGGCAATGACGCCAGTTTCGCTAATTGCGGTCTTCCGTACTACTTGGGTGGCGAGATCGCCGAGCGTGAAAGATTGCTCGTTGCTGGCGAGCGTGAATTGAATAGGTGGCTCAATCTGGATGTCCGAACGAGGTCCGAGGTCACTGCGATCGATCGACAGGCCAAGCAGGTAGACGTTCGCGAACTTGACACCGGCCGAACCTATAAGGAAGCCTACGACTACCTCGTTGTCTCCACGGGTGCGGCCCCGATACGGCCTGGACCGCTGTTGAGCAAAGTCGGAGATGACCACCCGTGCGTCCTCAGCCTGCGAAATATGGACGACGTCGATCGCATCAAAGGCATTGTTGATCAAAGAATCCGGTCAGCCGTCGTCGTCGGTGGTGGCTTCATTGGCCTTGAGGTTGCGGAGCAACTGGCCCGCCGTAAGATCTCGACCAGCCTGGTCGAAATGCTGCCTCAAGTGATGCCTCCGATGGACCCCGAGATGGCCGAACCACTCCATGAGGCTCTCGTTGCCCATGGAATCAAAATGCACTTGGGCGACGGTGTGGCCAATCTCGAACCTTGCGAAGCCCAGGTCCAAGTGACTCTCGACAGTGGCAAGGAGCTGATAACGGACCTCGTCGTTTTGGCGATCGGAGTTCGGCCTGAATCAGAGTTGGCGCAGCAAGCCGACCTGGAATTGACCGAGCGGGGAGCGATTCGGGTCGACGATGGCCAGCAAACCAGCGATCCTTCTATCTTCGCCGTTGGCGACGTTGTTGAGGTGAAGGAACCGGTTTTTGGTGGAAGTGCGTTTGTGCCGTTGGGCGGCCCGGCAAACCGACAAGGCCGTTTGGTCGCGGATCGCATCGCAACGAGTGAAGGATCGGAGACGTTCAGCGGCGAGCCGTTGGCCTATCGAGGCAGCCAGGGCACTTCGATCGTTCGTGTGTTCGATCTAGCGGCCGGCATGACCGGCATGAGCGAAAAGGCGTTGGCTCGATTAGATAAGCGGCGAGGAACCGACTACGACGTGGTCTACGCGCATCCGAACAATCACGCGGGATACTATCCGGGTGCTACGCCCGTTTCTATCAAGTTGATCTACGAAAGGCCAACCGGTCGCGTACTCGGAGCCCAAGCTATCGGGCAAGACGGTGTTGACAAGCGGATGGACGTCATCGCCATGGGGATTCAGATGGGGGCTACTGTGTTTGACCTCGAACAGGCAGAACTCTGTTACGCCCCGCCGTTTGGCTCGGCGAAGGATCCAGTCAACATGGTCGGCTTCCTGGCCGCCAATACGATACGGGGCCTCACCCGTCCGATTCACGCCGATGAACTCGACAAGATGATGGCTGGCTCTGAAGTCACGCTCGTCGACGTACGCACTGGTCCGGAATTCGCTGCGGGGGCCATTTCCTCGTCGATCAACATGCCACTGGAGGAGCTGCGCACACGGGTCAACGAAATCCCGCGTGACAAACCGGTGGTAACCTACTGCAAATTGGGACAGAGAGGCTACTTTGCCGAACGAATCATCAGGCAGAACGGATTCGACGACGTACGCAATCTCAGCGGCGGAATCGTAACGTGGAAGCACTATCACCCCAGTCCTCGGACTGTT
>CAZUAH010001255.1:0-1693 GCA_964617665.1 uncultured Pirellulaceae bacterium
GACGACTCTTACGCCTGGGAAAAACAGCCCCGACCTGAATTCGTGCCCCCGCAAAACTGCGACAGAATCGAACCAGAGATTCCGACTGTCGACGGTTGGCCGATGACCGCAGAGCAAGCGCAAGCGTTGCAGCAAGACGCCTTCGACCAGTTGCGCAAGAGCAAGTCAGTCGTTCGGGCTGCATCGTACTCATCTTCGAACCGTCATCAGGTCCTTGAGATTCCATTGGGCAAATCAACGATGCCCCCGATTTCATCTGCCGACGTTGGGACGATGGCATGGACGCGAATCCCGCCGGGTCGGTGGCCTATTGATGAAGCAGAATTGAACCAGACTGTCACGCTCAAGATGGCGCCGATCCCCGCAGGCACGTTTGTGATGGGGGACGCGTCCGGCTTTGAAGATGAATATCCGCTGAAGGCCGTCGAAATCGAGAGGCCGTTCTGGATGCTCACGACGGAAGTGACAAACGAGATGTATGCCCTTTACGACCCTTCGCACGATAGCCGTCATATCGACCGGTGGTGGATCGACCAACTCGACCGTGGTTACCCCGCCAATCTCGCGCGGCAGCCTGTGGTACGTGTCAGCTGGTCGGAAGCCAACGGCTTCTGTCAATGGCTGAGTGAAAAGACCAGGCGAACGTTCCGGCTCCCCACCGAAAGCGAGTGGGAATGGGCTGCCCGCGCAGGGACCGACTCGCCGATGTGGTACGGTGATTTGAACGCTGACTTCGGCCTTCACGAAAACCTTGCCGATGAGTCGACAAAGCTCTTCGCCGTGAATCATATTTGGATCGATGAATTCAATGGGCTCGGCCCGGCGCCACGCGATGTCCCAGGCTTCTTCGCGCACATTCCACGGATCGATGGCGTGAATGACCGACTCATGATTTCGGGCGACGTTGGCACCTACAGTCCAAACCCTTGGGGACTACACGACATACTCGGCAATGTCAGCGAATGGACGAAATCCACTTATGACAAAGAGAACGATGAGCTGCTGAAGACGGTCCGAGGCGGTTCATGGCGTGACCGGCCTCGTTGGAGTCGCGCCGGGGTCCGACGTGGATACAGGTCGTGGCAGAAGGTCCACAACGTCGGTTTCCGCGTCGTGTGCGAGTGAGACGGCTTCGGGGAGGCGCTCAATCAAGACGCCGAGATCGAATTGGCGGTGGGCAAGGAAATCTACGGTAAGAAAGCCACGCTGAATGATGGGTCCTGGAATTCTCGTTCGCGAAAACTAGCCGAAGGTAATCAATACGTCAGCTTCGAATTCGTCGTAACCGATAACGAGCCGGTTCGCGTTACCAGCTATCGGACGGGCAGTTCCTATTCGATGTTCAATGCCATTCAGATAGTGCCGGTTGCCAAATAGCCGTCAATTCACTTCCGCGTATGAGATGGCCGCATCAGTCCGCTACAGAATTCCGGCAACCATGCATGACGCAGATGCTGAACCTTTACCGCAACGAGTCCCAACGGTGCCTTGCGTCTCACTGCGTCGCCGTGTCCGGTACCGGTCAGCTTGTTTCATTTCCTTGCCGAGGCGTGCCTAACCGACACAATTTGCGCGCGATTTGGCCATTGCTCTGGCTGAGCCATCGGCCACCCGTTCGCGATTCGCCGCTTCCTACTTCGGTCGTGAACACCGCCGCAGGGTAACAGGTCGCCCACTCGTGACTCAGGACGGA
>CAZUAH010001256.1:0-1687 GCA_964617665.1 uncultured Pirellulaceae bacterium
CCCTACGACGTGTTCGTGATCGACGGCCAAGTCTGGTTTGGCCAGACAGCGTCGGGGCGCAAACCGGGGACGTTTGTCGGGCTCGATCTCCACTCGGGCGAAGTCATCAAAACATTCAGCATGGCCAAGGAGCCCTATTGGTTCCACCATCGATGCCACCGCGCCCGGGCCACCGACAACTATCTCATCACGTCGCGCACGGGAACGGAGTTCATCGATTTCCGCAACGGCCAGTACGACGTGAATCACTGGGTCCGCGGCGCCTGCACGTATGGCATCATGCCGGCCAACGGGCTGCTCTACGCACCGACGCATCCCTGTGCGTGTTACCTGTCGACGAAGCTCTCCTACTTCAATGTCCTGGCGCCAGCGGCGCGGATAACGTACAACGAGAAACCGCGCACGCCCGGCGAGCGGCTTACGCGCGGCGAATCGTTCGATGCGAAAGCAAAGCCGGTCCCGCCCGGCGAGGACGAGTGGCCGGCCTACCGCCATGACATGACCCGCAGCGGCGCCACACCGGCGAAAGTCGGGGCTAACTCCGCCCAACGTTGGGCCACGCCGATCGGTGGGAAGCTCACCAGTTGCGTCGTCGCCGGCGGCAAGGTTTTCGTCGCGGCCAAGGACGCCCACACGCTGCACGCGCTCGATGCCGAAACCGGCAGGCCGTCATGGCAGTTCACCGTCGACGGCCGCATCGACTCGCCCCCCGCGTACGTCGATGGCCTGCTCGTATTCGGCTCGGCCGACGGATCCATCTATTGCCTGACGGCGGCCGAAGGCAAGCTCGTCTGGCGATACGACGCCGCACCCGAGCGGCGGCAGATGGTCGCACTTGGACAGCTCGAATCGCCGTGGCCGGTCCACGGAAGCGTTTTTCTGCAAGACAACACCGTGTACTGCATCGCTGGACGATCGCGATTCATGGACGGCGGGATGCGACTCGTGATGCTCGATGTCCGCTCTGGAAAGCTCCTCGGCGAAACGCTCCTCGACGAACACGACATGGCAACCGGCGAGGATTTGCACAAAGGGGTGCGCGGATTGTCGATGCCGACCGGGTTGACCGACATCCTCTCGGGCAACGGCAAGTACATCTTCATGCACGACCAGGTGTTCGATCTCAAAGGCAATACGCTGGCCGCCGATTCGCTCGAAACCGACGAGATCGCGCACCTCTTCACACCAACCGGATTTCTGGACGACAGTTGGTTCCACCGCACGTACTGGCTCTGGGGCAGCCGGTTTCATTCCGGGTGGAATCAGTGGTACAAGGCGGGACGTGCTGTGCCTGCCGGGAGAATCCTCGCGCATCGCGGCCCGTCGGTGTTCGGCTTTGGACGAGTGCAGGGCGATTACCGTTGGATCACGCCGCTGAAGTACCACCTCTTCCGCATCGACAAGGCGCCTGATCTGCTCGACCCGACCAGGAAGAAAAAGGAAGCCAGTTACGGCCAGCCGACTCCCAATATATTCAAGTACGACTGGACGCGCGAAGTCCCGATTTTCGTAAAGGCCATGGTCCTCGCCGACGAAATCCTGTTCGTGGCCGGCCCGCCGAGTATCCTTGACGAAAAGGAAGAATGGACACGGATCTACGAGCCCGCCGCACAGGACAAGTTTGCCCGCCAAGCGGAGATACTCCAGGGCAGTCGGGGTAGCCTCCTCTGGGCCGTCTCGGCCGCCT
>CAZUAH010001257.1:0-1686 GCA_964617665.1 uncultured Pirellulaceae bacterium
GTGGTCCCGCCGTGCTCGGAAATGCTCGCCGCGGCGATCGTCACCGTCAGCGTGGGCACCGTTGTCACGAATGAAGCCTGGAACATGCCGCCCGAATGACCGTTTCCGGTAGGAAACGTATGGCCGTCGAACTCGCCGTCTAAAGCGTTCTGAGCCTCATCAGTAATGGTGGTGAGCAGCCTGAGAGTGTGAGTTGCGTCCGCCGAAAGATGGTTTGCTACCACCGTGAGTTGATGCGTTCCCAGGTCGTAGCGGACACTACTGATGTTTAGCAGTTGGTTGCTCGCGTTCATCAGGGCCACGTCATCAACCCCTGCACTCACATTTTCGCTGAACGTGGCGACTAGCTCCGCAGTGACCAGTCCGCCGCCCTCATCGCTTAGTGTGTGAGTGAGGCCAGTGATCCTGGGTGGTGTTGTATCCGGGCTCGCGGCTACGTGAATCTGCCAAATCTGGTCGGTTGTTCCAACGTCGTCTGACGCGGCGATACCCACAACGTAGTCACCGGCTTCGACGGGTAACCAAGTGATTGCGCCCGTGTTAGTGTTGATCTGAAAATCGTTAGGCCCCAGTATTTTGGTCCAAACGATCGTCCCAGTGCCAGTCGCTGCTGCTTGACCATCAGTGTCGTAAAGATAGGGATGTAGGGCTACGGCGGTGGTGTTCGGAATGCTAGTGATGGTGAGACCATCGCCATCGTCTACCACGGGCAAAGTGAGCCAAGGATCGTAAAGCACGTTGCTAGATACGCCGGCACCGCTGCCAGGCCCGATGTTGCTAGGTCCGCTGGGATCACCCCAGTAGTTATTCTTGGCGTCGATGGTATTGCCAGTATCGTTACGCACGCCGTCGCCTGACCAATGTAGGAAGTTGACGTTATGGATCGTGGTTCCAGACCCACCGCTTTGGATACGAACGGCGGGGTTTGGCGCGTAATCGAACGTAAGGTGCCGCATCGTGATATCCGGCCCCGATATGTTCACGTCAGCATAGCGTACCAGTGCGTGATCGAAGATATTGTCGTTCGTCTGGAACCTGATCCCGTCCCAGTTTCCCGCACTGGCGGGAGTCGTTCCGCTCCACGTGTCCCCGCCGTAGTCGTTATCCTTGTATGACGTGAATACCACCTTGTTTGCCGCCGTGCTGTTGAGCACCAGACTGCCATTCACAGTCAGGTACGTATTGGAATTGAACTTCACGACCACGCCAGGGTCGATCGTCAGGCTGCTGCCAGACCCGATCGTCAGTGAATCAGACACAAGGTACGGTATCCCGTCCTGGATCACCGACCAAGTGGTTGACGCGCCAACGCTGCCACTCACGGCAACGGCATCGTAATTGTTGTTCCGCAGCTCGTTCCCCACCATCGTTGGCGTAGAATGCCCGCCCAACGTAATCGGATAGCCCGTGTGTTCGATCACGCAATCGCGGATCTCCGGCAACACCGACCCGCCGTCGATGTCGATCGCCCCCTCCCGATAGGAATAGGACGAATCGGTCGCATAACGCACAACTGCATCGTGGAATACGTTCGGGTCGTTGCTGTTGAAGTTGATCCCGTCCCAGTCGTAGTAGCTCGGACTGCTCGTTCCGCTCCACGTGTCCCCGCCGTAGTCGTTATCCTTGTATGACGTGAATACCACCTTGTTTGCCGCCGTGCTGTTGAGCACCAGACTGCCATTCACA
>CAZUAH010001258.1:0-1675 GCA_964617665.1 uncultured Pirellulaceae bacterium
CCTCGCTGGCGATGCTTGAGATTGCCGAAGATACCGATGTCGAAACCGTCTGGGATCGGCTCGCCGCCCAGAAGGCGCAATGTAAATTCGGCAAGCAGGGGATCTGTTGCCGACACTGCTTCATGGGACCATGTCGGGTCAACCCCGGCGGCAAGGGCGCTCAAACCGGCGTCTGCGGCGCCACGGCGGAGACCATTGTTGCTCGCGGTCTGTTAAGGCACATTGCTGCCGGCACCGCAGCCCACTCGGACCACGGTCGCGAAATCGTTCGGACCCTTAAATTGGCCGCCAAAGGCGACTCGGACGTCTACAAAATCCGTGGTCCCCGTAAACTGCGCAAACTGGCCGCGGAGTACGGCATCGAAATCGACGACCGGAGCGACGGCGAAATCGCTGAGGAACTGGCAGACTTTCTGTCGGCCCAGTTCGGCCAACAGGACGGCCTGCTCGCCAATGTAGATCGCGCGCCTGAAGAACAGCAGAAGTTCTGGGCTGCCGCAGAGGCTACTCCACGCGGCGTCGACCGAGAGGTTGTCACCGGAATGCACATGACGCACATGGGTGTGGACGCTGATGCGGACCACATCATCATGGCCTGTGCCCGGACCGCCTTGGCCGATGGTTGGGGCGGCTCGATGATTGCCACCGACGTTTCCGACATCCTCTTTGGCGAACCGAATCCGTTGCGTGCGCGAGTCAACTTGGGTGTTCTCCAGGAAGAGCAGATCAATATCCTGGTCCACGGCCACGAGCCTACACTTTCCGACGTCATCGTGGCCGCGTCGCGGGATCCCGAACTGCTGGCCGAGGCCGCAGCTAAGGGGGCCAAAGGTATCAATTTGGCGGGTATCTGTTGCACGGCTAACGAAATCCTAATGCGTCACGGCGTGCCCGTGGCTGGCAACTTCCTCCAGCAAGAACTCGCCCTGATGACCGGTGTGATTGATGTGATGCTGGTCGACGTTCAGTGCGTTTTCCCGGCAACGACTGAGTATCAGAAGTGCTTCCACACCAAAGTCGTGTCAACCAGCCCCAAGGCCAAGGTGCCCGGTTCCACGCACATCGACTTCCACGAAGAAGAGGCCATGGAGACGGCCAAGAAGATCATCCGGGTCGCCATCGATAACTTCGGCAATCGGGACCCGGACAAAGTGAACATCCCAGACGTGAAGGAAGATGTCGTCGCCGGGTTCACAACCGACGTTATTTCCGACATTCTCGGCGGAAAATACCGCCCAAGCTATCGACCCCTGAACGATGGCATTCAAGCGGGGCGTCTGCGAGGCGTGGCCGGCGTGGTCGGCTGCAACAACCCCAAGTTCCCACAGGACGAAAACCACCTGGAGTTGGTCAAGGAACTGCTCCGAAACGACGTGTTGGTTGTCCAGACCGGCTGCAGCGCCATTGCCTGCGGCAAGGCAGGGCTCCTGACGCCAGAGGCCGCATTCCAGCATGCCGGTAGGGGCATCCAGGACATCTGCCAGGCCGTTGGCATCCCGCCCGTCCTTCATTCCGGTAGTTGCGTGGACAACACGCGCATTCTTACTGCCTGCACGGAGATGGCCAACGAAGGTGGAATCGGCGATTCGCTCGATAAACTGCCCGTGGCCGGTGCCGCGCCGGAATGGATGAGCGAGAAGGCCATCGCCATCGGGATGTACTTCGTGGCCAGCGG
>CAZUAH010001259.1:0-1670 GCA_964617665.1 uncultured Pirellulaceae bacterium
AGAGGAAAAGGAAAGAGACAGGCATCATACGTCCGCAATGGCCGACAGGATTCGAACTACTGACTCAGGACGGTTAGTCCGACGGCACGTGACGGCAACCGTGGTATGAGCCGAAAACCCACCATTTCGCGCCGTCCATTAGATGACACCGACCCGACCTGCTTAGCCACGCTAACTCCAGAGGACGATGTGACCCGTGCAGCTTGGCAAACCGCGTTCGTTACCTGGGTCGTGAACAGCCGCACGCAAGCGAAGCGAGTTTCGTGCAGTTGGTGGGGGCGATCTAAGCACGTTACGGACATTCGTTTGGCAGACTTGACTCATGTAGACATTGTCCACTCAAAACTCGGTGGACCACCGCACCGGTACTAAAAAACGCCGAGCGTGTTGACCACGGCAGACTCGGCCGCGTAATCGGATGAGCCCTAGTACAGCCACGGCGGAATCGGTTTGCCAGGGTTGTCGAGTTGCCAGTGATAGCGGCGTCTCTCCAATGCTTCTGCTATGCTTTCCTGGGCTTCTTCTCTGAACTGCTGATACTGCACTTCTACGTCCCTGACGAACTGATCGTCCGCTCTGCTCCGCAGATTACCCTGCCTCAGGTACTCAGAAAGCGCGAATTCGACGTCATCCAGATGATTGTCGGTGGCGATCCGCACGACGTTGAATCGTTTAGAGTACAGCGTAATCGTCTCCCGAGTTCGTTCATTGTAGTACGTTGTGAAGTCTTCCTCGTCGTACGCGATGATGGCAAAGTCATCACCCAGATCGACTCCGTGGTCGCGAAAAACGAACCAGTGATACTTTCGACGACGCGTTGCCGGATCTCCGTGCCAAAGGATCGGCGTTAGGTGAATGATGCCACGCTCGAATCGTAACGCAAGCAAGTCATTCTCAGTTTCCATGTTGTACTGACGGTACATTTCCATGTTGTACTGACGGTACAGCCAGTGGTACTCAGGTGTGTCCGGAACAAGAAATCCGTACGTTGTCGTGGATATCTCAGGCTTTTTGCTCTCGAAGAACTCCCGGCAGTTCCTCGGGCCCTGATTCTCTACTAATTCCACGAAGTATGGCCAACGGGATATGTCGTCTCGGTGGCACAATCCCGTCTGCTGCACTCCCGCCGAGTAACACTGACACACAACCGCCGGGGGATTGGCGAGTTCCGCAACCCAATTCAAGAACCCCATGAATTCGCCTCCGTGAAAGTTGGCAAACAGCTGTCACAAGAAGCCAGTTGAACTTCAGGACAACTCCCACGAAATATAACCGAAAACTGTCGCTGTTACTCACAACTGCCGCTATTCTCGAAGAACGCAGGGCCCATTGCAAGTGAGTGGTGGTGACGGATGTTCACGAAGCGGCGATTGAGGGTCTTGTCATCCAAGACACTGAGCGAGTTTCCGATTACGATGGGCCCTGGAAACTGGACCAGAGGTTAAGATAGAGAATCGAGGTTCGGAGGGCGCGGTGGGCGCCTGCAGTTTGCAGCCTGCGTTAACATGGGTCGCTGAAATCGACCGCGGCACGGGACAATTCTGCTTCGAGACCGCGGTTGCATCGGCCGCCGCAGTCGAGAAGAAGGCCGTAGCGCGCCGAGGTGAGCAATACCTCTGCTCCGGCGGCCCAGATTCTCTTCACGATTGGGGATCATTTTGAGGGACTCC
>CAZUAH010001260.1:0-1648 GCA_964617665.1 uncultured Pirellulaceae bacterium
GCCGGCGGGTCCTCGCCGGCGAATGGGCCGGCGATCTCTCCTGTCCTGACGAAGTGAGGCCCTCGAAGGCGCGAGGGCTTGAAGCGGTCGAGCCCGGGAATCGGGTCGGCGCCGTTGGCGAGGGCCGCCCGGCGCCGGATCTTTCCGAGCTCACAGTCGCAAGGGATCACGGCGACGATCCTCGGTAGGAGCTCGCCGGGCTGGGCGTCAGGGTGCAACAGGTGGAGCCAGCCGCCAGCGAAGCCGGCGCCGTTGCCAGCGCGCCGGGCGCCGCACCGGGCGCACCATAGCCAAGTGGTGAGGCCGTCCTCGTCGAGATGAAGGTATCGAGGCTTTCCGAGGTCGAGGCTCTTGCGCTCCTGGCCGGTGCCCCGTCGGGCGCGGCCGAAGCTCGTGCGGGTCTCAGGCGCGTCGCTCATCGAGCTCCTCCTGGGCTTGCGAGAACACGCCAGCGCCGGCGCTCTTGCGATGGCGGGCGAGCTCTCGGTCGAATTCCTTGCGGCCTTGAGGGCTGCCAAGGTCGCGCTCCATCCGTCGGGCAATGCCGGCGAGGAATCGCTCATCCTTCGCGCCGGCGTGCTTGTCGGCGTAAACCTCGAGGCCGGCCAGCGCGGCGCGGAGATCGTAGCGCTTGAGCTGGCTCAGGAGATTCCGGCGACGGGTCGGCGTCCATCGCCCTCCTCGCGTGGCGTAGTAGTCCACGAGGCCGCGCTCGGCCTCGGCGAAGTAGAGCGCGGCGACCGTGCCGCCGCCGGCTTCGAGCTCCTCGGCGTTTCCGATCAGCTCGTCGAGGAGGCGCTGGCTTTCGAGCCGCCTCTCCTCGTCGCGCTTCTCGTGCGCGGCCGCCGGCGGCGCCGGCGGTGAGGGCTTCGCGCTAGGTGTAGGTTTAGGAGTAGGAGTAAGAGTAGGAGTAGGAGTAGGAGTAGGAGGACCATCGCGTTTTGAAATTTCGGTATCCACTAAATTCAAACGCGGGAAAGCCTCTAGCTGGGGGTGATCGTCTAATGAGGCGGGATCGTTTACGCTTTCCCGTGCTCTCGTCGCGAGGTCCTCGGCCTCCTCAAGGTCGAGGAGATTGTAGCGGTCGAGGAACGGTAGCAGGAGCCGCGTGCGCGGGAGCGAGCGGAGTTGCGCGAGCACGCCGGCGCGCTGACGAGCGTGAGCCAGGGAAACGTGCGGGTCCCAGCGGAGGCCGTCGATGATCCAGACAACCGAACGCTCGGCGTCGTGCGCCAGGTAGCCGGCGCGCTCGAGCTCGGTGAACAGGCCGAGCGCCTGATTGTCAGACCAACCGCGTTCGACGGTGAGGCCGGCCTGGGCGCGAAAGGTGGCGAGGTAGTAGCGGAAGATCCCGGCGAGGCCGTAGCTCTGACAGGTGCGGAGCACGGCGAAGGCGAGCCGGGCCTCCGGCGTGAGCTCGGCCTGTACGTCAGGGTCATCCCAAAATGAGGCGTTGATCGTTCGATAGTCGCCTCGGAGTTTCGTTGCCATAGCTTCTCCCTATTGTAATGCCGGCGGCGACCATGAGCGGCCGCCGCCGGCGCCGCATGAGCCCAGCGGGCTCGATCAATTCCACCAGTGAAGCTCACGCCCCGTGGTCTATGAGGCCACTTATTACCGGCAAGTGTCGGCGGGCTTCGGGGTGGAT
>CAZUAH010001261.1:0-1647 GCA_964617665.1 uncultured Pirellulaceae bacterium
CCGCGACCGACACTTTCACGCTGAACGTCACTCCCTGGTCGAAGATCATCGACGACGGCGATCCTGGCTTCAGCGCTCCTGGCTGGAGTTACTGGCCCAACGGCGGTCATGAGGGTGACTGTTATTACACGACGACGCACACGGGGAAGACGGCCAAGTGGCGGTTCACGGGTCTTGCGTCTGGCTCTTATCAGGTGGCGGGGACTTGGGTGCAGGAGAATTTCCATGCATCGAACGCGAGGTTCACGATTACCACCGACTGTTGGTCAGCGATATCGGCGACCAGAAGCCAGAGGGTGGTTTCGGGGAACTTTGTGGCAGACGGATCTGAATGGACGATTATTGCCGACTCGGTTCCAGTCTGCGGCGGGGGGTGGCTGGAGGTGACGTTGAGCGACTTTGGCAATGGGATCGTGGTTGCCGATGCGATCCGCATCGAGGAAGTGGAGCCGCCGAATGAAGATCCCACGATCGGTTCACTGAGTGTTAGTCCGGACCCGGTGACGCAGCCGAACAACGTGACACTGACCGCCAATGGCGTCCAGGATGGCGACGGGACGGTGACGAAGGTGGAGTTTTATCGCGACACGAACAACAGCGGGAGCCTGGAGGTAGGCACGGACCAACTGATCGGGACGGACACGAGCAGCAGCGGAGGTTGGACGTACAGCGGTGGCACGGCCAGTTTCCCCAGCGGCACGAACCGCTACTTTGCCCGTGGACAGGACGATGCAGGGGCGTGGAGCGAGGCTGTGAGCGCGGTGGGGACGGTCAACCTAGAGCCCCAAGACCCTCCCACGATCGTCTCGCTGAGCGTTAGTCCGGACCCGGTGACCGAGCCGAACGAGTTGACACTGACGGCCAGTGGTGTTCAGGACAGCGACGGGACGGTGACGAAAGTGGAGTTCTATCGGGACGCGAACAACAGCGGGAGCCTAGAGGTAGGCACGGACCAACTGATCGGCACGGACGCGAGCAGCAGCGGGGGTTGGACCTACAGCGGTGGCACGGCCAGTTTCCCCACCGGCACGAATCGTTACTTTGCCCGTGCACAGGACGATGACGGGGCCTGGAGCAACGTTGTGAGCACGGTGGGGACGGTCAACCCAGGGCCGAATGACGCCCCGGTACTGACGCCCGTCGGTCCGTCTTCGACGACCGACTCGAATACGGCGGTCACCTTTGGTCTGGCGGATGTGATCAACAACGGGGCGGGGACGACGACTATCACCGATGCGGACGCCGGCGACGCGGTGGGCGGCATCGCCATCATCGGCGCCGCCGGTTTTGGCGATTTGGCGTACGCACTGGACGGGACGACGTTCGTCAACGTCACGTCTGTGCCCGCCTCTAATTCGGCGTTGCTGCTGCCCGCCGACGCTCTAGTTCGTTACACGCCAGACTATCCAGAGACGGCGACGCTGACGTTCCGCGCCTGGGACGAGACCAGCGGCATTGCTGGCCAGCTCGCCGACACGACCGCCAACGGTGGCAGCACGCCGTTCAGCACCGCGACCGACACTTTCACGCTGAACGTCACTCCCTGGTCGAAGATCATCGACGACGGCGATCCTGGCTTCAGCGCTCCTGGCTGGAGTTACTGGCCCAACGGCGGTCGCGAGGGTGACTGCTACTACACGACGACGC
>CAZUAH010001262.1:0-1640 GCA_964617665.1 uncultured Pirellulaceae bacterium
CGTGCCAAAGAAGAAGGAATTTGGACTAGCAAATCTGGGGCCGAACGCTATTGGAACTTGGAGCGTTTTCCTGACAACTTCATGTTTCAACTGACCAAGGAAGAACGGGGATCTTTGAAATTCCAAATTGGAGTACCAAAGCCGAAGGGCCGCGGTGGCCGGCGTACCTCACCGTACGCAACTACGCCGAAGGCGTTTGATAACGTAGCCCAGGGTAAGCGAGGCGGCGCAGCCGCAGAGCGCCACCCTGGGATACCATCCCATCCGAACATCAACCCTGAAGGGGTTGCACAACGCCGCGTCCATTGTGGAACCCCTTCAGGGTTCAGGAGATTGTCTTGACCGGTGACCCAGGGTGGCGCGGCTGCACCGCTGACCCTGGGCTAAGATGTGTAACGCCTTCGGCGTAAACCGAACGGCCGATTCACGACGTTGTGATAAGATCAGCCGCTGGGCGCTAGGTTTCCGTCAGAACCGGACACTAGAGCGTGCCGGCTGATTTCGCTCCGCGTTTCCTGCGTTTGATCGATAGGGCTGACCATGGCGAAGAAGAAAACCACACGGAAGACCACGGCGAAGAAGAAGCCTGTCAAGAAAACGCCGCCGCGTAAGGCAGTGAAGAAGAAGACCACGACACGTACACGGCAGCCGAAGGTGGACTCGGCGGATGGGGTAAAGGTGGGTGAGGAGCCGGTGCCGGGGATGAGGCTGCGGTGCATCTGTCGCGGACATGCCGGCACTATCGGACGCATCGCCTGGTCGCCCTGCGGACGTTTCATCGCTTCGCCTTCCTCCGACAAGACCATCCGCATCTGGGACGCCAACGACGGAAAATGTCTCGCGGTGCTTGAGGGGCATGAACGTCGGGTCAATTGCGTCGCGTGGTCGCCTGACAGTAATAGACTCGCTTCCGGAAGTGAGAACGGTGCACTAAGAGTATGGGACGTCGAGTCCCGCTCACTGGTTTGGTCACACAACCTTAGGCCGTGGATTCGCGATGCTGCTTGGTCACCCGACGGCGATACGCTTGCGGTTGTAGGATCGGATGTGCTGATACGTTGGAGCGCGGACACGTGGCACCGGATGGAGGATATTGACGTAAGACGCGCGACTTCGCTTTGGTACGTGGAATGGTCGCCAACGGGAGAGAAGATCACGACGTGCGACGCATCAAACGTCAAAGTTTGGAATGCGGTCTCCGGAACTCAATTACATGAGTTAGAAGTACCTGCAACACACTTTTGTGCTAGGTGGTCGCCAACCGGCGAGGTCCTTGCCTCAGGGGGGAATGGTGGGGAGATACTCATATGGGACGCGGAAAGCGGCCAGTCTCGGTATGTTCTTGAGGGTCATGCGTCGAACGTCGGTTGTATCGCGTTTTCACATGATGGACGTCTACTCGTCTCCACTTCGCCCGACGGTACGATGCGCCTCTATGACACACGCAACTGGGAACCATTACAGTCCGTGAGGATTTCGGTTGCTGTCGAAAAGGACGTCCCCGGAGCCGTTGAGCTTCCGGGGTGCGACTTCCGTTCGGATGCGCCCGAGTTCGCAACCGTCGATCTAAAACGTGACTTAATATTTGGACTGTTTTAGATTTGTCTCTTACTCAAGTTCGATGGAGCCAATCGGTTACG
>CAZUAH010001263.1:0-1636 GCA_964617665.1 uncultured Pirellulaceae bacterium
CACGCCCCCAAAATACCAGGCAAGTCAACAATGGTTCTGGTGTCCGCTCACATTGGGCCGTCACTGCCTGGTGCACAACCGCACGACCATTCAGGCTCTGAATACCTGCCCCGGGCCGAAATTCCGCGGGACAGGATGGGTGGGGATCCTGTACATGGTCAGTTATACGCTGTCGATGGTCGCGGTGGCGGGAATCCTGGGCGCCACGGCGGGTCTGCTGCAGAGTGTATTCCCGCTTGACTGGCTTGGGTTGAGTGATGATCGGGAGCGGGCGCAGATCATTGGGAAGAACATTTGGGCTGTGGTCACGTTCCTGGTGGTCGGCGCAATTCTGTGGCGCGGCGTCTACGGCGAGTTGGAGAAGCTGGTCGCCTTTCTGGTGGCAGGTTTCAGCCTCTCGGTCGTCCTCGCCTTGTTTCTAGTCCAGGGCACTCCGTTTCGTCTCACTGCGGAGGACGTCTTCTCGGGATTGAACTTCTCGTTTGGCTCGGTCGACCGACAGTTGGCGGCCTTCGCAGTCATCAGTCTGCTCGGCGCCCTCGGGACGACGGCAAACGAGTTATTCATGTATCCGTATTGGATCTTAGAAAAGGGCTACGCCAGCCACGTGGGACCAGCCGAATCGAAAGGCTGGGTCGAGCGTGCTCGAGGATGGACTCGTGTGTTGCGCGTCGATACGGGCGCGGCAACGCTATTGGCGACCGTGATTACGGGAGCATATTTCCTTGTGGGAGCCGCCATTTTGCACGGGCAGGGAAAGGTACCCTCGGGATCCGACGTGATTGAACAGATCTCGGCCATCTATACGGAGACTTACGGTGCCTGGTCCTACGGCATCTTCATGATCGGAGGTTTTTGCACGCTGTTCTCCACTCTTATCGTGGCAATCGCGGCGACGGGGCGAATGTGGACGGACCTGCTTTCCAGCATGGGACTGTTCGAGTGGCAAAACGAAAAGGCGCGCAGACGCTGTAATCGGACGTTCCAATCGCTGTACCTGGTCGGGTACCTGGCCATTACGCTGTTCGTGACAAAGCCAGAGGCCCTGGTGATCCTGGGCCAGTACATTAACGGGCTGATCAACACGCCGCTGCTCATGTTTGGCATATGCTGGATTGCCTTTCACACAGATCGCCGATTGCGAATGGGGCGAGTCACGGCCGTGCTGCTGTTGGCGACGGTTTTGATCATCGTCGTCTGTCTGGCAGTGGGCATGTACGGCCAGATGGGCACTGACCCGGAACATTCACGAACCGGCTAGCGTTCTTCAAGACGTCTACCGGAAAGTGGCCGCTAATCGGCTCGACTCGGCCAGTAGCATGAGCAATGCCGCAAAGACGATTCCGAGCCGTGAAAGAACCTGGTCGGTCATGTTATTCTCCTGGTGGTTGAGTCTCGGTTGTTAGCGACTATTCTTCGCCCAGCAACTTGGCGAGAGTTGGTTCCATTGCTTCGGCCCAGATTTCGTAGCCCTTCTCGTTCGGGTGTAGCAGATCGGGCATGATTGACTTTGGCAGCGTTCCATCGTCTTCCAGGAACTTGCCACCAATATCCAAATAGAAGACGCGTTTGTCGTCAGCAAACTTGCTGATGCGTTGGTTGATCGCGTCGTTGATCAATCGAAGTTCGTCATTGG
>CAZUAH010001264.1:0-1635 GCA_964617665.1 uncultured Pirellulaceae bacterium
GGGATGTTCGGTGACACCGCCGCAGGCACCCGTTAAGATGGATGGGACGGCTCCCTCCGTCTTGTTGCTCCCTTCGACCCAGGTGGTCGAGCCCCTGGCGGTAGCTCCCCAGGGGTACGGGACGCAGCGGGGGAGCAGCAACAAGATGGGAGAAAAGGTGAAGCCACAGGATAGAACCCGCGCGATTCTACAGAGCGGCCTCAAGACGAACCACAAGGTTCTCTTGATCGCCATCGCGGATCGCCTCTCGTCGGGCGCCGGGACATGCTGGCCAGGGAATCAACTCCTGGCGGACGCGTGCTCGATGTCCGTTCGACGGATGCAGGACAACAAGCGAGCCCTGATCGCTGCCGGAGTTCTCACCCGCGTCATCAACGGGCGCAGGGCTGACTACTCCATCAGGTGGGACGCTTTGTCCATGGACGTAACGTCCCAAGTAGGACGAAGCGTCCACCCTACCATGGACGAAACGTCCACCCTGACCATGGACGAAACGTCCAACAGAAGCGACCAGGGAAGCGATCAGGAAGCGACCAACCCCCCTAAGGCCCCCCAAGGGGCTACCGACGCTGACGCGCCGGTGAGTGAGACGGAGGCAACCAATGTCACGAGCGACGGTAACGGAATGGGAGATCCGGGAACGCCAGGACGAGGCGAACACCAGGACCCAACAGCAGAGGTGGAGCGAGAGGTACAACAGGTGGATTCCAGGCAGAAGGCTGAGCGGTCAGCCAGGCAGGGTGGTGGAGCAGAAGAGGCTACGGAACGGGATGTGGATCACCGTGAGGGTTCTCATTCAGACGGGACCAACGCCAACCCCGACCCCTCCGCAGAAGCCTGGACCGCCCTCTGCAAAGCCACCGACCGCAACTGGAAACTCGACGACGACTGGAAGCGATGGCTGAAGCAGGGCGCGAAACGGCTCGGAGGCTGGAACGCGTGGCGCCTCATCGCGCGATGGGTCGAGCACGGAGGCCCCAACGACGGAGACGCTGAATACCTCCGCAAGCGCAGGGACCCCGTGACCCTGATTCGTAGGAGCAACTGCGCACGCTACCACGCGCAGGCTCAGTCCTGGGAGAACGACCAGGGCTTCAACGGCACACCACAGCCCCGCAAGGCCAAGCCCGCATCCGAGGGGCTGGACCTGGGGGCGATTATGAGGGAGACAGGGACATGAGTGAGATCCACGATTGGCCGCCGCCAGATGGCGCGGAATGGAACATCCAGGCACGGCATCAATTCACAGGCGAGTGGCATACCGTCGGGCAGTTTCACTACAGCGACGGACGAGGGTCACTGTGGGGGTTCTTCATGAAGGAAGACGGCGAGTGTTGCTGGGCCCATCCTGGGTTCGATGCGTGGAGGTGGCTCGGGCCGCCCGTTCCGGACGATGACGGAATCACGATCCACGTCTGGAGGTTTCACGACGCGCCTGGCGAACTGCGTGCGATGTCGTACCATGGTGGAGACGAGGACTGGGTGGCGCTGGTGCCGAAGGATTACCAGCACTGGGTAGGATGGGCGGAACAGGGCGCGTTCGGGTGCTGCGATGTGCAAGAGGACTCGTTTCGCGATGGGCGGGACGTTTACATCGGCGCCCACTCATGACCGACACCGAACGCCAAGCCCTCG
>CAZUAH010001265.1:0-1634 GCA_964617665.1 uncultured Pirellulaceae bacterium
AACTCCAATCGGATTACATCGACGCCATTTTGATTCACGGCACGCCCGGCGTGGAACAGATGACCGTTGAGCAGTGCATGGAGGTCCACGGTGAACTCGTCAAGGCCCGCGACAAGGGCCTGGTCCGTTTTGTAGGCTTCTCGGCGCACCACTACTTCGACAAGGCACTGGCTCTAATTTCCACTGGTGAATTCGACCTGTGCATGTTGGCGTACGGATACTTGCCGCGCGGGTTCAGTCGGCTCTTTTCTCCCCGAACGACGGAGCTGCGCAACGCCTGCTTGGCCAAGGCGCATGAACATCAAATGGGCATCGTCGCGATGAAAGTCCTGGGGGCCGGTATGCTTGGAGGCTTCGGTAAGAAGGAGTTGGAAAGACTGCCTGACGCGGCAATCCGCTACGCGCTCCAGGACGAACGCGTCCACATGCTCACGATCGGTATGCGCTTCCCCGCCGAGATCGACACCAACATCAAAACCCTCGCGGGCGACACCACATACACCAACGACGACCGCGCCCTGCTGGCCGGCGTAGGCGCCGCCGTCCTGAGCGACGAAAAGGTCAAGAAAATGAAAGTGGAGTGAGTGATGCAGATCCTTGCGACAAGAGATAGCATCTACCCTTAGGGCTCTTAGGGCACGGCACTCAACATAACATGCGAAAGGTGGAAATGATGCACGTGCTATGGGGAATACTAATGGCCGCCGTCGGGCTGTTCATGCTGGTCTGCGGAACGCTCAAGAGTGAGTTCATCATCTATCGGCTGATGGTCTACCGTTCGAGAATCCTCTGGGGCCAAGGCGACGCAGTCCACCGCTTCTACCAAGTCAGTGGGCTGATCATCGTCATCTTGGGAGCGTTGTGGGCCTTGGGCGTCATTTGGCTCAACTGATTTCTCGTGGGGATCGCAATCATCGCCTTCCAACCTCAGCATCACGCGCCTACGCACGTGTGTGATCTACTTCGGAAGTAAGAAACGGAACGGAGAGTCTGTGAAACAAATTCTCGCAGTATTGCTTTCGGCCCTTTCGCTTCAAGCGACGTATGCCGTCGAACACTGGAATCAATTCCGCGGTCCACGGGGCAACGGGATTTCTACCGCAATGCATCTGCCGGTCGAATTCGACGAAGCGAAGAACGTTTGCTGGAAGATCGCGATTCCTGATGAGGGTTGGTCGTCACCGGTGGTCTGGGGCAATGAAATCTGGCTGACAGCCGGCAGCGACGAGAAAAAAGAGCTCCGTGCGATTTGTGTTGAGCTGAAGAGTGGCAAGTTTGTGAAGAACATCAAGGTCTTTGACATGATCGATCGCAAGGTCGATCCGGCCTATGGCTATGACTCGCCGCATCTGAATAGCCCCGCATCACCGACGCCGGTCGTGAAAGAAGATCGTGTGTTCGTCAGTTTTGGCTCCCAAGGCATCGCGTGTTTGGACCGAAAGACCGGAGACAAGATCTGGGAACGCCGAGATCTGCGGATCTATCAGCCGTGCCGGCAAGGCTCATCACCGATCGTTGACGACAGATCGCTATACGTTGCTTACGACGGAACGGACCAGCAGTTCTTCGTGGCGTTGGACAAAGAAACGGGCGAGACTCGATGGAAGAAAGATCGCAATGTCGAAACGGATTGG
>CAZUAH010001266.1:0-1633 GCA_964617665.1 uncultured Pirellulaceae bacterium
CTTGTCCTTACCCATTTCTATACAGTTATTCTGAGTTTGCTGGCAACGAAGACGTAGGTGTTTAGTTTCTCCCAGCCTCGCCAGATTGTGATCCAGCCGGGAGCGCCGTCACTCTTGCGACCGAGGAATCCACCGAGCTTCGCGACTTCACGATAAAACTGTCCAACGGTTAGATCGTGAACTCGAGTCAATCTTTTGCGGGCTAGTTTCAACATCTGAAGCCACACACGCGGCACCACGCGTTGAGCCGGGACTTCCGGGGCGGTACGAGCAAGAGACTTCAACTGTAACAACCGAATAGCGACCACGCTGGTCAAACCGACGAATGCCTCCAGTCGACCCGCCGCTTTCAATTGGCGGGACTCCGTGGCGCAACCCGTCTTGATCGCTTTGTGATATTCCTCCACTAGCCATCGTTGTTCGTAGTAACCGATCACCGTCCACGCATCATCGAACGTCGTCGCCGACAGGGAGGTGAACAGCACCCAGCGGATCGGCGTTACGCCCTTGGGAGCATTCACTTCCACAACTTCGATTACGTTCATGGCGATCGGAGCTTGGTTCAACGATCGTACCCAAGGACTCACATGCCGGGGCCGTGGTATTTTAATCCGGCCCACACGAACTTCGATCTGCGCCTGGCGAGCGGCTTGCCCAGGACGCGCGCGAAGCGACAGCGTATAGTGGCCCAACGTTTGCAACTGCGGAAGGTAGTCTTTCAGCGGCATCCGCTCTTCCAACTCGCCCACCAAAATATAACGATTCATTCTCGAAGCCCGGATCACCCACTGCCCATCATTCCTAAGCAAGCGGCAATAGACTTCAAAGTTGTCACCGCCGCGGTCAAAGACATGAACGTACTCCGCTTCGTTCTGAGGCTTGCCAATTTGATCAATCACAGTGCCCCACACCTCGGATTCACGCTTTCGCTTCTTGATCCGAGCCGCGTTCTCCCGTTTCTTCGATTTCCTCTTCTTGCGGTAGTGAATCGTCTGGCCAGCCACGCCGATGATCTCTTCCCTTTCGGCGTTCACCAGCAACGCGTTGTGCAACAAAAAGCCTTGGCCGCTGCCGTTGCCTGTCGGCCCGAGGCCGGAGATTTCACGGTTCTTGCCAAAGTCCAATTCCGTTGTATCGCCGATCACCAAACAACGTCCCTTGGCCGTTTGCTTGGTCAGCGCCCAATGCGGTTGCGCGATTGCTTCAAACGTCACTTGGTCGCTATCGAACAGCCGGTAAGCGGCTTTCAAATCACTCCATCGTTCGATCTGATTGGGAAGGCTTGCTGAAGGATGGCTGCTAACTTGCTCCGCAACCTGGACCAAACGCTTCGTCCTCCTCTTGTCTCCGAGTTCACACGTCCCAAAATTCAATTGAGCCCACTCCGTTACTGATTGCATTGACTGACCTCCGTGAAACAATTGACTGCATCGCTTGTCTAGCATCCCCCCTGCGATGTTTGAAAGCCTTGCCTCCTGCACGGCGTCAATCAATTCTATGCAACGCTCAGCCAACAGGCTGCCCTCGCATCGTAACTTCCAACACAACCGCCTCTTCGCGACGCTATCATGTCAATGACTGCACGCGCTAGCATGAACGCCACCGTCCACATAGGATGTGGGCAAGGACAAGG
>CAZUAH010001267.1:0-1633 GCA_964617665.1 uncultured Pirellulaceae bacterium
CTCACAAAACCAGCTCAGTTAACCAGGAAAGAGCAAGTTTGGCGCCCCCGAGAGCAGCTCTTTGCGGTTTTCGTAGACCTTCTGAATGACATCTACGATATCATCCATGTCTTTTCGCGTCCCCAGCAACAGATTTTGTGAAAACCCGGCGGTTTCTTTGACCAGTTGTTCGACCTCGGGACACGACAACCGGTCGCGGTAATCCTTGATTCTCTTTTCGGAATAGATGGCTTTGAAGGTCTTCGATTTGAGGACTCCTTCGATGCTACCTTCGCGGTTCTGAGAATGTCGCGAGATGTTGCCCAGGCTGTGACCTATCGGGATGCCTTCAGCCCTGACGGCTCTGAGGAACTGGTCGCGTGAGAGTCCGTCAAACTGCTCCGCCTTGTACCTGAAGCCGAATGTGTAGTGACTGACCCGTGTGGTCTCTGCATATTCCTTCCTGGGGACGATGCCGGGGATCTCTTTCAGTCTTGAAGCCAGATACTTCCCGTTCTTATCCCGCGTCGCGATTTCCTGGTCGGAAGTATCCATCTGCGTTTTCACGATGGATGCCTGAAACTCGGTGATACGTGCCTTGGTGCCCATGCCGGCATAGCCGTAGTCGCCTGTTCTCAAGGAACCATGCGGTCTGGCAAAGTTGTGATAGGAATGAGCGCGATCCATCAATTCGTCGTCATCGGCGATGATGGCACCACCCTCGCCGCAGGTGATTACTTTGCCGTTCTGCAGGCTGAAGCAGCCGAAGTCTCCGAACGAACCGACTTTCTTCCCTTTCCATTCCGACATGTGGGCTTGGCAAGCGTCTTCGACGACTCGCAGCTCGTGCTCCTTGGCGATCTGCATCATCTTTCCGATATGGCAGGGGCTGCCTCCGATGTGTACCGGAAGGATGGCGTACGTATGCTCGGACATCTTCTCCGGGATCTTGTCCGGGTCCATGCTCCACGTATCCGGATCGACATCGACGAACACCGGCAGGGCGTTGTTCTGAAGAATTGCGTGGATCGTCGCAACGAAGGTGTACGGTGTGACGATCACTTCGTCGCCGGCTCCGACATCCACCGTGTGAAGCGAGACAATCAGAGCTTGTGTGCCGCAGAATGTGAGCACGCACCGTTTGGCACCCATCAACTTCGCGAATTTCGCCTCCGCCTCGTTCACCACCGAACTTCTGGACCAGCGGCCTTTGCGAAGTACCGGAATCACGGCCTGTTCGTCAGCATCGTCCCAAATGGGCCAACTGGGAAACGGCTCGGACCGCACGGGCTGGCCTCCCAGGACGGCCAGCTTCGACGCGTCTTTGGAGAAAACGGAGGCTACGGAAGGAGCGTTTCCCGCGGCCACTGCCGAGAGCGAGCCCACCGAGGCCGCTGCCAAGAACTGACGTCTTCCGACTTTGTTATCCGGCATGGTTTTTCTCCTTTTGCCCCGTTGGTTTGAGTTCGAGTCTTCCAGAGCGTTACCAATCTTCAGGCCAAGAGTCTTTGAGGACCATTTCATGGTCCTTCTTCGCCGTAGGCGATATTAGACTCGACGTTTACGTCGGGTTTCGCAGGAACAGGTCCCATCCCCACCCCTGCCGGGGGGGGGGGGGGGGGGGGGGGGGGGGGGGGGGGGGGGGGGGGGGGGG
>CAZUAH010001268.1:0-1633 GCA_964617665.1 uncultured Pirellulaceae bacterium
GTATCAGATACCATGCGCAATATACTAGATGCCCACAATCGATTGCAGGCTCGGCGGCAGTTCTTGAAGACCTCGGGTATGGGCCTGGGGGTAACCGCGCTGGCCTCGTTGCTGCCTCAAAACAGCGTGGCTAAAACGGCCCATCACCACACTCCGCGTGCAAAGCACGTCATCTTCTTGTTCATGGCCGGTGCGCCGAGCCAGATCGACTTGTTCGACTATAAGCCGGACCTTGGAAAGCTGTTCAAGAAGCCGTTGCCAGAGAGTATCAGTATGGGGCAGCGCGTGACCGCCATGACCAGAGGCAAGACGCAACTGGTTGCGCCGTCCATGTTCAAGTTCCATCGCAAGGGTAAGAGCGGTATCTGGATGTGCGAGCTGTTGCCGCATCTATCCGAGGTGGCTGACGATCTGTGCATCATCAACTCGATGAATACCAATGCCATCAACCACGACCCCGCCAAGACATTCATTTGCACGGGCTCCGAAATCCCGGGCAAAGCGAGCATGGGAGCGTGGCTGAGCTACGGCCTGGGGTCGATGAACCGCGACTTGCCCGATTTCATCGTCCTCACGTCGGCGTACTGGACCGGCGGCACGCGCAACGTTCAAGCCCTCTACAGCCGCCTATGGGGAAGCGGTTTCCTGCCGTCAAAACATCAGGGGGCTGCGTTTCAGACCTCAGGAGATCCGGTCCTCTTCCTGTCGAATCCCAAGGGTATCGACAGCAATGTTCGCCGCCGCATGCTGGACACCGTCGGCCAGTTGAATCGGAAGCATATGGCCGAGATCGGCGATCCCGAGATTCAAACCACCATTGCCCAACAGGAACTAGCCTTCCGCATGCAGACTTCCGTTCCCGAACTGACGGACATCTCCAAGGAACCCAAAGACGTCATGGATCTGTATGGACCGGAAGTCCACAAAAACGGATCCTTTGCTCGCAACTGTCTGCTTGCCCGGCGAATGGTCGAACGCGGCGTGCGCTTCATCCAGATTTTCCACCGGGGCTGGGACCACCACACCATCCTGCCACAGCAAATGCGCGGCCAATGCTTCGACGTCGACCAGCCGTCCGCAGCGCTCTTGAAGGACTTGAAACAGCGCGGGCTGTTGGACGACACGATCGTAGTCTGCGCCGGTGAATTCGGACGGACGGTTTATTGTCAGGGCAAGCTGGAACGCGACGATTACGGTCGCGATCATCATCCTCGCTGTTTTTCAGCGTGGATGGCCGGTGGCGGCATCAAGGGCGGAAAGATGTACGGCGAGACCGACGACTTCAGCTACAACGTCGTGCAAGATCCCGTGGCCGTCCGCGACCTGCACGCCACCATCCTGCACCAACTGGGCATCAACCACGAAAAGCTGTCCTTCCCGTTCCAGGGCCTCGACCAGCGTTTGACCGGCGTCGAACCGTCGCGCGTCGTCAAAGAGATCCTCAGTTGATCGCCGACAGAGCAATCGCGCCCCGGATCGCGAGGCTGTAGAGCGCGATCGGGATAACCGTAGGGGGTCTTTCGCTGGTTCCACCAATGATTCACGGCGCCGGAAACGCTACACGTCCGTGCGACACGCACTAGTTGGACAGCGCCACCTTGAAACTCAAACACTGCTTTTCGTTGGATTTCCT
>CAZUAH010001269.1:0-1614 GCA_964617665.1 uncultured Pirellulaceae bacterium
ATCGAGCACTGCACCGACATGGGGAACGCGAAGCGCCTCGTTCGCGTCCATGGCCAGGACATTCGCTACTGCGCCGAACATGGCCGAAACGACTGGCTCGCATGGGATGGCACGCGCTGGGTTCCGGACCTTCTCCGAGTACTGCGCCTGGCGAAAGAGGTGCCGTCCATCGTGGACCGCGAGGCAGAGCAGGTAGAACAGGCAGCCAAACAGGCGAGCGACGAAAAGGAGCAGGAACGGCTCAAGGCGCTGGGTGAGGTTCTGCGGAAGCACGCCCGAAGGTGCGAAAGCGAGCGAGCGCAAAAGGACCTACGGACCTCCGCGCGATCCGAGGTGGGCGTGGCTGTGGGGCCCAATGAGCTCGACGCGGATCGGTGGCTGCTCAACTGCGAGAACGGGACGCTCGACCTGAGGACGGGAAGGCTGCAGGAGCACACGCGCGGCGATCTGATCACGAATCTGGCGCCCGTGGCCTACGACCCCAACGCCTGTGCTCCATTGTGGGATGCGTTCCTGACGCGGATCTTCGCGGAGGACCCCGAACTGGTGGCGTTCATGCAGCGGCTCGCCGGCTACGTGCTGGTGGGTGGAAACACAGAGCAAGTGTTCCCGATCTTCCACGGAAAAGGGGCCAACGGGAAATCGACCTTTGTCGAGGCTCTACGGCGCATCATGGGGGACTACGCAGGCACGGCGCCTCCCCAAGCGTTCACGAACAGTCGAGACAGCAGTGTCGCCAAGTCGGCTGCTCTGGCGTCCCTGGCGGGTACGCGGCTGGTGACCCTGGCCGAAACGCAGGAGGGCCAAGGGCTCGACGAGGGCATGGTCAAGAGCACGACAGGTGGAGAGCCGATCCCGTGCTGCTTCAAGTATGGCCCCTGGTTCAGCTTCCAGCCGCAGTTCACCCCGTGGCTGTCCACGAACCACCGCCCACGTATTCGGGGCACTGATGACGGAATCTGGCGCCGCCTGCGGCTGGTTCCTTTCGCCGTGTCCATCCCCAAGCATGAGCAGGACCCTGACCTGGGTGACAAGCTCTGGGAGGAACGCGCAGGCATTCTGTCCTGGGCTGTCGAGGGCTGTCGTCAATGGCGAGAGCAGGGGCTCAGCGCGCCGGCTGCCGTGGCTGACGCGACCCGGGAATACCGCGGCGAAGAGGACACCGTGGCGCAGTTCGTGGATGAGTGCTGTGAGCGCGATCCCGACGCCCGGGTCGGAAATGGTGACCTGTACTCCACCTATCGAGAGTGGTGCGAACGGAATGGCTCGAGGGCTTTCGGGAGACAGAAGTTCACGCCCCGCATGAAGGCCCTTGGCTTCGTGCAGAAGAACGATGGGAGGCGCTACTGGCCTGGGCTGCGCCTGCTTCCGCACACTGCAGCGGAGCGCCGCCATGCGTAGGATTCAGCCCTCGACACCCTGTAGACGGGGTTTAGACACCGTTCCGACGGCTACGATCGCGTCTATGACGTGCTTTAGACGACCTCGACAGGGTTTTCCTATGAAGTGCCATAGGAGGCATGAGGCAGAGAGAAAGCGCATAGAGAAAGGTTCTGCGCTGAGCCCGTCTACCCTGTCTAAATGCCGTGCTGGACGGGATCTCTGGTGTCGGAA
>CAZUAH010001270.1:0-1609 GCA_964617665.1 uncultured Pirellulaceae bacterium
AGCAACTCGCAAGCATACAGTGTAGTTTATATGAGCTTGGCGAATGCTTCACATTCGCCCAGAACTTGGTAAGGTTTGATTGTGGTGCCAATGGGCCGCACGCAAACGGGAGTGCCAGCATGCCCGGTCTGGATGACTACATGACGGTCAAAGAAGCCGCTGAGTTTCTCCGTGTGGCGGTGAATACGATCCGCAACTGGGATATGGCGGGCAAGATTCCGGTGTACAGGCATCCGATCAACGGCTATCGGCTGTTCAAAAGAGATGATCTGGAGGAAGTACTCCGACAGATCGAAGATTCCGGTCGGTTTCCAACTGGTTGGAAACGGCCGCGGAAGCGCAAACCAAAGCCGCGATAGAAAAGGTCGGCCTACCGATGGATGTGTTCGAGGGGCACATCGGTCTGCTGGGAGCTTCATGTGGATCGTGGCCGATCCGCAATCTGCTAGAGGGCGTTGAGTGCGTAAGTGGGGATGGCTGTGGCAAGTAACTGGAATACCGTCGCGGAATCGAGTTTCCCGTGGGAACGGGACGCTCTGGATTTCGTGCGCGACCGGTTTCCCTCGCATGAGCCTTACCGAGCCTGGTCCAACTTTGAGTTCATCGCGGACGATGGCACTATCAACGAGGTCGACCTGCTGGTCTTCTCGCCGCAAGGGTTTTTCTTGATCGAGATTAAGAGTCGACCTGGCCGGTTGTTCGGTGACGCTGGGACGTGGACCTGGGAAACGGACGGCAAGCTAATAACGACCGACAATCCATGTTTTCTGGCAGACCTGAAGGCGAAGAAGCTCAAGTCGCTGCTTCTGAGACAAAAGGCGTGTAAGAAGAAAGGTCCCGTGCCGTTTATCGACGCGCTGGTATTCTGTTCCGCCCCGGATCTCCGGTTCGAGTTGCGAGATCGGGCTGCCCACCACGTATTATTGCGCGATACGGACACTCGCCCCGGCATCATGGCGGCGATCAAGCGGCGTGAGTGCCCTGGTTTGCCCACTCATCCACACGACAGATACGATCGGCCGACCGCCAGGATGATCAGTCAGGCGATGGAGCAGGCCGGCATCCGCCCGTCTCAGCGTCACCGCAAGGTAAGCGACTACACGTTGGACCAGATCATCGGTGAAGGACCGGGTTACCAGGACTGGTCAGCCACGCACGTGCAGTTATCGGAGGCAAAACGCCGCATTCGCATCTACAACGTCCGCATGGGAGCTACAGACGAGGAACGCGACACCATCCAGCGTGCGGCCCAGCGAGAGGCCCAACTTCTCGAAACACTTCAGCATCCAGGCATCCTGCGTCGAGAAGGCTTCACCGGACATGAACTCGGGCCGGCACTCGTATTCGAGCACGATCCCCTGTCGGTACGGCTGGATCACTACCTCGCGCAGCGGAAAGACAAGCTAGGCGTCGACGTGCGACTTGACCTGATGCGGCAGATCGCCGAGGTGATTCGATTTGCTCACGATAAGAAGGTGGTGCATCGCGGGCTGTGCCCCCAGAGTGTTCTCGTCTCCGAAGCGGACGGTGGGCATCCGCGCATCAAGGTATTCAACTGGCAGATCGGCTACCGAAAGGGCAGTTCGACAACCGGCGTATCGCGCGAAGT
>CAZUAH010001271.1:0-1605 GCA_964617665.1 uncultured Pirellulaceae bacterium
CGTCGTAGTTTTCTCAAGGCGGCATTGGCGGCATCGGCTACAGGAGTGGCTCCGTTCAACATACTGGCGGCGGGGCCGTCGCCGAACAGTAAGCTGAATGTCGTGGGGGTTGGTATTGGCCGTCAGGGCTCGGGCGATCTGAGGGCTCTGGGAAATCACAACATCATCGGCATCGCAGATCCCGACGAAGCGTGGAGCGGGAGGTACTATCCTTCGACCGAAGTGAAGCGATGGCGCGATTACCGAAGGATGTTCGACGACATTGGGAAGGATATCGATGCCGTCGTCACGGCCACGCCTGATCATGCGCGTTTCGCGGTCTGCATGTTCTTCATCAAGAGAGGCAAGCATGTTTACGCCGAGAAACCTCTCTGCCATACGGTCAACGAGGCGCGCGTTCTTTGTCAACAGTCACAGAAACACAAAGTAGTTACCCAGATGGGCAACCAGGGGCACTCGGCAGAGTCGACGGCTCAGATCCGGGACTGGATCAAGGCAGGTGCCATCGGGAAGGTCACGGAGGTTATCGGTTATAGCAGGAAGAACTACGGGACCTTGGTAGAGCCGGTGCAGGGGTCGGTCATGCCGACGACCCTGGACTGGAATCTCTGGCTGAACAGGGCCGAGGAAATACCGTTCAGCAAGAGTTACCTGAACAGGGAGTGGATTCGTTTTAGCCATTTCAGCGGCGTGATTGGCGATATGGCGACACACATTCTGGATCCTGCGAACTACTCACTCGAGTTGGGTGCCCCGATCTCTGTCGAGGCCGAGGTGCTGGAGAAGCATCGCAGGTTCCCCGGTTCTCTGCCCGTAGCCGGTGTAATCACGTGGGAGTTTGGAGCCCGTGGTGATCAGCCGCCGGTAACCATGAAGTATTATCTCGGACCGGAGATCCCGTATCCGCGCCCGAAGCGGTACGAAGAGGGGCGGTCAGCGCCGTACATGAATTCCGGCTCCGTGATGGTAGGCGAGACGGCATCGCTTTTCGCCGGCAGTCATAGTCAAAGTCCCAGGATATCTCCGGAAGAGGCAACGCCAAAACCGCCCAGAGTGTCTCAGCGCAATCCAGGCAGAGGCCACGTCGGCAACTGGACGCAGGCGATCGTCGACGGCGGGCAGGCCATGTCAAACTTCGAATATGCCTGCCCATTCACGGAGACCTTGATTCTTGGAGACGTGGCTCTTACAAATCCTGGCAGGAAGCTGATCTGGGATGCAAAGAACATGAAGATCACAAACGACGAGGAAGCCGATAAGAGCATGTTCATGCGCCGGCTCGCCCCGCGCGATGAGATGGGGTGGATCTAGCATAACAACCGATGGGCGGGTCAGGAGACACCGCCCACAACCACGATGGTTGCGGGGCGGTCTCCTGACCGCCCCGCGCACTGATACCGTTTTGTTAGAGTGCCCTATTCCACTTTGAAAGAAAGGGAAACCACAATGTTGAAGAGCCTCCAACACAAGATCTTGTTTTCAGTAGTCGCCCTCGTGACGGCGTTGCTGATCCTTCCCGCCACGGCGGCGGAAGTCCCCAATCAACTGCTCGACCCGGACGGCAAGCCGGCCGACATGTCCAAGCCCGTCCAGGTCTTCATCCTG
>CAZUAH010001272.1:0-1598 GCA_964617665.1 uncultured Pirellulaceae bacterium
AGAAGATCTCGCTTGAGGATTTCATCCGGGCCAATGTCGCTTCGAAGAGGGAAATCGACGTATTCCTGCACGAGATGTCGTGGGCGCAGTTTGATCCGGTCGTGGGGTACATTCTGGGTAACTACATGCCGCGAGATGGTGTCGATGGAAGCTCAACGTTTTCCACAGTCCAACCCAATGGGGCACGCACGAGCTTCATGTACAATGGCAAGCCTTGCCGCATCAACACTTACGGCAATAGCTTCACCCAGTGCCATCAAGTGAGCGACGGCGAGACGTGGCAGGAGTACTTGGCTGCTCATCTGGGAGAACCGGTTCGCAACTTTGGCATGGGTGGGTTCGGCTTCTATCAAGCCTACCGCCGAATGCTTAGAGAAGAGCAGACCGAGAAGAGCGCGGAGTACGTGATGCTCTACATCTGGGGCGACGATCACATTCGAAGCTTGCTCCGCTGTCGGTATATGTTGACGGCCTCCTGGAACCGTTCCCAAAGCGACAAAGAAGGCCGCGGTCGCATGTTCCACGGCAATTTCTGGTCCAACATCGAAATGAACCTCGCCACGGGCGAACTCGAAGAGCACGACAGCCGGATATCCGATCCAGATGAGCTCCATCAAATGACCGACCCGGACTGGATGGTCGAGAATCTGAAGGACGACCTGGCTCTCGAAATGGGCCTGTACACCCGACGACAGATTGACGTTGTCGACGTCGACAGACTCAGGCAACTCGCCCGCCATCTGAATCAGCCCGTGGACTTGGACGAGAATCCTCTGCCGCGGGCCACCGTGGCGTCGCTCTTAGACGCCTATTCCTTTGCCGCCACAAAGAGCATCTTGACGAAAGCCAGAGCTTTCGCAAACGAACATGACAAGAAGCTCATGATCATCCTGTTGGATCCCTATCGCGTAACCCGGGCTCTCTTACAGGACGGCACGCGGTACGATCAGGAGATCGTGGACTTCCTTGAGGCGAATGAGTTCAAAGTGTTCGACATGAATCTCGTGCACTGCGAAGACTACAAGAGCTTTAGCCTCGACGTTGGCGACTACTTCAAACGGTATTTCATTGGCCACTACAGCCCCGTGGGGAATCATTTCTTCGCCTACTCGCTGAAAGACCGTGTGGTAGACTGGCTGGACCCCAAACCACTCCCTTACCGCGACACAACCCAGCAAATCATCGACTTCAAGGGATATCTTCAGGAGTAGCGCGTTCGGGAGTCATATCCCACTCAGTAGCGCACACGAAAATCGTTTTGTCCCGATTTGTCGACGCCGCGCATGAGGTAGATTGTGCGCTGTGACATCTCCAGCACGCCTTCTCGCTTGAAACGAGTCGGTTGGTCATGGCGATGGGCCACCCGTCGTACCAGCGGACGTCAGCGCTCCCTTCGCGACCAACGATGTCAGCGTCCAGTTGGTCGCGCACGAACCATACCACTGATCGTAGATGGCCCCGATTCCTCCGTCTCGCAGCGCGACGTAGCCCGGAAGACCCTGTGCCTGCCTTTCCTCGGCGTTCGCGCCGCCGGTGTTCGTCCAAGGTGCAATCTCTGTGAGGTGGTAGATGCTGGGTTTTTCGAGATGGGTCTATTT
>CAZUAH010001273.1:0-1594 GCA_964617665.1 uncultured Pirellulaceae bacterium
ACAAACGACGGGCGTACCATCAGCGGATAGCCGATCCTGTTGGCGACCTCGATGGCTTCCTCCAGATTGCTGGCCATTCCGGATTCCGGCTGCGGAATACCCAGTTTTCGCATCAGTTGTCGGAATCGGTCGCGGTCCTCGGCCAAGTCGATGGTCTCGGGGGAAGTCCCCAGCACTTTCACGCCGGCCTCTTCCAATTCGGCCGCAATGTTCAGCGGCGTCTGGCCGCCGAACTGGACTACCACACCTTCGGGCTTCTCCTTCTCGTAGATACTCAGGACGTCCTCGACCGTCAACGGTTCGAAGTACAGCTTGTTGGAGGTATCAAAGTCGGTGGAGACCGTCTCCGGGTTGCAGTTGACCATGATCGACTCGACGCCCTCGTCGCGCAAAGCGAAGGCTGCGTGGACGCAGCAGTAATCGAACTCGATTCCCTGGCCAATGCGATTCGGGCCGCCTCCCAAAACCATGATCTTCCGGTTAGGGGATGCTTCGGTCGTGTCAGGAGCAACGTAGCTGGAATAGTAGTAGGCGGCGTCATCCACACCGCTAACGGGCACTGCATGCCAGCCCTCGACTACGCCCAGCGCGGTGCGCTGCTGGCGGATCTGCGGCTCCGGCACGTCTAACAACTTGGCGAGGTACTTGTCTGCGAAACCGTCTTTCTTGGCTCGAGCCAGCAACTCGTCAGGCAGTTTTCCTCCCTTGTGCTTCAGCACTTCCTCTTCGAGTTCGACCAACTCCTTCATCTGCTCGATGAACCAGGCTTTGATGTGCGTCAGTTCGTGCAGTGCTTCCACGTCGGCACCTTTGCGAATCGCTTCGTACATGATGAACTGCCGCTCGGAGGACGGTTCGGATAGCATGTTCATCAAATCTTCCAGCGGCCGTTCGTTGAAGTCTTTGGCGAAGCCCAAACCGGCCCGACCAGTCTCCAACGAACGGATCGCCTTCTGAAACGACTCTTTGTAAGTCTTGCCCAGGCTCATTGCTTCGCCCACAGCACGCATTTGGGTGCCCAATTTGTCTTCAAGCCCAGGGAATTTCTCGAAGGCCCAACGACAGAACTTCACCACCACGTAGTCGCCTGACGGCGTGTATTTCTCCAAAGTGCCATCGCGCCAGTAGGGAATCTCGTCCATGGTTAAGCCGCCCGCCAACAGCGACGAAACGTAGGCGATGGGGAACCCAGTTGCCTTGGATGCAAGTGCCGACGAGCGAGATGTCCGGGGATTGATTTCAATCACCACAACACGCCCGGTCTTCGGATCGTGGGCGAACTGGATGTTCGTACCGCCGATAACCTGAATTGCCTCGACAATGTCGTACGAGTATTTCTGCAATCGCTGTTGGAGTTCTTCGTCGATGGTCAGCATCGGTGCGGTGCAATACGAATCGCCTGTGTGCACGCCCATGGCATCGACATTCTCGATGAAACATACCGTGATCATCTGGTTCTTGGCGTCGCGAACGACCTCTAACTCCAACTCCTCCCAACCGAGGACCGACTCTTCGACGAGAATCTGCCCGATTCGGCTAAACGAGAGACCTCGCCGAGCAACCGTGCGGAATTCCTCCATGTTGTAGACCAGTC
>CAZUAH010001274.1:0-1591 GCA_964617665.1 uncultured Pirellulaceae bacterium
GCCCGCAACAGCGAATCGAGCAGGATGTCGAGGTTTTCCCGGAAGTAATACCGGCCTTCGATGACATAACGGCTGTGGCAGTCGATCCAGATCGAGAGATGGGATTTGACGGCCTGGCCATGATGGAACACTTTGGGACCTTCGGAGAAATCGCCGACCCACAAGGCATTGGCCTGGTCACGCGTCCAGCGGCAACGGATCACCGGTTGCGGATCGGCCAGCTTCTTCCGCGTCACGCCGGCCTGGCGGAAGTGGCGGTTCAGAGTCGCCTTGGGAATGGTGCGGCCGAACTCGTGGGTCAGAATCTGGTTGATGGCGTGGGGACTGCGACGCGGCTGTTCGCGTTTGAGTTCGATAGCACGCTCCAGCACCGCACGGCGGTCTTTGCGGATGCCGCCGCGGTCGGTGCGTGGCTTCCGCTTCAGACCGGCGATCCGCTGTTTTCGGAACTGGCGGACCTTGCGGCGGAGCGTGGAAAGCGAGATCTGCTTTCGTCGTCCGTTGGGGAGGGTGACTACTTTCTGGCTGAGGTTCTTGAGATACCGCCTGCGCTCTCCGGCTGGAACTTCGTCCAGCAGGATCTGGCCGAGCAGCGAACACCAGAAAACGGCCCAGTCATCGTCGTTTTGTTTCATCGAATGAGCTCCAAACGAGAGGGGAGAATCGTCTGGGGCCCTACGTTAACTCAGTCGAAACCGGATCTTGTGGCGAATCGGGGGAAGAACTTTTCGCCGAAAGTCGCTTCCCACTCTTCGATCACGCGCAGCAGATGGCCGGCCGTTTCAAGAGTCTTCTGGCGTTGGTCGCTACGTGCCTTGGCCTGGCTGATGTTGGACGTGTGACGATGGCAGAGGGAGTTGGGATTCCTTTGGAGAATCATCTGGCAGGCTTTGTCGAGTGCGAAAGTGAGGCCTCCCAACCAGCCGACCATCCGCCAGATGAGGCTATGATCGACGATGGGTTGATGGAAAGAGGCCGTCTCCGAAAAAATCTCGTCCGCAGCAGCCTCGGTGCCTTGCGGCGGGGCGTGTTGAATGGGATATCCGATACGTTGTCGGTTGTGCTTTACAGAGTCTCGATAACCGACCTTCGCATGGTGTGGCTGATCGCCATTGGCATCCTCCTCTCTCGAATCCCGGAGGAAGCGTTTGGCGGGTTGAACAAGGCACGGGGTGGCGAACCGCTTATAGGGCAAGACGAAAAAAGGGGTAGTCGGTAAAGGTCTTGCCGCAGTGTCGGCATTTCCATCGGGCGAGCCGAATGCTGACACACACGACGATGTTTTGGACGGTGTACCGCAGTTTTCGAGCGCGCAGCTGATGCGGTGCAAAACGTCCCGGTTTCCGGCAAGCGGTACAGACGTTCTGATAACAGACGCGTTGTCTGGGCCTTTGACTCACAGCGTGGTTATGACGCTTGATTTCCGTTTCAAGATCGATGATGATACCAACGTACGAATTTGTTTTGAGGAGCGAGGCCTACATCCACGAGGGCCTTGCTCCTGTTTTATTGAATACCGCGACTTGCGCAAGGGGGGGCGGGGTCTCAGGTTTAATTTGCGTGGGCGGGGTGAAGAGCGGGGTAGCGCGGG
>CAZUAH010001275.1:0-1589 GCA_964617665.1 uncultured Pirellulaceae bacterium
CGCACGTTTCCCCCTGACTGGTTCGCCAGGGTGGCAAAAACGGTCATGCCCCAAATAGCAGCCCCCGCCGTTCGTCCGTTCGTCGTTCCACCAGCTCGGGGGCAAGCTCCACCGCTACGGATAGCCCCCATCCTGGCCCCGGGTAGCGACGTTGCGAGCTCCACCAGGGCCACGGGACGATCGCCCCCGCAACGTCTCGAGGGGCACCCGGGAGCCCTCGGCGTTCGGAGTTTAGATAGTCAAGGGGCGGCGCCCGTCAGGAAAGCCGCCCTTAGTATATGTTACTAAGCGTCTGGGCCGGCCTGAAAAACCAGGAACAAAGCAAGAAACCGGACACCCCCTGCGACGTACGGTAACCCCTGGTGTCACACCTTGCGACGTACGGTAACCCCTGGTGTCACACGTTCTATTCAAAGGCCCCCCACAGGGCGGCGCGAAGGGCCCGCCTTGCACGGGTAGGAAGCGGCCGCCCCTGGTAGCGGCTTCGCCACTGGCGCACGGTCGCTGGTTTCTCTCCCAGCAACTCGCCCACGGCGGAGGCTGTCAGCCGTTCGGTATCCATCCATCGCACCAGGTCGTCACCCGTTGCGGGGATCCATTTCGGGCGCTCGATTCTCCCGCCCACCGGCTCCGCTGGGAAGATTTGGAGCATTGCCGAAAGGTCGCTGATTTTGCCTCGCTCCACCTCGTACCGTTCGATCAGTCCGCACCTCTTTCCGGCCTCGAGGCTCGCCAGCAGCGTTTCCGCTGCCCTGCTTCGGTGGCCGCGGGAGCCGTCCAGGGCCAGAGAGTCGGCCAGGCGCTCGGCGCTAACGCGGGCCACTACGCCTTCGGGATCGTCGGCCTTCCACTTTCGGCGCCATTGTGCGCCCAGCAACGCGGCAAGGACATGCACCTTTCCGTGGCTTCGGTCAGCCTCGAGCTGCAACAGGCCCACCGGAATGGGCCAGAAATAGTCGCCGGGCTTTCCGTCCGTTTTCGTTACGCCTTGGTACAGCGCAGGGTGGAATTGCAGCAGGAAGGCCCCCCCATCGCTGGCAATGGTCGAAACCACCGGGCCGTCCAGTGGACGTCCGTGTTTGTACCTTGCTCGGAGCCGGGCGTTTCCAAGGCGGGCCCATAAGCGCGCCAGGCGCCTACGGGGCTTTGTCTGATCGTCCAGCCCGCAGATCTCCAGGTGCTCGTCAGGCCACCACCACACGGCTTCTTTCGCGGCGGCCCTGGCCGCCCAGGTGAACAGGTACAAGGCCAGCACGTCGCGCACAGCAGGGGGCCCGAAACGGAGCCTTACAGCCGTAAGCACGCCCGCCCCCGGTGGGGTCAGGGGAAGGCGCAATTGGCTTTCGTCGTCGCCCTGTTCCGGCCACGAAAACACCAGCTCGGTGGGCTCGCTTTCAAGCGTTGCGCCTCTTTTGAGATCGCCCGGGTGGGCGCCGGCCAGTGATGTAGCGAGGCGCACGGGAGCCCGCTCCACCGATAGCAGACCCATAGAAGGCGCCCGGGGTTCGAGTTCTGCAGCAGCCAGGAACAGCAAGGCCAGCCCGACACCGGAGATCGTCATGCCTTCACTTTTCCAACTGAGGACGCCA
>CAZUAH010001276.1:0-1588 GCA_964617665.1 uncultured Pirellulaceae bacterium
CCCGGGGCTTCCCTCGCTGACGCTCAGTCCAGCCCCGGCCACCCAACTTGACATTCATCGACGGACACGCCACTAAGTTTCACCGCCTCTTCCTATCGCGAATCGGAGGACGTGCATTATACTCGTTGCAGCTCAATCAACCGAACACATGTGGCGGATTTCTTTGGAGCGAAGCCAATGGGCAACCGAGATCCCGAGGTAACCCACGTTGGACAGTGCAGCTTTCTGGCGTTGTCGTGTCGCGACGAAGTGCTTTCCGAACTGTTCGTCGTCGGCAAGGCCGGCGACGGAGCCATCGCTTGAATGCTCGTCGATGGGCGGGTATCCTGTCGCTGATACCTTGTTACTCAGATTCCCAGGCATCGAACGCAAAGAGGTGAGCGTATGAATGAGAATACTTCTGGAGTGCCACGCCGCACGTTTCTGAAAACCGCCGGATCGGCGGTTGCGGCCGGAGCGGTGGCTGCGCCGCACGTGATTCCCTCGGGCGTGTTGGCCGCGCAGGGGCAGTCCGGCGCCAATGATCGTTTGACATTCGGCCACATCGGCGTGGGCGGCATGGGCGGCTACCATTTGCGAGACATGACGGGCCGCTTGAAACGTGGCGAAGTGAACCTCGCGGCCGTTTGCGACATCGACGACAAACGGCTGGTCAATGCGTCGCGCACCGCCGGATCACAAGCGGATTGCTACCGCGACTATCGTTACGTATTGGACCGGAAGGATATCGATGCCGTGGTGATTGCCACACCCGATCATTGGCATGCAGCGCAAACCGTGCATGCCGCCGAGCGGGGAAAACACGTCTACGTGGAAAAGCCCGCTTGCTGCACTGTCGAGGAAGGCAAGGCGATGATCGCAGCCGCCCACAAAGCCGGCATTGCGGTGCAGGTCGGATCGCAGGGACGCAGTCAACCGGAGGCGTACTTGGCTCACCGGTATCTGGCGAACGGCAATATCGGCCGAGTCTCGCGGGTCGACTGCTTCCACTATCCCAGCCCCTCGGGCGCGACTGCACCAGACACCGATCCGCCTCCCGAACTGGATTGGGAATTCTGGCTCGGCCCGCTTCGTTACCGACCGTACAACCGCGGCTACTGCCACGGCACTTTCCGCTGGATGATGGAATCGGGGGGCGGACAGATCCGCGATCGCGGGGCTCACGTCATGAGCTGTGCTATGTGGTGGATGAACGCCGATGGCACAGGGCCGGTCGAGGTGGAAGCCACGGGCGAAGCGCCGAAGAAGGGCCTCTGGAATTCAGCCGTGAAAATCAACGTCAAGTACACATTCAAGGATCCCGATTGGGTACTGACTTGGAATCAGCCGGGCGAGCCGGCACCACCCGAGGAACGTACGGGCAACGAACCCGGCGGCCGGATCTCCCGTCCCGGTTACGGCGCTGTGTATCGCGGGGACAAAGGCACGTTCACCCACTGGGGTGGCGACGGCGGCACCTGGGCCGAACGGAAGGCCCGCGAATGGAAACCGGGCCGCGGCGCGATCGACGTGTACAAAAGCCCCGGCCACAAAGAGGATTGGTTCGAAGGCATCAAGACCGGCAAGAAGACGATCATGAACGTCGAAG
>CAZUAH010001277.1:0-1581 GCA_964617665.1 uncultured Pirellulaceae bacterium
TCGCGGGGACTCGCACCCCGCCGATCAAACGCATTCAGAGGCGCACTAGCCACGGCCGCCAGACGGTGGGAAATCGACGGCCCACCGTCTGGCGACGGTGGCTACATCCGTGTTCCTATGGCTATCACCCTCTTGTTCATCGTGTTCGCAATCCTCGTAGCGCCGCAGGTGATGATTGCCGAACAGATCGAAATCGCTGACCTCGAAACTCGCGTGCTCGCCAGAGCCGAGGGGCGCTGGTTCGGCCGCGCAACCGTGGAACGAATCGCCGACGGGACGATTGTCCTGTGTTATCGCGAAGCGGCCAGGCACACCGGGTCGGACGGCGTGATTCATGTCCGTTTCTCCAACAACGCTGGCCAATCCTGGTCGCGGCCGGATCACGCCCTCGACGATACGTCGATTACGGGGTTTCCAGTTTCATTTGAAGGCGACGACGCGTTCGAGCCGTATCTCTACGTCGCGCCAAACGGACGGATCATTCTCCACGTGTGGCGCACGACAGGCCGGAACCACCGTCTGGGCAAAGGCACGTGGCAGACGGATTCATCGGACAACGGTCGAACCTGGAGCAAGCTGCGACAAGTCGATTTCGTCGGGATTGAGCATGACGATCGCTGCTATGCCACGGACGATCACACGATTGTCGATGGCGCGATCTACACAAGCCTTCGTGAATTCATCGGCGGAGCGCAGGGGTGGCAATGCAAGTTCATCCAGTCGCCGGACAACGGCGAGTCTTGGCGGGTCGTCAGTAAGCACATCAACGTGCCGGAACACAATTCCGTCGAGAAGGGGTTCGAGTACCTGGGCGATGAGCAGATTGTCTGTGTCGGCTCCGAAGGCCCTGGCCGGCGTCTGGTGTTATTGACGAGTACCAACAATCTTGGACGAACGTGGAAACCCTGGAAGGATATCTTGCCGGACACCGGCGTGTGGGACCGCCCACGGATCTGGATGCTGGCCCATCTGAAAGGCGAAGATCAGTGGTGGAACGACCGCACGCTGATCGGTGTCGGCAACACCACGCCTGAAGCGGGCCGAAAGTTCCCGCGCGCCAATGCGGTCTACCTTTCGACCGATCGCGGCGTATCATGGAGGATGCTCGGCGGCAAACCGATCGACGAGTTCTATCCGGACGGCGGCTACGGCGACCTCGAATACGATCCGACGACCAGTTGGTTTGTCTATCTTTCCTATCGCGGGAAGGTGCTCCACGGAAGCGCCGAAATTGTTCAGTATCGGTTTCGACTGCAGAAGCAGAGACCCAACCGACTCAGGCAACGACGATGAAAGAACACACCATCCGGTCTCTAACGCCAGTCACACTCATTTTCACCCTGCTGCTCGTGTCGCCGGCCGCCCTTCACGCTGCCGATGGGCCGAAACAAAAGCCAGACAACGTCGTCATGCTCGCCGGAGACTGGCTGCCGGAGGATCCGCACCAGATCGACTACGAGAAACTTCCGCGTGTCACTGCAAAACACGTGGTCATCAGTGACGTCCGCGACCACGCTGGCACTCGTGTTCATCAACACGCTTACCTGGCCCATCATGATGGCCGCTTCTGGGCCATGTGGA
>CAZUAH010001278.1:0-1575 GCA_964617665.1 uncultured Pirellulaceae bacterium
GGAGTCCCTCAAAATGATCCCCAATCGTGAAGAGAATCTGGGCCGCCGGAGCAGTGGCCCCGCCTTGTCCGTAGATGCACAGGCTGTTCGTAAACCATGAAAGGGAGCAGAAACGTGGGCCTGGGTCGCGGCCGTCCGGACTGCCGTACAAGCGAATCTGCTCCCCCGTATTCACTTTCCATGTCCGGAGTGAAAATGCGCTTTCAGTCAGGATCTGTGATCCGTCGGGCGAGAATTCGACGTTATGGATCGGCTCGCGCCGACGATCCGTGTCGCCCGCGAAGGTCCGGATCTGTTTGCCTGATTGTATGTCGAACAGTACAGCAGTCCCATGCGTCGATGCCAGGACTTGGTTGCCCTTTGGAGAAACTGCCAGAGCATCTACAGGTTGAAGATGGTCGTCGAAGCTGTGAATCTCCTTGTAGCGTCCCAGATCCCACAGACGTAGCGAGTAATCGTCAATGTCCCATTTGTTGGCGTCGCCAGTCAGTACAGCAAGCACCGTCGTTGCACGAGGATCGTTCGTACTGGCGCTCACCAGCCGCTTACCATCGGGCGTGAATCGAATGCAATTGACGGGCCAACGATGGCCCTCCAATGTGCCAACGATATTTCCTGTTGCAGGATCCCAAATGCGGATAACCATGTCGTTGCCGGCCGAAGCGGCCAGGCGACCGTCGAGGGAAAAAGACACGCACCGCACTGGCCCTTTGTGAAGGTCGTAGGTGCACACTTGGCCGATTGGCTGACGTTTGGGGGGCGAAGGCTTGGGTGGTGGCTGCTTGCCCCCGCCCGCCGGTGGCATAGCCGAAGTCAGGTTTTCGCGTCGTTGCTTTTCCTCCGGCACCAGTCCGCGCAGTCTCCGCACGTAGGCTTGTGCAATCAGATCGTCCGCGGGACGGATGCTGTCGGGAAGAGTTCCGTCTTGATCAAGCGCATCAAGGTGATCATCACTAAACCCCTTGATCACGTCCTGACAGGATCTTGCAGATGAAAGCAATTGGGCATGGTCGCGCAGAGATGCCGCATCCTCAAGTTTCTCCGCACGCGGATGCTTCAGGTAAGACTCTAGCAGTGAAACCGCGTCCGCAAACCGGTCCTCTCTAATTGCAGCCTGTGCGTCTTGAAGCATCTGGGATGCCTCTCCTTCGTCGTACCGCAGCCGCGCCCGTTCCAGCAGAAAGCGTGCTTTCTCATGGCCCTCCGTCACGTTTTCGTCGCCGATCGCTCGCTTCAGATCACTTTCCAAGACGCTAAACTCTTCCAGAGTCCCGTCGGCGAGCCACCTTTCGACCGCACGCGTGGCTGCCACCAATTGACGATTGGCGGCGTCTTGCTGGGAACGGCGCGAATCGTTCGCGGCCCAAATGCCAATGGCAACCAGAAGAACCACGACCAGCACGCCAACCGCGCACACGACTGTCATGGCACGACCCGCGGTCCGAGAGAAGCGGACACGTGTACTATTTGACTGGGTCGCGGTTGGAGGAGAAACACGTCCGTGTGCGAGGGACGGTTCAAAGTGAGCGTACACCAGAACGGTAGAGGGGGAGGCGCGCGCTTTGCTGAAGGAGG
>CAZUAH010001279.1:0-1572 GCA_964617665.1 uncultured Pirellulaceae bacterium
ACATCAAGGCCAACGATAAGGGCCGCACTGAGAAGGAGCGGGTCTGGGCTGGCGGTGATATCATCACCGGTTCGGCAACCGTGATCGAAGCCATGGGCGCCGGTCGAATCGCCGCACAAGACATCCACGAATTCCTCAGCAGCGACGGCACCGCAGAATGGGTCGAGACGTCGAGCTAAATCGAAACTAATCCACCGGCTCTGCCGGTGAGAATTGACAAGGCTCTGCCGTTTCCTGCGTAACCGCGAAGCGGTTCAACATTGTAGCCCAGGGTAAGCGGCGCAGCCGCCCCACCCTGGGTATCCGAGCCATGGAATCCTGAACCCTGTAAGGGTTCCACAATGGTCATGGCTTTGTGCAACCCTTACAGGGTTGAGGTTGGTGGATGCTCATCTACCCAGGGTGACGCTCCGCGGCTGCGCCGTTGCGCTTACCCTGGGCTATGTTGTTTGGACCCCGTTGGGGTCGGGGCAACCCTGTCGTTGGCCCCGTTTACCTGCCTCTTTCTCTCTTCAGGAGCCTACGGTTCTTGGTTGCACGAGACGTTACGACACTCCGACTCAACCGAATGACCGTCCAAAACGCAGCGCCGGCGATGAGGACTATGACAACCACTGTTGCAGCAAGATCCTGCTCTGAGCGAGCGCGTAGAATAGCATGTGCCGCCCCCGAGAATAGCAGAATGAGTAAGGCCAACATGAGGGCGACCCCCAGGCCGCCATACCTTTTCCACATAGGTGGAAGCACCACAACGCACACTGCTGCCGACAAGGGATATAGATCGCCGCCCATCAAGAAGCTACTCAGACACAATAAGCCGGCAAGGGGTAACAGAAGGATTCCGTAGCATCCAATCCAACCCAACGATGCTCTGATGTCGCTTTCATGCTCGGCGGGGCGTTTCTTCCTCTCAGCAGGAGTTGCCTGGGGGAGCGGCGCTTGTCCGGATATGTCGACTTCGGTCAAAAAATTCTCGTTCTCGCTACCATCAACTGAAGTGCCGCATTGCCAACATGCATCGAACTCGTCATCGATTGTGGCTCGGCATTTCTTACAGCTCCAACTCATGATCTGCTCCAATTGCGGTCGTGGATGAAGAATGTTGGACAGCTGACGATCCCGACGTCCGTTGTCTTCAAGCCCTTGTAGCAACAGAACACGCATGCAACTCCACAAGGAAAGGCAAGCAGTGGGACATGGAGCCGCAGCGAACTCAGCAGCCCCACAAGCAAGAATGTGATGCCCACAATTAGAAGTACAGACGGGTGTTTCATTGATTCGTCAGTCCCCTTGGTGCTTCAACGAGTGGGCGATTCTGGAGTGTCGTTTGATTCGTGCCGCGCGGCCAGGTCTTCGGCGAGCCAATCGAGGTCTAAGTCTGTTGGGCCGCCGCCTGTTTTCGATTGCCGGTCCTCGTCTGCCAGTTCAGCCATCGGGGCGGCATTCTCGTTCTTCGTCAACTGTTGGTCGTTGCCGCCCAATCCGCCGCGGTCTTTTTCGGGAGTTACGTCTGATTTCCGTTTCGTCAAAGTTGATAACACACCTCCAAGCAGTGACATGACGAAGGCCAGC
>CAZUAH010001280.1:0-1558 GCA_964617665.1 uncultured Pirellulaceae bacterium
ACGTCCGAGACGACAGAACGACGGACAGCGATTATCGTGCCGAACGCTATTGCTCGCGACCCTTTTTCTTCTCCAAACGGAGCAGGAAAGGTGAAGACGCCACATGGCAGTTTTTCGACTTATCCAAAGACCAAAGCGAAATCGACACCGTGATCGAGGAACACCGGGAAGTGGCGGCCGAAATGATCGATGACTGGAAGCGTTTCGATGCCGATGTCGGCATCGTGTCTGGGTACGACAAGTACTTCGACGACAAGAAGGCCAACGCAGAGCCCCAGAAGTAGAAGCTGGGGGGGCACGATGTTAAGATAGAGGGCAAACTGCGCCTGAAGTAGTTCCAGGCTCAACCCAAATGGGAAATCCAAGTCAAAGCAATACCCGCGCATTCCGAGGAAGACAACGAATGAAACACATGAACCGACATCATTTTCCGCACGTCCTGGCAGTCGCGCTGGCCCTGGCCTGCATGAACCCGGCCATCGCCTACGAACCGACGTCGCATTACACCGAGAAAGACATGCACGGCTGGAACGTATTCGTTAACAACGCGCTGCTGCCCGGAGGCGAGAAAGCCGAGACTGGCGGGGCGGCGATCAAGCAGTTGGACCAGGACCTGGCCAAGGTCAAAAGCTGCCTCGCGGACAAGCCGCTCAAAGAGCTCCGCAGGGTGGGGATCTGGCTGGAGGTCGACTCGACGAACGGCCCCCACGGCAGGACGCCCGTGTTTCACTACCACCCGTTCCTGGGCTGGCTGGTTAAAATGGATTTCCATCCCGGCAAGCACAAGTGTGTGGAGTTCAGCCGCGCCGAGGCGCTGGTCAAGTCTGGCCGGAGCGGCCGTTCCGTACAAATCCTTCTTCATGAACTGGCCCACGCGTATCACGACCAGGTCCTCAGCTTTGACAACCCGGATATCCTGGCCGCCCATAAACGGGCTCGCGAAAACGGTAAGTACCCGCCCCGGGATTGGGTGGTTCGGGCTAACCACAAGGAGTTTTTCGCGGGGGTGAGCACGCGCTACTTCGGCACCCAGGAAGAACGGGATGCGCTGGCGGAACGGGACCCCGTCTTGTTGAAAAAACTGCAGGAGGTATGGGGCACGCCGAAGGGATATATCCACTAAGAGCCATCACCGGTACGCCCAACACGTATTGACCAGCCCGGTCAAACGCCAGAGGTGAGCCGCGGCCTTATCCGCCTACAAGCGAGACTTCGGCTGGCTGGCCTGGTATCATGGTAATGTCGCCCCGCCTCAACTTGGCCGCTATCGCTCGTGGGGCTATGACGACAACCATCTGTTGGTCGCGATCGATGAAAAGCTGGTGTTCGAGGGATCGCGTTACGACTCTCCATTCCGAAACGACTTGAACGTGCCGCGCACGAATCACCCGTCTCTACCCGGCCTCAACGCGGAGGCGGGTTTCGCTTGCGGACCGTGGGTGGAACTGAAGTCGGAAAAGCTGCCATGTGGGAACCGACCTATTGTAACTCGGCGCGTACGGGTAGCGCCACCGCGTTTTGCGGTTTTTGAAAGAGACTCGGGTCGACGCGGCTTGTC
>CAZUAH010001281.1:0-1555 GCA_964617665.1 uncultured Pirellulaceae bacterium
CGTTAGGTTGCTCACGATACTCGACGAGTTCCGGCGGCGTCACCGGCGTGATGCCACTAACCCAATGTTGTGTTCCATTCAATCACCACGCGAAAGGACCTGAACAATGAGACTTTTCATTGCGTGCTTGGCGATTCTTGCTTTGGCTGCTTTGGCGTGTTCGCCGGCGCACTCCGCTGATGCGGGGAGTTCCCGATTTGTGACAACCTTCGACTTGATGACCGACACGGACGCATTCTACTTTCGCTATTTGAACCCCGATCCGCATCTTCACAGTGTCTCGAAGTGGCCCATCGTGGGACGGATTCTTGATATCGGCGCGAACGTGATTGATGCGGGCATCATAGCAGATCGACTGAATCAAGGATTGCCGGTGGATGAGCAACCCGCATTTCGCCACGTCAAAGACATGGTGGACGAATGCGCTACGACACTTGGCGTTAAGGCGCCGTACCTCTTTGTCGAAAGCAATCCAAAAGCCAATGCCTACGTAACTCGCCTGAAAGAGCCACACCTGCTCGTCTTGACCTCAGGACTCTACGATCTGTACAAGGATCGTCCCGAAGAGCTGCGCTTTGTTATCGGCCACGAACTTGGGCATTTGAAGTGTAACCATATCCGTTGCCATATGGTGGGGCGGGCATTGATGGAATTCATCGTAGGCGACAGGTCTACCCAGGGAATCAAAGAAGATCTCGTCGCACATGTCATGGTTGGGCAGCTTCTCTCGTGGTATCGTCATTCGGAAATGTCCGCCGATCGTGCAGGATTGCTTTGCGTGGGCGGCGACAACGATGTCGCAAAACGCGCTCTTCTTCGGTTGCAGCATGGAACGAAGGAGGATGTCGTTCCGGATATTGCCCAACGCGAAGTTATTGCATTTGAAAAGGAACCCTTTGTGAAGATTGTGCGCAAGCTCCGCTCATTTCGGACTACTCACCCATTCATTCCAGATCGTTGTCTGGCACTTGATCAATGGACGACCACAAGAGGTTATCAAGAACTCGCACGTCGTACTCTCTCTGAACCTCCCAACCAATGGCTTGTGCTGGACGGCATCGAGGTCAAGAACCTTCCGAATGCAGATACTGGTTTCGGCAGTGCCTGCGATCCCATCATTAAGGCCGTGGTCGCAAACAAGGAGTTCACCTCCGGTTCCTTTTCAAACAACAACAGTCCTTCGCTAACCGATCTGCAATGGAAAGCACCGTACGTTCCCAATACACGAGTCATCCTTGAAGTCCTAGATTACGATGCGACCAGTCCTAACGACTTCATCGGCGCGTGCGTGTTCCCAGTTCGGGAGTCCAGAAAAACAGGAGACATGAAACTGAGTCTCCGACGCGATATAAAGGAGCGGACCACGGAAGTCAATCTCCCCGAAGTCATCGTCAAATACCACGTAGAGGACGATTGAGCGGAAACGCAACCTAACAAGGCGATGCACGCCGAGCGGCCTACGCTGTTCGGCGCTGCACCGCTGTCCTGTGTGGCATCGTCCTCGCTCATTCAATCATTGTCCAAATGGTCCGGCCGCCGGGTGATCGCGGTCGTT
>CAZUAH010001282.1:0-1555 GCA_964617665.1 uncultured Pirellulaceae bacterium
GGCGGTGAAACCATGTGCGACGCGGCCCAGACCATGGGCGACCCGCGCGTTATCCAGAAGATGATGTTTCAGGTTGTCAAACCGTGGAAGAACCTCTTCTGGGGCGCATATCCCGGCGGATACGCCTGGACCAACATGGGCGATGACCCAAACTGGGGCTACTGCGCGGTGGGCGTGATTCCGCCGATGATGACCGACCAGGAGCATACGCCGATGCACGCCATTGCCCGGTTGGGAGAGCGCCGAGGAATCTTCAAAAACGGCATTCGCGGAATGGGTGACTTCATGGGGCAAATCGGCGCCAGGATGGCGGAGTTCGATACCGAACTGCAGGCGGGGCTGCGTCAGACTTTCACCATGCCGACTCGCGTCTCGTTGCGGAAGGTCGATCCCGAGAAACGGCTCTACCGCAGCCCGGTGGTGTATTCTCCCGAGCCGTTCGGCGTGAACATCGTCCGGCTCGTGCCCGACAAGGACGCGAAAACGTTGACCGTGGATTTTCAAGGGCATTTCGACGCCGAGACGTTTAGTGACTGGCGGGCGTGCATCGTCGCGGTCGATGCCGAGGGCCGATGCCGATATTCGCCGCTCTGGAACAAGGGCACGATCAGCCTGGAAGTAAAACCAGGGGACCTTCGACATTGGCTGACGGTGACGGCCACTCCGTATGCGCTGAGTCCGTCGCATCCGACCGGAATGGGTTCGGTCTGGACGGTCTACCAGGGCGGATTCGCCTTTCGTTATCCATACGACGTACAACTTGCCGGTTGTCGTCCCGGTTCACCCCACACGACGCTCGAAGAAGACGATGTGCTGACAAGCGTGGGAGGAGTCTGGGGGATGCGCCGCGGTGAAGGCGCCAACTGCGCGAACATTCCGGCCACCTCTGATAGCCCCGGTTACGCCGCCATGCGCAAAGCACTCGAAGGCGACGAAGATCCCGTTTCCATGGTCCATCTCGAAAACAGCCGGGGACATCGCCACCGAAACGGCGGCGGCTGGGTAGCAAAATCGGCAACGGTCGATGAAACCGCCTACGTCGCGCCCGGTGCCATGGTGCTCGACGGTGCCAAGGTTCTTGGCAACGCCGTGATCAATGACTATGCCATCGTGACAGGGGCCGGCGTCACAGTCAAAGACAACGCCCGCGTTTACGGCAAGGTGATAGTCGACGACACGCGTGGCACGCGGGAGTACTCGGGAGCAGCGCGTGTCTATCGTCGTGACGAAGGCCAAGAAGACGTCTTCCTGGACAAACCGCAGCAGCGAGCCAATCAGCTTGGCCTAACGGCCAGCCGTTTCTTCGGGCGCGACATCCGTCTGCAAGCGAATTACGAATGCGATGTGCCCGATGCGGCCATCCTGGAGGATTACTTCAAGGAGCACTCCACGGACGTGTTCTTTTACGGCGCGCACCGCGCCGACTTGATTTTCTTTGACGGCGTGCTCCGCGGCAGGCCGGGTTTTGTCGAGAACGAACAGGGCGGTTCTTTCACGTTCAACGGGAAGGACCAATACGCGGAACTTCCCGGCGAGGTGGCCGATCTGGAAGAGA
>CAZUAH010001283.1:0-1545 GCA_964617665.1 uncultured Pirellulaceae bacterium
TGAGAGTCACCGACGAGCGAGAGCCGGAACCGACTGCGTTGGAAGCGGAGAAGGATTCCGTAGGGATCACGGACGCCGAGGCGAAGCTTAGGGACGAAGAGAAATCCTGCGAGGCAAGCGACTCGGCCGGCAAGGCGGAGAGTGTGACCGTTCGCGGGAGAATTGCACGACAAGACGTGAAGAAAATCGTGGAGTTGGCGGAACAGGTCCCCGGGATCACGCAGCGCATTGCCTCTCTAAGACTCATGAAAGATGGCGAGGTGTGGGCCGCGACCACTCGACGCTCCGGCGAGAGTTCGTTGATCATAGTGAAACACACAGGCGACGAGTGGGAACTCGCCGATACGATCACCATACGTGGTCAGTTGCCTGAAGAGGACGTGAAAGCCGTCATTCTGTACATGAGAGAGAGTATGAGATGGTGGCCGGAAGTCGAATGCGTTGCCTCTCTGGAACTCATGGAGAGCGGCGAAGTGTGGATCATGACCGGCCGAAGCGACGGCGGGAACTCCTTGACCGTGCTGGATCACTCGGGCAACAGTTGGGGGTTCATCGCCTCTTTCCGGATACCCGATCAGTTGCCTGAAGAGGACCTGAAAGCCATTGTCCTGCTCGTCGGACAGACACCGGGGGTTCGGGACCCGCGGAGAGTCCTGCGTCTAGAAGTCACTGACAAGGGAGAAGCCCGTGTCATGACCGGCCACCCGATGGCGAGCGGTCATGACGTCACGGTAAGCAAGACCAGCGGCAAATGGAAAGTGAAGTCCGTTGGCCGATGGGTCGAGTGACCCTGAGGGCAGGACTTGCTTGGAGGACCGACAATGGAATTCCCGAGCCTTCGGCAGCGTCATTGTCTCGCTCTCCTGATCGCCACCGTACTGCAAGGGTGCAGCGAGAACGGCACTTCAGGTGATCGCAACGCTGCCTTACGCACTCGCCGCGCGTCACCCGATCAAGGGGCGGCCGAGTGGCCGAATCGGGAAAGACAGGTGCGGATCGCGAACGCCGACAAAGCGATTCCATCGGGGTCTGCTCTGGACGCCACGGAGCCCATTTTAGCGGCCCCCCCAGACTTCCTCTTGACCGCCGGAGAATTGGCGGAAGCATACGAGCATGACGAAGAAGGGACCGATAGCAAGTATCGGGGAGCGTCGATCGAGATTCGCGGCGTGGTCTACAGCATTGCGACCAACTCGGAGGAAGAACCCTGCATCTTGGTGTCAGAGGCTGACGATCCGACTTCTCGCTTCATCACGTGCATGACGGTGGACAAGCAGCCGTGGCTGGATGTTTGCCGAGGCCAGGCCGTTACGATTCGAGGTGTCTATGCGAATGACATCATGTTCCAGTGTGATCTGAGGGACTGCGTCGTCGTCAAGAAAGGAGAGAGTCCGGCCATCACCTTGTCCGCAGAAGAGCTTGCGGCCGAGTTTGTCACTGACCCCGAAGCTCTGAGCGACAGGTGCCTGAACAAAGAGATCATCGTCGAAAGCGAAGTGCTGCGTTTCGAGCCCGCGAAGGTTGGCCCCGATTCGGTGTTCTTGA
>CAZUAH010001284.1:0-1545 GCA_964617665.1 uncultured Pirellulaceae bacterium
TTTCCCCGGATTCGGTTTCGATCATGACCTTCGGACCGCCCCTTCGTGGATCCGGGAATGCCCGAGTCACGAATCCATCGGGAGACCAAGTGGGATCGTCACCGCGTCCGACTTTTCGCCGGTTCTTTCCATCGCTGCCGACCACCAAGACATGAAAGGTTGCTGAGATCATCCGGTCCCGCTTCGGGTTCGCAACTCCGGTGAACCTGCTCAGGTGGACCATCTCGACGCCTTCCCAATGAGCAATCCATTTGCCGTCCGGCGACCAGGCTGGGACCTTCTGTGCGATGGGGGCCTTGATCGCCTCGTGGTACTCCATTTCCGGTCGGGAGATTAGCTTGGCGTTACTTCCATCGAGGTCGCTCACCCAGATGCGCATATCGCCGCTACGGTTGGAGACGAAGGCGATACGATCTCCTTGGGGCGAGACAACCGGCATAGAGTTACTGAACTTCCGTTGTTCCGGATCGGTGAACAGTCTTCGCGATTCGCCCGTTTCCGTGTTCATGAGATGGATCTGGCTATTCCGCGAAGGGTCTTGTCCCTGCTGGGTGATCATCCAGACGATGTGTTTGGAGTCCGGCAACCATGAGGGCACCAGGTTTCTTCCGTCCTCGATAAGGGCCTTGGCGTTCTTGCCGTCGAGATCCGAAAGCCAGAGGGACAAGCCACGCCTGGTCTGCTCGACGTAAGCCAATCTCCTCCCATCTGGTGAGCAAGCGGGCATGCGGCAGCCGAACTGGGAATCGGTGAGCTGAGTGGACGCTGAGCCGTCTTCCTTCATGCGGTAGAGCTGGAGGATGCCGTTCTCTTCGGTGTGGCTGACGATGACTTCACGCAATTCACGCCCTGTTGAGCCTCCTTCACCTTCCCAGGAAACCGCGAGTCCAGAAAATGGGAATCCTCCGGCCAAGAGACTAATTGTTACGAGAAGGATAGGCTTCATTTTCTATGTTCCCTTCTGGATCTCATCAACGGCAAGCCCCCAGCGAGTGTGCGTTCAGGGAATGATGCACGCCATAATACCACTTCCGAACACGGGGTCGCTATCTAGCATTGCGCAAAAAGAACACGACCGTTACACAGACACGCACTTCGCTCATACGGCCGTACTGAAGAATTTGTAGGCCGGACCGAGCAAACGCCGTTCGTGCCGGAGCTGCGGTCGCTTCTCTGAGATCACGCCGTGCACGTTGTGTCATACTGCCTCGGTTGCGTTTGCGCTGTTCCGGCAACGGATTGCGCGACCTTGATCCGGCCTACATGAATAATCCGTGCCACTGCAATGCGCTCATGCGACGGCGCCGCAGTGACGACATCAGTTCGATCGAATGCCCGCGACGCTCCACACGAATGGACGAGACGATTGCGGGTCGCAGGAGCAGACACTACGATCATGCATGTCCTGGCCTGGCCATTGGAACTCAGCACGACCCAAGGTCAAAACCAACAAATAGGAGAACGAAATGAGAGCCAAGAGCATTCTTTTGGGAATACTGTCCTTCACGCTGATGACCGACGCCGTGTTCGCAGCACATACGGACA
>CAZUAH010001285.1:0-1543 GCA_964617665.1 uncultured Pirellulaceae bacterium
TTTGATAAGCAGGTTACGCGCAAGACGTACAAGCCGCCCAGGAGTCCACTTAAATGGCACGGAGGCAAGCATTACGACTCGGACTGGATTGTTGACAAGATGCCCCCGCATCTGGTCTACGTCGAACCGTTCTTCGGCAGCGGCAAGGTGTTGTTCTCCCGGGATCCGAGCCGAGACTGGTTCCAAGGCCATCCGCAGGCGGATTGCCAGGACAGCGGCAAGCTGTTCGCCAGGCATCAAGGATGCAGCGAGATCGCCAATGACGTTTACGGTGAACTCATGAATTTTTGGGACGTCATCCGCGATCCAGAACGGTTCCAGGAGTTTTCGAGGCAAGTCGATTTGACGCCGTTCTCGCAAGTTACGTTCGAGCGGAGCAAACTGGCCGGTGGCTCCGATGTCGAGCGCGCCGTCAAGTTTTTCGTACGCAACCGTCTGTCACGACAAGGATTGGGCAAAGCGTTCGCCACCATGGTACGTAACCGCACGCGGCGACGGATGTCCGACCAGGTCAGTGCCTACCTGTCCACGATCGAAGGCCTGCCCGAAGTCCACGATCGGCTCAGCCGCGTGATCATACTCAACGAAGACGCCAAAGATGTCATCCAGCGTGAGGACAACGAGGTAACACTATTCTATTGCGACCCACCGTATCCCAAGGGCTCGAGAACGGCAAAGGACGCCTACGAGCATGAGATGACTGACGACCAGCACCATCAGCTGCTGGACGTGCTGCGCAGCTGTCAAGGTCGGGTCATTCTTTCCACATACCCGAACCCAATCTACGATGAGCGTCTGCAGGATTGGAACCGCGACGACAACGTCAGGGATAACAAGGCAAGTCGATCCAAGAACAAAGGCAGCGACCTCAAATCCGAACGAATATGGATGAATTTCTGAGTAATGGTTCCCCACGCGGTTATTGCCATTCCACCGTCCCAACTCTTGCATCGGAGAAGATCGAAGCGACGACGTCAATAACGGATCGTTTCCGCAATCTGCGCCACCCCACTAAATCATCCGGTACTCCTTGACTTTCAGTGACAAGCGACTGTCGTCTTCACTCGGAGTCACTACTCCCTGGCAAGCGAGTCCATCAGTCTCTTCAGCTCACGCACCTTCTCTGGGTACATGGCGGCCAGATTATTCCGCTCGCCAATATCCGCCTCCAGATCGTAAAGCTCTTCGACTTCTTTTCTTTCTGCGTCCTGGGCAAAGGCGAAGACCTTGTGGTGAAGGCACGGGTATCGACGAAGTTCCCATCGCTCCCCATTCACCCTGGCAAGATCCCTATTGCGAGCGCGTCATCGGATCCATTCGCTGAGACCGATGTGATCTGCAGTATGGAGAACGCTGTAACTGTCTTTCGAGTCGCAGGCTGCCCGTTTAGACTATCCCCACTATGCGGAGCAAATGCGGACGCAGCCGGATCGTGGGAGAGGCCAGTACTAAGAAACGTGGGAACAACAGTTTCCACAAATGTAGCTACCGTCGCCAGACGGCGGACGCCCGAAATCCCACGCTCTGGGGACCGTCGTTCATG
>CAZUAH010001286.1:0-1532 GCA_964617665.1 uncultured Pirellulaceae bacterium
GTTTTGGCCTCTTGTCCCGCGGTCTTTGGCACCGGGCACCCATCGCACGTTCGGCGGGGCACGGCCAGCGTGCGGCGGGCTTTGATGAATTTCCGGGCCGCGGGGGATATTCGGCGAAGGGCTACCGTCTCGTCGTGGTGGTTGCAGTGGATCAGTTGATTACCGCCTTGGACCTTACAGGGCACGGCCAGCAGCCGCGTACCGGCGTGCTGGCAAGGTGTTACCTGCCGCGTGACAATCATCGGTTCGTCGCGGGTTTTTTGGGGGGGGTCCGTCATTTGACCGCTGACAGTTCGCAAGTTGACCCGGGGTCGGTTCCACTCCACCACGGAACGTCGTAGTTGTTCAAGCCGTCGAAGGTCATGCAACCGTTTACGACTTTCCGATACCTGATGGAATTGTTCGACTGCCTCACGATGATCGTGGTTGTGCCGGCGGCGTATTGCAACTCGACCCACCAATTGTTCGTTCCAACGTAGGTCGTCGGATTTTGGGCCGGGGCGCCGGAGAGCCACACCCGATGCGTCCCGTCGTGGGACGCGGTGCCGGTGATCGTCACGTCGTAGGCCATCGTGGCGCGGCCTTGATGTGCCGCGGCCGAGATACACCCGGCGTGGTCAAATATGTCAATCGAGTTGGCCGCGTTTTTGGTGGACGACGTCGATTCCACGCCGCAATACGTCCCGCCGCTGTCACCGACGTTCCCGGTCACAAATCCGGTTGCCCCGCCAAGCACCTGCAAGTAGCCGTCCAAATACGATACCCACACCAAACCCGGCGTCATGTCAAGCGAGGTTGGCCCGGCTACCTTCGAGGCCACCCCGGAAACAACCCTGTAAATCTCGCAGTTGGCCACGTACGCGGCGGCCGTGGCTATTTGCGCGTAGGCGTAGTTGTTCTTGTTTAGAAAGTTGTGCACGAACCTCATCGACGTCATGCTGCCCAGGTAGCCCCACCAACATCGCAGCACTTGGGCGGGCTGCGTGGCGTGTTTGTACAGGTACATGGCCCCGGCGGCGGCAGGGTAGATGCGATTGGAAGCATAGAGCCAGTCCCAGTAGGGCACCTGGACAATGTAGTCGTCCGTGGGCAGCGGATCGCGGCCGTTCTGCGTGTAACTGTCGGAGAACGTCTCGCAGTCCATTTCACAGCAGCACGGGCAACCGGGATTGTTGTTTTTGTGCGGCATGGAGGCGGGGGGCGGGATACGGGATACGGGCTTAGGACGGTGTGCAAACGCCTTCGCAGGGTTCCACGTCAATCACCCAATCGTTATCTACGTTGCGTTCGGCGGTCAGGAATTTGTAGGCGGTCACCTCGTCGCTGGTGTCCACCACGGGAATCAAAACGTAGGAATCGTCGCTGTACTTCTGCGGTACGTAAACGCCGCTGGCGTCCTTTCTGTACACTCGCATCGTGCCGTCGCCCATCGTGAACTCTTCACAGCCGTCGTCGTATCCGCCGTAGCTGTCCCAGTCGCCGGCCGTGCTGTCGGTGGGCAGGGTTCCGTGGATAACGTCGGGCGCCGATAC
>CAZUAH010001287.1:0-1531 GCA_964617665.1 uncultured Pirellulaceae bacterium
CTCGTACCTCGCTCCAACCCCGGCCACCCCGAAATCGCGCGAGGAACTAAGTTCTTGGGATAAAGAAAGGGCGCAGACTACCCAAACGGATCTTCAGGGTCTTTGAATGGGTTCTCCGGTTTGTCAGACTTTGCGGGCGCGCGTTCCCCGAAAGGATCTTCCGCGAAGCGATCTTTGGCCTTTGGCTTTTCCGGAGACGCAGGAGCGCCAAACGGATCAGCGCCCCCGGCTGCCTTTGGCTTTGCTGACGGCGCAGGGGCCCCAAACGGATCAGCGCCAACGTCCTTCGGCTGACTTCCACTTCCGCCGCCAAACGGATCAGCCTTCGCCGGTGCCGCGGGAGCGCCAAACGGATCGGCCCCCGCGCCTTTGGGCTTTACTGAAGGGGCGGAGCCGCCAAACGGATTCGCTGCACCACCACCGCCGAACGGATGTTGCGGTCGCGTCTTGGCTGCCTCGCGTTCCATGGCTGCCCGCTGATCTTTCTTTCGCGTTTCCTCTGCATGCTCCTGCAGCTTCCGGAATATCTTTTCAGCCGATACCTTCTGAATACTAAATCGTTCGCCCTCGGCCATCATGGCATTGTATGTTCTCACAGGCCCTTCCTTGGTTCTATCCGGCAGATCGCCAACGACAAGATAGTGCGTGTGGATCGACATCCTTCCTTTCACCTCGCCGTTGTCTTCACCCTCTGCATCCAAGATGCCTTTGCTATTGAGGATCAACGCGCGCAACAGTTCGCGGTCGCTCTTGCCATCGCCATCGAAATCCATGAATCCGACTAGGCCGTAACGTACTCGCTCGCCAACGCCCCATTCCAATTTCACCGAGGACGGAGTTTGGGTCTTGGATCGATCGGTGGGTGGCGAGGACACTGTCCGAGAGGCAGCAGGCGGGCCATGTATGCTCGTACGAATTCGGACCAAGAGACTCTCGATTTCGCGATGCCCCTTTTCCGTGCTGCGGACAATAATAACCTGCTGAAATGGGACAATGCGAACGATAGCAGAGCCCGCCTCTGGCGGCTGACCGCCAAGCACGGATTCGAGCGTGCTGGCCACCCTGTCAGCAGTCTCCCCAAACCCGAGCAGATCCGACACATTGTGCACACGCACAGTCGCCCTTGCGTTGGCCGCCGCCGCGGTTGTGATCAGCAAAACTTCGTTGCGAACGATCCAGCTCAACTCGTGCTCTTCCAAGATTAGATTGAGTGCCGATCCGAGTGTAATGCCCTTCAGGTTACGTGTAACCGGCACATCCGAATCAAGGCCAGCTTCGTTCAGTGCTGGCGTGTCGATCTGAATGGGAATTTGATGCATATCCGTCAGGAATGCGCAAATCTGGTCCAGCGGAGTTTCGATGAATTCAAGTCTTGTGTCCTCGTCCAATGCTTCCCGAATCCTTGCCTCGGTCCTATCGGACCGTGCGACAGACTCGGCGATGGATTGAGCGTATCCAACGGCACCGAATGACGAGAGCAGACAAACTGCGACGACGAGTCTGGAATGACGTGACATTGTGATACTCCAGA
>CAZUAH010001288.1:0-1525 GCA_964617665.1 uncultured Pirellulaceae bacterium
TCCCACCGCTGGAGCAGTGGGAAGAGCCAATGCGTTGGCTCACTCGCGTCCAGCGCGAGCGGATCGAAGAGGCGGCGTTCTACGAACTGCTGCAACAGGAGGTACCGAAGCGACTCCTTCAGTTGGTGCCGGAATGAAGACGACACTTGGCGAACTGGGCAGCTGAGAATCGAGTCACCGCGTGGACGGTACGTTTTTCGCTTCCGGAAACATGGCAATCAGCCGATTTGGATGCCCCGAACACCTTTAGATTTCACTTGACCCAACACCTGGTTTGGTGGATATTGAAGAAGCAGAAATGCTCGGCGCGTTTGTGATGCGTCGCGACCAGACCTGTCGACATCATGTCGACCGAAAACCCGTTGCCCGCCATGGAGCACTCGCTGTGAACGTCCATGCACAGGTTCAACATCGCTGGCGCGATTTTCTCATGCTGCCCTTTCCCGAAAACTGCGCTGACCTTGACCCGAACGGCATTTGCTTGGCATCGACTAACACATTTGCCGCTGGGTGCATTGCCTCTTACGTCTCATCTCACACCAAGTTGCCACCTCAACAGGTCGCCATACTTCATAAATGTAGCGACGACGTAGAAACGGCACTCTCTGCCGACATCCCGGCTGAGGTGCGCGTTTACTTCACCGAACTGCAAGCTATTGCGAGACTTGTGATTTCTGAGCACCGCTAGTCAACGTCGTGGATGCGCGAATGGCGGACAACAATGCGTGGCCGCTGAGTTGCGGCATCAATGCCGCAAACGCCTTCCTCCTTCAATCAACGTGGGCTCTGGTGGTATAATCTACTCATTGGCCAACGTCTTTCGCTTCGTTGTGGGGCGGCGTCGGCCACACAACCCGTTGGACGTGCAGAGAATGGTCGTTTCATCGAGGACTCCGGAAGGTTGGCCCAACAAGTGTCCTGTTTGCGGTCACGACCTTCGGATTGAACCTTCGCCTCGGACGTTAGATGCACCTTGCCCACATTGCGGCCACCTTCTTTGGTTCGCGCAGTCCGGTGATGTCGCTCCAATCCTCAATGCTTCGCGGGTGCCAAAGGACTTCGCACCCATTGATCTTGCCGACGACATCGAAATTCCTGCGCATGTGACCGAATTGATTCCTCGATCGGTTGCACGCGAGCTCTTTGTCCTTCCCGTAGCGGAAACACCTGATAGCCTCATTGTGGCTGTTACTGATCCAACGGACATAGAAATTGTCGAGAAACTGCGTTTCATCCTGAATCGGAACATCCGCCTTATTCACGTAACCCGTGAATGGTTGAGCTATCAGGTTCGCAAACGGTACGGCGACATCCCTGACGATGGAGCTTCTTGACGGGGCGCGCCGGACGTCCAACACCGCACGCCCGCAGGGATTCGCCATCCTTGGCGAATACGCCGTTGCCTGTGAAGGTTGGGGAAGTGACAATGCTGTTTGAGCATGTCCGGGAGACTTGACGGATGGTCCGTCTGCGTCGGGCGTGCGAACCCGATAACCGGCATCCATGCCGTTTATCGTTGTGCGGA
>CAZUAH010001289.1:0-1523 GCA_964617665.1 uncultured Pirellulaceae bacterium
GTATGTCGCCACACACGCCGACTGAATCTTCAGCAGGCTTGAGCATCGCCAGGGCCACCCTGGCGATGCTCCTGACCGTAGTCATCGCCGCCAGCAGCATCGTCATGGTCGGCCCCCAGATCATCGTGATCGTGCCCGTTGCCCTTGGAGCGGGGTTGGTTTTCGCCCTTCGACGGTCGTTCTGGTCCTTGGTCTGCTTTGGCTATCCGTTCACCTTCGGCCTGATCTCGGCCTGGGCCGGGTACAAAGAAATGCCCGGCTATGAGCGGTCCACAGCCTTTGTCGTTTCCATCGGCATTGGGTTGGTCGGGTGTGTCTTGATTGCAGTGGGATTGTGGAAAGCGTTGCCCGGCAAATCCTCAATCAGTTCTTCCAGCATGATGGGCTTGCTTCCCATAGTGTCTCATCCTCCTGCGCATTTACTCTACAGTGAAATCAAGAGCATCCGGCCCCTGGTCCTCAGCGTCACTAAAAGACCATTCCGTCAACAAGGTTTCCTGTACTATCTTGACGGTGGGCGTGTTAGGTCGGCCTTGATGTGCCGCCAGATGTCGGCGGTCACGCCCTGACCTGCACAGCATCCTACTCAGCCGCAATCAGTTTCCTCATCACCGTTGAGTACCGCCACTATTTGATCCACGACTGCACCCATTCTGATCGCATTCCATTCCACAAACCTGTTGTACTCGTCCTGGTTGCTGAATGCCGGATTACTCACCGTATTGCCATTGTCGTCCATACAGACTACCTCCTCACACCACAGTCCTGCCCTGTAGAGACGTTTCTTCAGGTCTTCGGGTGCTGGCTCAAACCACACTTCCGTTTCGCAGGAGTCGCAAATACTCTTGCCGTCTTCGGGACGGATGAACTCTTCACAGTAGCCAATGCAGATCGGGCAATCATACCAGCGTGACATGCGACGTACTCCATTCTCAATGAGTTACAGAACCGGAAAGAAGACCTCTGGCTACACGCTCCGACCGAACGTCGCAGGTGATCAGAGGTCCGAGTCAGCCAATCCAAGTGGCAGGTAGAAGACCGCTGTGCTAATCAACTGCTTCTTCAACGGCAGGTAATCGTGCCGCCCAACGCTCCCAGTTCTAAAAGTAGTGCGGTAGGTCAAATCGTCAACTCAAATTCCCGCAAGATTTGGCCGCTGTAGCATGACGTGCTACAAACGGTTGGAGCGTGTAGCACGTCATGCTACAAGGACCAAAACATGAATCTGTTTATTCATTCTTCCTAGCATCCTCAGATTCGTCGCTTCCCTTCCGGACGGCTCCAGACACCGAAAATGTTCATGCGCAAGTTGTGAGATAACTCAGAAGAATCTAACAATGGAATTCTAATCAGTGGTCCTGCACGCCGTCCCCGCCGGTGAACTATCCCCTGGTTCCTGCGTCTACAAATACGGACGCATCCTCGGAACCAAAGGCCGCCACAATGTCCAAGTCAATCCACCTGCTCTTGATCAATCCACAGAGTTCCTTTTGCAGGATCGTTTCGCCTGAGAAACAGCAGGA
>CAZUAH010001290.1:0-1523 GCA_964617665.1 uncultured Pirellulaceae bacterium
AAATCCGAGCCGCTACTTCATGGCCACGCGCTCGCAGAGTGCGCCGCCGGAAGAGCCACCCACTTCGGCTGGGAGTTTCACACGCGGTCGACCTTTGTCAACGTAAGTGATTGTACACGGCGGGTAGATCCCCATCACGAGGATCACGACGAACCCCAACAGAATCACACAGCGTTGTGCGATGTTCATGTAGTACGTGCGTGATCGCGTCTGGGCCTTGCGTGCCTGCTCCAACTCATAGTTAATTCGGTTCAGTTCAGTCTCCAATTCCAGTTTGGTGAGCCGGTCTGTCAACCTTCGCCCGCAAGACGGGCAGGCATCGGCCTGGTCACTCACCTTGTGACCACACTCCGGGCAATCTGTCAGAGCCATGACTTGTTCCCCTTTTTGTCAGTGCAATGGGTTGTCGTTGACACCTTTCGGCGAGAATCGTTCATCGTCATGCCCTCGGGCGGCAGTAGTTAGTGCCCGATCTCGCAGTTCGGCAACGCTTGCTGGAGTTTCTCGACGACTTCGTCGGTGACACTCACGTTTTCCAGCCCCAAATACCGCAGTCCGGCAATGCTTGCTGGAGTTTTTTGACGCCTTCCTCTGTGACCTGCGTGTCTTGGAGCACCAGCGTTCTTAGGTTGCTCAGGCCCTTGAGGTGCTGCAGCCCGGCGTCCGTGACGCCGGTGTCGAGGAGGTTCAGGTACTCCAGGTCCGTCATGGCCTGCAAATGCACAAGCCCCGAGCCGGTGATATTCGGCGTAAAGTGAATAGTCAGCTTCTTGAGCTTGGTCATCTCTTCCAGATTGACCAAAGCGGCGTCGGTAACTTCTCTGGAACGGAGAGACAGCTCTTCGAGCTGCACAAGTCCTTTCAAATGTACCAGCTCTTCATCCGTGATTTCCCCCAGAGGTTGGCCCTTCGCAAGGTCGACACTCCTGAGGCTGGTCTGGCCTTCCAGAATCGACAGCGACACAGACCAGTGTTCGAAGGACTCCCACCGATCACCCTGCCGGTGTCCATAGTGCGTATAGATCTGCAATTCAGGCCGAGCTTGAGCGAGCTTGTCCAGCCCCGCCCCCGTGACCTGGTTCTCGTCAAGGTGCAGGCTTGGTTCCCATTTGTCAGGGATTGGATTTCTTCCGAAGCTGCACAGTCGGGCAACGTGTTCCAGCGTGGTGTCGGTAACGTTGGCACCGCTTAGGGTCAAGCTCTCGATGTTTTGCAGCTCTTCAAGATGCCCCAACCCGGGACCGATAACCCCCGTACCTGTCAGCGATAGTGTTCTAAGTCGACTCAACCCCTTCAGACTCGCCATTCCGGCGTCGGTGATATTTGGCCCGGAAAGAGTCAACTGTTCGAGTTTGTTCAGTCCTTCCAGGTGGACCAGCCCCTCATCAGTGATCTTTGCCCCGGAAAGCGACAATTTTTCAAGTTCGGTCAGTGTCCTAAGATGTACTAGCCCCGTGTCGGTCACTTGTTCGTTTTGGCCACGTGGGCCGGACAGCGAGAACGATTGCAGGTCAGGCAGACTC
>CAZUAH010001291.1:0-1521 GCA_964617665.1 uncultured Pirellulaceae bacterium
AATCCGAGCCGCTACTTCATGGCCACGCGCTCGCAGAGTGCGCCGCCGGAACCGCCTTGGGCAGTACCCTGACCTTCTGGAACCAGACGATCACTATCGATCCGGGCGATTACCAGGGGAAGTACGTGGTAAGCGGCGGAGCCGCGGGCGGCGGGTGGATTTCGGGTGTTCGCAACGTCGTGGTGGTTCCCGACTTGCAGGATTACGACCTGGTTTTCTACGGGCCGTCACCGACAATCACCTTTGATATCGATGCCAGCGGCAACGTGAGCAGCGACCGGCCAACTTCGGCGTTCGGCACCGACGCGTACGGCGATCAGATCGATGAGACGCTGCGGTTCAACAACGTTCAGATCACCATTGATCCTGGCGCATACGACGGGCAGTTTCTGCTGACCGGCGGAATCACGGGCGGTGGGTGGTTGTCCGGGGTACACGATGTCTGGGTGGTCCCCGACATGCAGAGTTACGATCTGCAACTCAACGGAGTGGGGTATATTACGTTCGATATCGACGCCGACGGCAACGTGATCAGCGACCAGCCCGCTTCGGCAGTCGGTTCCGGCAGTACTCTGACTCTTGAGAACCGGATCATCACCATCGATCCGGGCGGGTACTCGGGCGGTTTCAGCGTCGAGGCCGGCTATCTGCTTCCCCAGAGCACGGATGTCGCCGAGGTGATCGTCGTCCCCGGCCTTGATGGCTACACGATCAACGTTGTGGACGGCGGGAATCACGATTTCGACGTCGATGCCAACGGGGACCCCGTGCCCTCCAGTATCGACGTGACCGTTGGGCAGGATGTGTATACGTTTCTCTTGTCGCAAGTGACCAACTCGCCACCCACGGCCGTCGCAGGTGGGCCGTATACGGGAGCCGAGGGATCGCCAATTACGTTTGACGCGTCCGCTTCCAGCGATCCCGACAACGACCCGTTGCAGTACCGCTGGGACTTCAACGGCGACGGAACGTGGGACACGGCGTACTCAGCCGATCCCACGGCCGAATACACTTGGCCCGATGACTATTCCGGATCGGTCATTGTCGAAGTGTCCGACGGCCAAGCCACCGATACCGATACGACGACCGTCACTGTGAACAACGTGGCTCCGAATTTGGGTAACGCCACCTTCACCATCGAGGAAAATACCCCCAACGGCACATTGGTCGGGAGTGTCACGGGTACGGATCCCGGCACCGACACGCTAACTTACAGCATCACGGGGGGCAGCGGCGAGACGGCGTTCGCGATTGACTCCGAAACGGGGGCGATCACGGTCGCCGACCAAACGCAACTGGATTTCGAAGACACCCCGAACTTGACCGTGGAAATGCAGGTGGCCGATGACGATGGCGGCACTGGGACGGCCACGATGACGATCGACCTACTGAACCAGGCCAGCATCACGGGCGTGGTGTTCGTGGACGTGAACCAGAATGGGTTATACGACGCGAACGAGCCGGGTATCGACGGGGTGGTTATCGAGCTGTTGGATGAATTCGGCGCTGCGGTTCTCGACG
>CAZUAH010001292.1:0-1519 GCA_964617665.1 uncultured Pirellulaceae bacterium
ATTACATCTTTCCGGCCGAAAAGGCGACGGCGGGCGCGCAGCCGCAAGCCGCCCGCCGTCACCTATCACCACGGACGGCCGAGCGTGTGATGGAGCGAGCGGTTCGTATCGCCGGGATCAAGAAGAAAGCCACGCCGCACACGCTTCGTCACAGTTTTGCATGTCATACCTACGAGTACACCTGCGATCTGCGCAAGATCCAACAGATTCTCGGTCACGTACATTTGGAGACCACGACGATCTACGTGCGAGTGGCCAAACCGACCGATGGACAAGCCGTCACGAGCCCGCTGGACGTAATGACTCGCAATCAGGCGACACGGGCGCAATCGGTCCGCGCGAAAATGCCCAGCATTGGGAGACTCCGCATCCATTTGAAACCGGAGTCGAACGGAAAGCCGGGGGCTCGCAAGGCCAAGGTGACGCTATCTATCAAGACGGATGCGAGTCCGGTTTACTTGACGGGCATCGTGGCCACCGAGGTCCGCCGCGGTTGGGTGAATTTGCAGATCCCACCGCTGGAGCAGTGGGAAGAGCCAATGCGTTGGCTCACTCGCGTCCAGCGCGAGCGGATCGAAGAGGCAGCGTTCTACGAACTGCTGCAACAGGAGGTACCGAAGCGACTCCTTCAGTTGGCGCCGGAATGACGACGACATTTGGCGAACTGGGCAGTTGAGAATCGAGTCACGGTGTGGACGGTACGTTTTTGCTTCCGGAAACATGGCAATCAACCGATTTGGATGCCCCGAACAACTTTAGATTTCACTTGACCCAGCACCTGTTTTGGTGGATATTAAAAAAGTAGAAATGCTCGGCGCGTTTGTGGCGCGTCGCGCGACCAGACTTGTCGACATCCTGTCGACCGAAAACCCGTTGGTGGACCCAGAGCTATTGCCCAAGCACCTCAATCTTCGAGACTTCCTTGCGACCGGTGACTTCTTTGACCTCACCGGCAGATCGAATCGTGACGATGTCGCGGCGACACTCGGTGAACCGGATGAAATTGGGCTTATTACTCGGAAATACCGGCATCCGCGCATTTGGGTCTACGGGGGCATCGAACTCACATTTGGACCGTTTGCGAAATCGGCTCTCGAACTGATCCACTTCGATCATCCAAACTTGCCACCCCCCGGCTCCGATTCGTTGACGATTGATTCGTGGGTCATCGCGGAGAATGCGCCGTTCGATGAAATCCGCAATGCGTGTCGTGATGACGGCATTGAACTGACCCGTCGCGATCTTGGCTCTATCAGTCAATGGCTAACTTCCGGCGGCGTAACCTTGACGTTTTCGGATGATCCTGGCGATTCCGGATTGGCGGCCGTGTCATTGGTCTTGCGGGATAGCGAGTTGTGAGGCAGTTCAGGTCCACCAACACGGCACGGCCGCAGAGCGGAGTCACCTTCGCTGTTTCGCAACGGGCGGTGACGTAATACAATCAATCGCACTTCAACCGTTAATTCCTTCGGCGCGGGCGGTGACGGCCGTGCCAACCGATAACCGGCATCCATGCCGT
>CAZUAH010001293.1:0-1516 GCA_964617665.1 uncultured Pirellulaceae bacterium
TCCTTCAGCAAAGCGCGCGCCTCCCCCTCTACCGTTCTGGTGTACGCTCACATTGCAGTGAGATGCGTATGACAGCATTAGTCGACAATATCGGCGGCCACTCGGAGGATGCGTTCCGTGACGTGTTTGTAATCAGTTCATTTCGGGAAAGTCATCTCGATGACGTGCGACGCGCGATCAAGGACGCTGTGGGGGGCTACGAGAGTCGCTATTGGGTTAAGATGGAATCAGGCGGTTCTCGACAGGTGGAGCGTAGGCTCAAGCCCTACAGAGTCATTGAGTGCACTTCGCAACGCCCCGAGCCATTGCTACGCGACATCCTTGAGCGGATTTCAAACGCTGCGATCGTAATTGTGATTCTTGACGGATTGCGACTCAATGTAGTGTTCGAGCTAGGTTTTCTGTACGGGATCGGGAAGCCGTTCGTGCTACTCAAACACGAACGATACGGCCCTCCATTTCCAGAGATTGACATGTTGTTCTCCGACTTCAAAGGGATCAATGTCACCTCGTACAACTTTCCCGACCCGAAGAACGAGCAGCAGTTTCAGTCTTTGATTCATCGTGAATTGCAGCGATGTGAGGCCCAATTCACTCAGCAACTGAATGCACATTCTGCAATCAAGTTCAACGCTCCGAATCTGGCTTCCAACAGATGGACCGGTTTGAGCCAGTCTGGCAATGGTCATCGTCATTCCAACGGAGAATTGCGGCTCTGTTCATCCGCGTCGACAGACCTTCACATCACGCAGCATGTTTCAGCGCATACCTGCTTTATGATGAAATTCCAATTGAAGTCGGAGAACTCTGCGTTTTCGGCGTACATTGAGCTGTTTTTCGATGATGGTTCAGAGAAAGGGATTTGGCTCGGATACTCTTCAAACACCAATGTTGGACGCAGGTGTTATCCGGATGAGCCTGAGATTACCGTTCCACTCGCGGTGTCTGGCCCGGGTGACTACATGTTCTTCGACAATATCAGCCGAATGGTTTCGTTGCGGATGGGTCGGCGGTTTGATGATGGAGTCTTGGCGAAGAGAATTCGACTCCGCGGTAATGATGGTGAAGAGACGATCGTTACCGAAGTGCGACTCGGCGATGGACGACTACAAGTGGGGGATTCACTGTTTCCAGAAGTTGTTGGAGCCGAAGTAGGAAAGGTGTCATGAGCGGCTTCCGGAGAGGTGCGTGAATGCTTGGTCGCTCCTACTTTGGACGGCCGCGTGGCCGGCATGTGGATTCAAGGCCAAGTGTGACAGTGACGCGGTTCACCCACTGATCGGTGCCGCGGATCGGCAGGCCCGTTCACGGGTCTTTTCCGCGTAAGCGGTGCTAGGCCCGTGCTTCAGCACGGGTTGTGACGGACGGCAACCAGCCAGCGTATTCCCCACCCGCTCCCCAGTCGCCGACGGAGGCGGCGACTGGGGAGCGGGTGGGCGACTGGGAGCCCGTGTGCGCATAGCCCGCCGTAAACGACGGGCCTATTACCGCCTGCGGCGGAAAACGGCCATGAATG
>CAZUAH010001294.1:0-1516 GCA_964617665.1 uncultured Pirellulaceae bacterium
AGTTTCCACCGGCAATGTTGGTACAGCTGCGAACGGGAGAGCAATTGACTGGATGGATCGAAGATGAGTACGGAGACTACATCGTGTTCCTAGTGGCAACTTCTCCTGATGCACAACGATTTTGTCGTATGAGAATCGACATTGACGCGATGAAGTGGTTTCGAGATGGGGCTGACGCTTTTGACATATCTTTCGACACCGATACGCGTCGAATTGTAGTCCGGCACAAACCGGGAGCGTACCCTCCTGTTACTCCCAAGTTCTACGAGGAGTACGACGATGTGGCTCGTGCGGGCCGGACGGTTCGAATCGACTCTGAGTATCTGGAAGCCTCCCTTCGAGAGCTCGAAAGGGAAGATCGAGCAATAGGAGCAGGTCTGGCGATGCTTGCAGCGGGGGCAAAGGCGTATTCCGAACGTGAACGGGAACGCGAGGGATTGACAGCGAGACGGCGTGATCTGCAGTTAAGCCTGAATAGGATAGAAAGCCGAAAGGCCGGCGCGTATGACATCTACGTGACCAATCACACAGATGGAAACGTGACTTTCGATATACTGACTTACGACGACGCAAGCGGAAATCTGAAGCCGGGTCGCGAGATGGTTGTCGGTCCTAGCAAGACGGTCTCAACGGGGTTTCGTGGACGGAGCGTAGACGCTGTTTTTCAATCTGGAGGTGGGAGACGCCTCCCGGCCAACAAGAAGGAATATGATGGAGACCGACTCGTATATGTCATTGGGAGTCCACGTCGAATGGTTGCACGCTCGGATGCTGCCACCCGAGCTATTCTTCAGCAACGACTTGCTGAACAGCAGAGATATTACAACTTTGGGCGAACTCCGCAGCCGTACTATCCGAATCCTTACGGGGGTGTAACGCCGGCGCGGCAGCAGGAGTTCAACAGAAAGCTAAAGAAGTTCGGGGATAACGTAAAGGCACTTGTGGTAGGCGGACACCAAGTCCTCAAAGCTACCGCGCCGCTTGTCACAGGCGCAGACACTTCTGGAGGTGGAAGTTCAGCCTCACCCGGCACTTCGCGCGTAGATACGCAGCGCGTAGATGTGTACATGACATATCCGAACGGAAGGCGTCCAGGGGACGCGTTCGATGTGAGAATTGACCCAGACGCTTTCGCTCACACATATACGGTAAAACAGCGAAATGGCCATTTTGTTGTGAATGTCCGGCCCTGGGGGAGCTTCTGGATTTCGTATGGCGGGAAGAAATGGAAGGAAGAAGTTCGGGGAAGAACGGAAATACACACCACGATTCGATGAAAGGTACCTGGTGATCTCGTATTAACAATCCTTAACAGGCAGACAGAACACGATAACAATCAACTTCATTCCAGTGGGTAGTGATTAGATCAAAACGTGGAAGGCTGCAAGTGTGGTCGACCGTCCAGACACAACAGGTCGACCGGCGGCTCTTGCTGAGAGCGAAGGGTCAACCGTACCGCATCGGCGCTCCGGCGGCGCACTCTGCGAGCGCGTGGCCATGAAGTAGCGGCTCGGAT
>CAZUAH010001295.1:0-1509 GCA_964617665.1 uncultured Pirellulaceae bacterium
ATGTCTGGGGATTCGCCGTGTCCGGCACGGAGGTCACCGTCACTTTCGGCGATCAGACGAAAAAAACGACTGTCAACGAATTCGATCAATGGCGAGTCGAACTCGATCCCATGCCCGCCTCGGCGAAGGGACGCGTCCTCTCGGTCGCGTGCAGCGACGGAGCCGCATCGTCGATCAGTGATGTAGTCGTTGGCGATGTCTGGATACTGACGGGATCCACTGCGCTGAGCAACGAACTTGCGTTTTCCGGAAAAGACCCCGACGCGGCGCCGCCCCCAGCCATGCCGTTGATGCGCGAATTCAAGATAAGGACCAAAGCGCGTCGCTTCCGAGTTCCCCGCAAGCGGTGCATGGAAATCGGCGGCGGAAAATACCGCTCATCCTGGCGACCGGCAGTCTTCACCGAGACAGAGCGTGACACATCTGCGGCCGGCTATTACTTCGCATCGCAAGTGCAGCAGCCGAACGTGCCGATCGGCATCATCACGCTTGGGGCGAACAATCCGCCGCTGACTTGGGTATCGCACGAGGGCATGCAGACCGCGGTCGGCTTCGAAAAGGAGCGGGACGAACTGAACCTGCTCTACCCCGATACGGATGTCTGCAAAGCAGCGGTTACCGACTACATCGACACGCTCGAACAGTACTGCCAGGAGATTGCTGCGCTGCGCAAGGCGGGCCGGGACATCCCTCGGGCGCTGGGCGAAAGCGTACCGGACTTTCCACAGCCCTACTACAACCAATGGGCCAGTGAAACCGAGACAGCGACCCACACGTACAACTTCTGCATTAGTCCGAACACACCGCTTGCGATAAACGGCGTCGTGTGGATCCCCGGTGAAAAGAGTGTGGGGGAAGATGTTTCCCGATACACGGCGGCCCTCGAGGCCTATGGGATCAGTCTTCCGCAAACCTATGGCCAGGACAAGGTAGCCTTTGTCTACGCCCATCCCACGGCAGAACTGGTCGAGGGAATCGGGAAGCCGAAGATCGAGAACAGCAAGAGCATCGAGATGGCTCAATGGCCGAAGAGTGTCAAAGAGATTGCTGCCGAACTCGGCGCATTGGCCGCGGGAAAGGAGCGGGCCGCACGGGACAGCTAGTCAGTCCGTCAGGCCGGTCCGATCGATTGGATCAGGCACCACCAGAATAGCAGGCAAGACACGCTGCAATGAACAACAGGTCAACCGGAAGAACGATCGTTTTCGCAATCGCGGCCGCCATGCTGCTTTTGCCATTCGCAGCGAGCGCCGCCGAGGTTCCCGATCAACTGCCCGACCCCGACGGCAAGCCCGCGGACATGAGCAAGCCGGTGCAGGTTTACATCCTGCTGGGCCAGTCGAACATGGTGGGCGCCGGGGCCATTGCCGGAGACAAGGACGGAAGTCTCGAACATGCGGTGACAACCAAGCAGAAATATCCCTACCTTGTGGATGACGCCGGCAAGTGGACGGTCCGCAATGATGTCCGCAACGTGCGCGTCATGAATAATAGAGGATTCAACAACGA
>CAZUAH010001296.1:0-1505 GCA_964617665.1 uncultured Pirellulaceae bacterium
ACACCTCCGTCACCCCAAGCTATCGTTGCCGTAAACCCCGCCTGAGAATACACTTCACATTCATCAGTGCCATGCGGGGCTAGCGCCCAAACGGCTAATTCAGAGTGGCGCTGTCCAACCAGTCCCTGGGAAGGAATGGCCTCGCTTTGTCCAGGGCGTGACAACGGTGGCTGCATCAAGCATTTCTCTTTCCCTTTCGCGTGACATCTCCGCGGAAAACCATCCTAACTGGAAAGAGAGCGAGACGCACCGAAAGGCGTTTCCGTCAGCACATTTCTGTGCGTGCTGCCATGCTTTCTCGTTTCGGAACAGGCGTCTTCTTTGGGATTCCCCAACCTGCGGAACAAGAGGAGTGCAAATCATGAAGTCTCGTCAAATGAAGAAGCGTAGGAATTGGACTCAGGCACATTTGTCGGTCGAGCGACTCGAGTGCCGGGCGTTACTGGCCACGGTCCCCGGATTGCTGCCGCTGACATTGCCCGATGCTCCAGATGTCGCCTCAGGAGATACGATTGCGATCGAAGACTCGCCAGCGGAGGTGACCGAAGTGAACCGGGGGCGATCGTCCAGGACCGCCGATGGTGGCGGGCGGCGTGGGGATGGCCCGCAGCCGGTACCGCCGGACGATGCGTCGTCCTCGCCCGACCGTCCGGGTCGGCCCGGACGGAATCACAACCACGGCTCTTCCGAGCCGCCGGATGAACTCCTGCCGCCGTCACTGGACGGCACGGGTAACAACACGGAAAATGCGGACTTTGGCGTTGCCGGAACGCAGTTGTTGCGACTGACCAGCGTTGAGTACGCTGACGGTATCTCCGAACCGGCCGGCGACGATCGTCCCACTGCCCGCGAGGTGAGTAATGCGGTGGTCGCACAATCGGAATCCATCCCCAACGACCGCGGTATGACCAGCTTCGTCTGGTTCTGGGGGCAGTTCATCGACCACGACATCAGTCTGACGCATACCGCCGATCAGGCCGAATCGTTCCCGATTGAGGTACCGGCCGGAGACGCGTACTTCGACCCCGCGGGGACCGGCAGCGAAACCATCGACTTGGATCGATCGGAATACAATCTGTCGACGGGCGATTCGCTGGACAATCCGCGCCAGCAAGTCAATACCATCTCCGCCTTCATCGACGGCTCCGCGGTCTATGGCTCGGAGCTGGAGCGGGCCGACGCCCTGCGGACCTTCGAGGGAGGCAGACTGAAGACAAGCGAGGGCGACTTGCTGCCCTTCAACGAAGCCGGCCTGGACAACGCCGGCGGCACGAGTGACGCCCTGTTCCTGGCGGGGGATGTGAGAGCGAACGAAAACACCGCCCTGACCGCCGTGCACACGTTGTGGGTCCGGGAGCACAATCGCATTGCCGACGAAATCGCGGCCACCGACCCGTCGCTAAGCGACGAGCAGATCTACCAACAGGCCCGCCGCATCGTGACGGCGGAGATCCAGGCGATCACGTACAACGAGTTCCTGCCGGCGATACTGGGGACCGAGGCGA
>CAZUAH010001297.1:0-1504 GCA_964617665.1 uncultured Pirellulaceae bacterium
CGGGCAAGACGGCCCAATGGACGTTTACGGGTCTTGCGTCTGGCTCGTATCAGGTAGCGGGCACGTGGGTTCGGAACAATATTCATGCATCGAATGCCCGGTTCACGATTGACGGCGGGACGGGATCTCCGATTGTTGCGTACCCAATCAACCAGCGTGCGGTACCGGGTGACTTCTCCGCAAATGGTTCTGAATGGACGATACTTGCCGACCCGGTATCTGTGACGGATGGAACGCTGGTGGTGACGTTAAGCGACTCAGGCAATGGGATCGTGGTTGCCGACGCGATTCGCATCAAACTTACCGGCGATGCTGGCGGCGAAGGCGAAGCAAAAGTGGTCGACCATCCGTGGCAGAATCCCGTACTCCGCCAAGATGTGGACAATGACTCTGTGGCGTCTCCGCTGGATGTATTGCTGGTCATCAACGAGGTCAACGAAAACGGTTCGCGTGAGCTGCCGCCCAACGTAAGTAATGCGTTGCCGCCTTTCTGGGACGTGAACGGCGACGATCGTATCACACCGCTTGATGTATTGGAAACAATTAACTACATCAACGAGCAAGGCGCCGGCGAAGGCGAAGCTGATCTAATAAGCTCGGTTGTTCCCTCGTTGACAGAACCGCACAGCGTTTTGAGCGAAGCACATAGCACACGGATCAATGTGTTGTCGCCTGAACTGCCGGCAGTGATGCTGCCGAAGATCGACGAGAGTGGGGTACACCTGGTCGGCCAGCTTTCCGTAGATACTACAGGCTCACTAAGCCCCTCACCCTACCCTCTCCCAAAGGGCGAGGGGCTTGAGGATGAACCTGTTTTCTTGCGGTCGGTGGGCACCGACAGTGACCGACTGTTCACACACAGGCGCGTGGAACTCAGTGACGCTGCGGCAAGACGCGGCTCTGCGTCGCTTGCTTCCCAAGACGCAACGTCGTTGTCGCCGTTCGCCGACGACAACCTATTGTCGGATGTTGACGGTCTTCTGGATCTCATCGCGCGCGATGCGGCTGGCAACTCGCCAGAAGACCGATTTGCCGACCTTTTGTTTTCTGGTATTGCGAACGAGTTGACCGACTGAATAGGACCATTGCCTTGGTTAGCCGAGTTGAGTGCACTCGGATGTCGGGTGAGAAGCAGCACATGGGTAAGCAGTTCCTCTTTCCGTCATCCAGCCGTGACGGGTTTTTCGGAGTCCCGACAGACTATACCGCTCCCGGCAGAGCTTGGCACATTTCACACAAACCCGACGCGTAAGCGAGGCAACAGCATACGCCCTCGCTTACGCGTCGGGTTACATGTCCGTTTGGGGCGGGAGCGGTATAGCAACGATTCGGTCAATGCCCGGGCCACACTGAGGACGCCTTCCGATTTCCTGCCATCGATTTGCAGCCAGTCTTTGATTCATCGCCCCCTCCAAGCATAATGGTAAGTTCCGGGGCAAACCGCTGACCATCCCTTGTTTGCCAGCTTTTTGCATCAACAATCAAAACCCGAAGCGTGAGCGAG
>CAZUAH010001298.1:0-578 GCA_964617665.1 uncultured Pirellulaceae bacterium
CATCGCCAAGCTGAAGGAAGCCCTCCCCCACTGCAACACCACCTGGGACGGCAACTCGGCGGATGACACGACGGTTGGGGACTGAGCATCGTTCGAGTGATGACTGACCGACTCGACTGCAGCCGGACTCGCAAGACCTCGTCTTTGCCCGCATTTTCATGTGGAGCGATGCGGGATTTCCAGGGATTCTGTCCCGGAGGGACTTCTGATAGTGCTGTAGGTCAGGCTCTGCCTGACGAATTGCGGTTTCAATACGTTCGAGACCGTTTCCGTCAGGCACAGCCTGACCTACCGGAACTCCGGGACGCCCTACCCAATTGTACAATCGAATGGCACGACGGCTGATGAGTGACCCGGCGTTGCGCCGCGTGTCCCGGTCGGGAACCAGGGACACAACAAACGATTCACGAAACAAAATTCGTTCTGCACGGAGTAGCGGGCGAGCGCAACCGACGGCCATTCATGGTCGTTTTTCTCCGAAGGAGATGGTAGACCCGCCGTTCACGGCGGGTTACGCCGGGCCGCACTCCCACTAATGCCCCATGCCAGCCCGCCGCTACCAGCGGCGGGCTGGCATG
>CAZUAH010001298.1:588-1503 GCA_964617665.1 uncultured Pirellulaceae bacterium
GGGGTCCCCCCGCCCCCCCCCCCCCACACCCCCCCCCCCCCCCCCCCCCCCCCCCGGGGGGGGGCTGGCATGGGGTGTTCTTCGTATGGCCACGGTCTGTTCCCAGTCCACCCGTGCTGAAGCACGGGTCTAATACCGCCTGCGGCGGAAAAGCCCGGTGAACCGGGCTCACACTGCAAGATCATTTGGGACGGCAACGCGGCTGAAGACACGACGGCTGAGGACTGAACCGAAACCGCGATACAACCGGCTCACGGACGATGGTCGTTAGTATCGTGAATCAGAGCTGAGCGTACGGCAGAACCAGCGTTTTCCCAATTCGACGGTGAGCAATCCGATAGCTTCTATTTGCCCACCACGGGATCTTTACCGCAAAGCGGTAATACTCCGCAGCCCTGGGTCAGCGAAGCCGCCGGGCGGCGAAGCGTCACCCAGGGTAACGGGAACAGACAGACGTTTACGCCGAAGGCGTTACACAAGAAGGAGCTGCGCGGGTGATTCTGTGCAACACCTTCGGCGTAAAAGCCTTTCCTGGACTGCATACCCAAGGTGCGCGGCTGCGCCGCGACCTTGGGCTATGGAATGTAACGCCTTCGGCGTACAGAGAAGACGGTCTCCAACGAGCGCAACGGTGAACGCTTTGGGCATCAAGATCGCTGCCCCGCCTTCCAAGTGTCAGACGCGGTCAAAATGGAGAGACCTGCCGCAACCGGCCAAGCTCCCCTTCCTTCGCGAGTTGGACCTGACCGGCCAGAAAGTCACCGCCGAAGGCATCGCCAAGCTGAAGGAAGCCCTCCCCCACTGCAACATCACCTGGGACGGCAACGCGGCTGAAGACACGACGGTTGGGGACGGAGCCGAAACCGCGATACAACCGGCTCACGGGCGACGGTCGTTCGTATCGCAAATCAAAGC
>CAZUAH010001299.1:0-1500 GCA_964617665.1 uncultured Pirellulaceae bacterium
CTACTATCACGCGATCCACTATCAGAACACGGAACAGTTCGACAAAGTCGAAGAGTTTCTCCAGGCGTGGATCAAGCGCCACAAGTACACGTCGCGCGTTCGCGAAATTCAGAACCGGCAAGCCCTTCTGACCTATGCAAAGAACCCTGACAAGTCCCTCGAGTTCATCCGCCAGCGGTTGAATCTGACGTTTGACCACCAGCGGGAGTTGCTGGACCGAAAACCGAATCTGCCCACCAGTTTGGACCAGAAGCTGATCAGCCGCGAAGCGTTGATGAAGGAAGCCCTTGCTCGCCACCAGAATCTGAAGGGATTCGAGGCTGCGGCTTTGGATTGGCTCGTGGCCACCGAACTGAACGCGGATCGGCGACGTCACTTGCTCGAACGCTTGCAGCGGCCTGACTATCCGAATCTACCCAAACTGGTCATCGACGATCTGAACCACCAACACAGCCGCGGGTTCGGATCGTTCAATATCCACCGGATGCTGCTGCTGGAGCAACTGGACGCGTGCCTGAAGCTGAAGCCGGACCTGCTGAACCAAACCAACTTCGTCAACACGTACCTTGCCAAGCTGCATCCGAACGACGATGTCGATTGGCGCCACGACGCGGAACAGCATCAGGCGTATCTCGATCGTCTTTGGGCGTTCGTCCAACGTTTGGCTCCAGTTCACAATTCGCTGAAAGCCAACGTGCTCTACCGTCGGCTGGAGCTGGATCGCTCGCAGGGTGTGTACGACAAGCAGCAGTTCATGACGTACATCAAGCTGCCGCGAAACGCCAGCTACATGAACGTGGAATTCATGCGCACCGACGAGAGCCGCCGCTATGCAGCGAAGTTGAACGCCAATTTCCAGCAAATGATCTTGCTGCCGTCCGTCGGCAACGACGAACCGTTGGTGCGGAGCTATTTGCATCACTTCTTTGTTGACGAGACCACCTACAAACCGTACGAGCCGTACATCAACGACCTGTACCTGAAACGCAACTTTGCCGAAGCGAAAATCGTAAACGGCCTTGGCGAGGGCGAACAATGGTATTCCATGCTGCAGCCAGCCGAATACCAGGCGTTGAAAGAACGAACCGACATCGACTTTGCCTTCACCAACGAGAAGCGGTTTGCGGCCGACGACGCGGTCAGCCTGGATCTGCTGGTCAAGAACGTCAAGACGCTGATCGTCAAGGTATACGAAATCAACACACGCAACTTCACTCGCGAGCGTCTGAGCGAGGTGAATACGGACATCAGCCTCGACGGTCTGGTCGCCAATTGGGAAACCGCACACGAATACACGGAACCGCCGCTCCGCCGAGTTCGCCGGCACTTCGAGTTCCCGGATCTGAAGAAACCCGGCGTGTACGTGATCGACTTTATCGGCAACGGCAAGAGCAGCCGGGCCGTGATTCGCAAAGGAAGGCTCCGACATCTGGTCCGCACGACGACGGCAGGCCAGGTGTTCACCGTGATGGACGAGCAGAATCGCAAGCTGCCCGACGC
>CAZUAH010001300.1:0-1497 GCA_964617665.1 uncultured Pirellulaceae bacterium
GATTCAGACGGGTGGGTCACCGTCGCTGAGGCGACTCGTTGGGCGCGGCGCAGGGCTGCCCGAAAGAATGCTGGCGTCGCTGCGGGACAACGAGGCGAGGGTGCGGCTCCGGGCAAGCCTGTCTTCCCTTTGGATCCCGCGGCTGAAGAAGCACGGCGTCGCTTGCTCGAGCCCATCAATGACGTCACGAGCGGTGACAACCGTCCACCCAACATTGTGCTGATTTTGGCCGACGACCTCGGCTACGGCGACACCAGCATCTACGGCTCCAAGTCGATCCCGACTCCTCACATCGACGCTTTGGCGTACGGCGGTGCACGGTTGACCAACGCCTACGTCACAGCAGCATCTTGCAGTCCGTCACGCGCCGGACTGATGACGGGCCGGTATCAACAACGGTTTGGTTTCGAATTCAACACGGCCGCCGGCCGAATTACGCATCAACTCTTCCGCGGGCTTGATCCGACTGCGATTACGCTGGCAGACGTTTTGAACAAGGCAGGTTACGTCACGGGTATGTTCGGCAAGTGGCATCTCGGTTCTCGACCTCACTTTCATCCGCAGTCGCGCGGCTTCGACGAGTTCTACGGTTTCCTGGCCGGAGCCCATTCCTTCTTTCCCGCCCAGGGTGAAGAGCCTGTTTACAGTACGATCATGCGCGGACGCGATCCGCTGATCGAACCGGAGTATCTGACCGACGCGATTGCCCGCGAGGCGGTGCGGTTCGTCCATGCTCATCGCGATCGTCCGTTTTTGGCCTATGTGCCCTTCAACGCGGTTCACACGCCGATTCAAGCCACAAAGAAATATCGGGATCGATTCCCGGACGAATCCGACGTGAAACGGCGAGACTACTACGCCATGACCAGCGCGTTGGACGACGCTGTGGGTGCTATCGTGGGTGCCATTGAAGAACACGAATTGACCAATGATACCCTGGTCATCTTTCTAAACGACAACGGCGGCCCGATGTACACCGGCGTGCAGAGCAACGGGCCGTTGCGTCTTGGGAAGCTGTTCTTGTTCGAAGGCGGCGTGCGCGTGCCCATGATTGTACGGTGGCCGGGAGTCGTGAGGCCGAAGACCGTGTTTGAGGGAACGACAAGCTCGCTGGACATCTTCCCTACCGTCTGCGCAGCCGCAGGAATTGATCTGCCCGATGCCATGGAATTGGACGGGGTGAACCTGCTCCCGTTTCTGTCAGGCAAGATCGATGGCGCACCTCACGAAACACTCTTCTGGAGCAACGGGCCGAATGTTGCCGTTCGGAAAGGACACTGGAAGCTGGTGAAATCCTACGACAATGTCTGGCTATTCGATCTGTCCCAGGACCTGGGCGAAGAGAACAACCTGGCAAAATCGAAGCCCGAAATCGTCGAGCAACTCGACAAGGACCTGCAGCAGTGGAAATCCCAAATGGCGAAACCGGCTTGGCCCAGCAAGCCACAACGCCGCAAGGTACCAATCGACGGCATGACGTATGAACTGAATATCTGA
>CAZUAH010001301.1:0-1497 GCA_964617665.1 uncultured Pirellulaceae bacterium
GCCGCGGGCGGTTGGTCAAACAGATTTCCGGCTACCAGTGACGCCATTACCGATCCCCGCTTTGCCGGCCCCCGCCGCCGCCGGGGGCGGGGCCCGGAAAAGCGGGCTAGAGTGGGAATCGTATCCCAGTTAGCCGGGAATCATCTTCACCATCCAGGCGAGCTGGATGGGGTCGCCCAGAGCACAACTGTGATATGTGAAACGAGTTGTGCCGAATCTTGCCGCGGAAGTGGCGCTGTCCAACTATCATTCTGGATCACCGCCGCCTCGTCTATTGCGACATTCCATGTAGTATTTCTGGACGTAAGCAACACAGGACCGACCATTGGCAGCCATCTGAGCGCAATGGGCGTCTGGCGACTTGGCTTTCTCCACCGCTGCCCTGGTGCGAGCCACGCCCCCTTCCGCCACGTCCTGCTCGATATCTTGGCGGGTCAATCCGAAGCACGCGCAGACTGGGGCGGTCGGATCTTTAGGATAGACGGACCGGGAAAGGTCCGTCGCTAGAACAAAGCGTTCAAAGCCATCAAAATACGCCACCGCACATTGTGGAGACGGACAGAAGTTGGCAGGTTCGGCCAGAATGCGTCTCTGTTCCTCGGTCAAATAGAACTTCAACACGTCGGCCCCCACTTGATCCCCCTGCGATCCGCACCGAGGGCAGTAGTCGTCTGTGCGATCAGGTTCTCGGACGAAGGCTTTGTTCAAGGCGTTGGCTACTCCATGAACACGTCGTACGCGTCACTGGGTTAGAATCCGTCAACACGTCCAGCTACGTTCACGTTCTGGTTTTGCAGGTTAGCGGCAAATGGACGCCGTGTCACCTCGTTGCCTCCGCTAGGGCTTTGGCCACTGCGTTGATGATTGCTTCTGCGGTGATCGTGGCGCTGGACGTGGCGTCAATGCCTTGGAGACTCTGCTTGGCAATGATCTGATTGGGAACGTCCGTCAGCGACGAGTAATACTGTTTTTCTTCATGGCGCGTTATCTTGACGGCAGTGATCCGGTGGCCCTTCACCGTGACGGAGACTTCGAGCGGACCGGCATAGGCAAAGCTGGTGCCCGTATACACGCCATCACGGATGCGAGTGAGGTCGAGTGATTGTGCAGCTTGCAGCGCAAGAATGCGATCCCGCGAGTCATACACGGCACGTGCATACTTCTCGCGGTCGAGTCCGGATGCCTTCTTGTAGAAGGCGATCGCTTCCTGGTACCGCCCTGCATGACGGCATATGTCACCGCAGGTGATGTACGCGCCGGGATACTTCTGCGTCTGCCTTTCCGCCATCTGAAGAGCGCGATCATGTTCTCCCATCTCCGCCCATAAATGAGCGGCGCCAGTATTGAAACGAGACACACGTTTGAGCATTTCAACAGCCATCTCTCTGTTTCCTAGCTCCCAGTAGCATTTGGCCAGTCCCACCTCGTAACCGACGCGATAACCGCCCTGCCCCATTCCGCCGCTGGTACCGCTGCCCGCCAGTCGCCACCAGAATG
>CAZUAH010001302.1:0-1494 GCA_964617665.1 uncultured Pirellulaceae bacterium
ATGTCGAGACCCCCTGGGACAAAGCCGGCGCCGACATTCTGCTGATCCACAACGCAGGCGAAATCATGGCTTGGCCGATGAATCCCGGCGCCTTCGGCGTAATCTTTGAGTCGGCAGGGCTGAGTTGGACCGTGTCAAGCGAAATCGCCGGCTATGACGGCATCAACTACGGGCTTTGGTACGACGACGCCCAGTTTGCACGCGTCGCGATCAAGCATGCCGAGGCCGCCAAAAAGCTCGGGGTCAAGAAGATCGTGCTGGGCGAATGTGGGCACGCTCACAAGGCCTTGACGGTGATCGCTGATCGTGTGCTGACCGGCGATCTGAACATTCCTCGCGAAAGCTGTATGGTAACGCTCGAGGATATCATCTCATCCGGCAGGCTGAAAGTTGATCCCGAACGCAATGACTTCCCGGTCACTTTGCACGATCCATGCAACTTGGTGCGGCTGATGGGGGTCGTCGAGCCGCAGCGTCGAGTTCTTCGGGAAATCGCGCCCCAGTTCCGCGAAATGCATCCCCACGGCGTACATAACTACTGTTGCGGCGGCGGTAGCGGATTCGCGATCATGTCAGGCCACAACTTCAGCGACTGGCGCAACCAGGTCAGCGGCCGCAAGAAGCTGGAGCAGATCCTGAACGCGTTCAAGGACGAACTTGATCCGTCGATCAATAAGTACGTCTGCACGCCTTGCTCGAACTGCAAGGGCCAGTTGCGCGACATGATCACCTACTACGATCTCTGGGAAAAGCACTCCATCATGTACGACGGTCTGGTCGAGTTGATCGTCAACTGCATGGTAGACGCCAAGCCCGGCTTCATCGAGTGGGAGATGCACTAGCCCATATTGCCCTTCTTCACGGCAACAGCAACGACGGGAGTTATGGCACGGTAGTTGCTTTTGATTTGTGTCATTAAGGTGGCGCTGTAGCGTTGTTAGATGCGCGGATGGATCTCGGAGAGGGGAAACGCTGCAGCGCCCCTTTTTGCGTTTGTATTGATTCGCATCACCAATTCCACTCATCGCAGGGGGCAGCCCTTGCCTTCCAGAGACCACCTCGCGGGATAGCCCTGTTTCTGCGATCATGGATACATAAGCGATAGGTGATGTCTTTCGGTGTATCTGGCGGCTGGGATTGGGCCCACGCGATGTGCCGCATTTGTTCCCGCGCTTTCGACCGAACCAAGCGGCTTTCAGCGGTCCGTCGTTGCGGTTGCCGCCGCGCGACTTTGGACTGATCGTTTTCCTAAGGTAGGCGTAATGAGCGGAGTCTCCGAGCAACAGGTCCGGGACGTTATTCTGGACTCGATCGCCGACGGCGTTTTCACCGTGGACGACGATTGGAATATCACATCGTTCAACCGAGCTGCTGAAGAAATCACGGGCATTCCACGTGAACAGGCCATTGGCCAGAAGTGTTTCGACGTTTTCCAAGCGAGTATCTGCCAGAACAATTGTGCTTTGCGCGATACGATGAGCAACGGTCGGCGAT
>CAZUAH010001303.1:0-1489 GCA_964617665.1 uncultured Pirellulaceae bacterium
CGATTTCAGCGATACGATCCTCGCCTGCATAGACGTGCAATACAACCAAGTCCCCGCGCTTTTCCATGTATTGATTGATATAGTAATGCTGAGTTTCATTGCCATCGCCGCGATCCACGAGTTTACTCACCCGCTGGCCAGTATGATCATACGCATAGCTCACGACCATGCCATTATCCATGAGCAAACCAGTCATCTTGCCCCTGGCATTATACATATAACGACGTCCATGCGCGCGAGTTATGTTGCCATTCGCATCATATTCGATCGCACTATTTTCACCATCGCCAAAGCGGGTGAGTTTATGACTGTCATTTGCATACGCATAATCCTCACCACGATTCTCATCATTGCTCAGCATATTGCCTGCTGCATCATACTCATAATTATGATTTTGGATTTGCTCTATCATGGGATCGGACACGTGACCCAATAATTGTCCGTCTAACAGGCCTAAAATGCCATGCCGCGTCAATCGACCCAATCCATCGTAATCATAGCCATGATGCTCATATCGTTTTCGTGTTGCATCTTCAACGCTTACATCACCAATACGATGGCTGCGCACACTTTGAATTTGCTTGCCCGCATCATAGGTATAGGTCTTGCTTAATAGTACGGTATCATCCAAACCATAATGCGTCTGATCCTTTAATCGATGCGTTCGATCATAGTAGTTACGCTCGCTATACATGCCATTGCCATAAGTCTCTTTTAGCAAATGACCCACCACATCATAGTCTATGGCACTCACCGAATACATTTGTTCACCTGTATCCATGCGCGTCATGTTCATAAGATTGCCATTGGGATCATAGACGTAATTTAATCGCAGATAATCATTCGGATAGGTCATCTCGCGGATTGTACCATCCCAGTTATAATCAAATTTAGTTTCAAAATCCCCGGCTAAGCCTGCAATACGCTTCACATATCGCGTGGTATAGCCACGATCATCGTAGCTATACCGATCACTGCCTACTTCATAATCCACACGGTATAGTTCGCCTTTGCGAACATCGTATCCGCTCTCGCCGTCATCTACCATATCATACACATAGCGTATGCTATCTTCCAAATCGCCATTTGAGGCATAGCTTTGCGTCAGCGTTTCACGGTTCAAGGTATCATAGCTATGGACAATACGTGATCGATCCGCTGCATGCGTCACTAATACGCGGCCAATTACATCGATCTCATAACTCACGCGACCCACTTCGCTGGTCTCACTAACCAACTGATGGCCCATATTATTATACTCAAATTGCTTGCGGCCTCCTGCACTATCACTAATCTCTGTTAACCGATGATGCGCATCATACTCATAATTGACGCACGCAAAATCATCGTCCTTGCCTTCGCAAAGATCCGTAATATCACCCCATGCATTATTGACAGTCACTTTAAGGCGACCCAGTGGATCGATTTCTGTATTGGCCAAGGGATTAGGGCTCATCTCGCCAGCTGCATCCGATTGCCTACCATAACG
>CAZUAH010001304.1:0-1486 GCA_964617665.1 uncultured Pirellulaceae bacterium
AACGCAGGGTGGACCATTAGACCGCAGGGCGTTCTCGGACTATAATCTGAGGCTGATGGAGGACTGAACCACTTCAAACACACCCAACGCGATTTCCACCGCCGAGTGCCGTTCAGACCGTTTTTCGGCCGAATCGCATCCTGCCAACGGCGGGTTTGCTGGGCGCTCTCGGCGAAGTGCCCCTTGCGAGCAGCAAACCAACACTGCTCTCGTTGGACCAGACCATTGAAAGGATCGAATCGTATGCATAGCAAACTACATCGTCCCGGTTGGTGTCGGTTTCCCGTTTGGCGCTACACCGTGCTGACCGCGGCCGTAGGGCTGCTGTTGGTCGGCGAGGTGACATCCGCTGAGACGGCTAAACGCGAAGTGTTGGAAGTGGCCGATTCCGAGGCGGCCACCGAGGGTGATATGAAAGCGTACACCGAGGTGATTGAACACACGGATGCAACGTTCGACATGGTGCCCATTCCCGGCGGTACGTTCGTCATGGGCAGTCCGGAATCGGAAGATGACCGCGAGGAAGATGAGGGGCCGCAGCGCAAGGTGAAAATCGATCCGTTCTGGATGGGCAAGTGTGAAGTCACGTGGGACGAGTTTGAGATTTGGATGTTTGACATGGACGTCCAACTGCGACAGATCAAGAAGTTGAAGGCCACTTCCCGCGACGCGGCTGCCGACGAGTACCAGCTTTCCCAGCCTACGGAGCCATATTGCGATATGACATTCGGCATGGGCCGAGAAGAGTATCCGGCAATCTGCATGACGCAACTGGCGGGGCGTGTTTATTGCATGTGGCTGACCGAGAAGACCGGACGTTACTACCGGCTTCCGACGGAGGCCGAATGGGAGTATGCGTGCCGCGCGGGAACCGAGACGCCGTACTTCTTCGGGGACGATCCCGATGATCTTGAGGACTACGCGTGGTTCTTTGACAACTCGGACGGGCAGTACCAGAAGGTTGGCCAGAAGAAGGCCAATCCCTGGGGACTCCATGACATGCACGGCAACGTGGCCGAGTTTGTGCTAGATCAGCACACGCCCGACGGCTATCCCGCATCGGGCGATGAAGTCCTGGTCAATCCCGTGGTCACACCGACCGACTTGTTTGGACGCGTCGTACGGGGCGGTTCGTGGGACGACGATCCAGAGAAACTTCGCAGCGCTGCACGGGCTTTCTCGACTCCGAAGTGGAAAGAGCAGGATCCACAGATTCCGCAAAGCAAGTGGTACCACACCGATGCCTTGCACGTGGGTTTCCGCGTGGTGAGACCGCTAACGGAACCCACGGCAAAAGAGCGCACCGAGAAATGGGACAAGCACCTGCCCATTCAGGAACGCAAGGCCGAAGACTAGAAGGCATTTCAAAACTCATCCTTGGGAGGGCGAAGCTCCTGCTGAGCCGTGTCTTCCCGCAGATTCGGCTCGGCGGGAGCCTCGCCCTCGGGGGCGCCAAACTTGCTCTTTCCTGGTTAACTGAGCTGGT
>CAZUAH010001305.1:0-1481 GCA_964617665.1 uncultured Pirellulaceae bacterium
GACGTGATGCGTTGCCGATCGGAACCGCGTCCCCGGCCGCAATTCGCATCGAGGGGCTGCAGCCCGGTGGAACCGATCGACGGGGAACGGAAGGGCGCGGCCTGCGCACCACGCGCCCGTTGGGGCGTGTCAGGGCGGGTCCTTTGGCGTCGCCGGCCGCGGTGGTTGGGGCCATGATTGGCGGGTGTTTTTGTGTGTGCGGTTCGAAACCGCCGTTCCTCACCTCTCATCGTCGGGCAGTTGGTCGACGGGCCGGCCGTGGGTTGGGGTGGGGGGGCTGTTTTTCTGGGGACGGTTGGCGGGTAGACCGCACGTCAACCGCGCACGGGAAAACGCGAGACTTTTCATAGGGGTCTACCGGCCGCAATTCGCATCCAGGGGCTGCAGCCCGGTGGAACCGATCGACGGGCCGGCCGCGGTGCCGATCGTCGGACCTCGGTTCCACGCGCCGTGGTTCGCATCGAGGGCCTGCCCGGTGCGGTGCGGATCTGCAGCCAGGTTGCCGGCCGCGGTGTCGATCGACGGGGAACGGTTCGCAACCGAAGGGCGCGGCCTGCGCACCGTGCGCCCGTTGCGGCGTGTTGGCATCGAGGGGAATAGGTACTTCCTGGACGGTTGCCGACAGGACCCCTACGGGAACCGTAGGGAAACAGAACACACTTGCTTGCGTGCCCGTGGGTCGACGTGGTCAGACGGTTTCCCCGGAAACGCTCGGCAACGCTCGAGCGCGGATCCGCGCGGCACCCCCCCCCTAAAAAATGCGCGAAAAATGCGCGCGCCGGCGGTGTGGTCTACGGTTCTCAACCCGCCCAGAAAATCGGCCCCCCCCTGCCTCAGACAACGTGATGCGTTGGGGCCGCGGTTGCATCGAGGGCCTGCAGCCCGGTGAAACCGATCGACCGGCCGGCCGTGGTGTGGATCGTCGGACCTCGGTTCCACGGGCCGTGGTTCGCATCGAGAGGGCCTGCCCGGTGGGTGCGGATCTGTAGCCAGGTTGCCGGCCGTAGCGTCGATCGACGGGGAACGGGAAGGGCGCGGCCTGCGCACCATGCGCCCGTTGCCGATCGGAACCGGGTCCCGGCCGCAATTCGCATCGAGGGCCTGCAGCCCGGTGGAACCGATCGACCGGCCGGCCGCGGTGTCGATCGTCCGGACCTCGGTTCACGGGTTGCGGTTCGCGTTAAGGGGCTGCAGCCCGGTGGAACGGATCGACGGGCCGGCCGTGGTGTCGATCGTCCGGACCTCGGTTCCACGGGCCGTGGTTCGCATCGAGAGGGCCTGCGCGGTGCAAGGCACTGGACGTCCAGTGATCGTAGAGACGTTGGCGACGCTCGATGCCAGGGCTACGGGTCGACGTGATGCGTTGCCGATCGGAACCGCGTCCCCGGCCGCAATTCGTATCGAGGGCCTGCAGCCCGGTGAAACGGATCGACGGGCCGGCCGCGGTGCCGATCGTCGGACCTCGGTTCCACGGGCCGTGG
>CAZUAH010001306.1:0-1475 GCA_964617665.1 uncultured Pirellulaceae bacterium
GCCGCTGAATTCTCCGACACGTTTTTGACGCAAGCCAACGTCAAGAAACGCGGGGGATGCAGCAAAAAGGCTGATCATGTCAGGTTCTCTGGGGGCACATCACGGCGTCAGGCTGCGAAATCCGCCGTCTGACGCTTTGCCGAGTTCGACGCCCTTCTGTCGCAGCAGTTGAGTTGTGGTCATTGTGGCCTCGCTAATGGAACGTCAAGCGAATATGCGAGAACTGCAAGACCATGCCCAGCCCGTCCTATTTTGCGTCTCCGGCATCTCCTGCCCTTTGGATGAAGAACACGCCACGTCAAGCCTCGCTTTTTCGTTGAATCTCGGCTCCAGCCGTGGTACTCTACTCTCCTCCACACTTTCTTCTGCGCCCGTGTCAGCCAGCGAGACACACCCTCTGGCTGATGCGGGCATTTTTCGAGGATCGCTGGCATGTCCACTCACTTCTCCTTTGGATTTTTCATTCTCATCGGCCTGGGAATACTTGCGATCATCGCAGTCGTTGTCGTCATCGCCGTGATCATCTCGACAACGAAACGGAAGTGACGCGGCGGGATAGATCATGTTTGCGCTTTGTTTGGCCGGGTCGCTGCCTTCGGGATCCACAGGGCATCCGGGCCGTTTTTAGTTCGATCTGGACATCGCTGGGTGCCGATACTGTTGGCGCTGCCTCGCCGCGATCGAACTCGCCGTCACGCGCAGGCAACGGAGGGAGCAGAATGAACGGAGAACGGCATCAAGAACAGAACCTCTGCCCAGCATGCAAGGAGAATCCCCTCGATGACTGGGCCCTGGACTGCACGTTGTGTCATTCAAGGGTCTGTGCCCTATGTGGCTGGCAGCACCGATGCCCACAATGTGAACTGACAGTCACCATTTGCATTCCCTGTAGCACATCCATCCCACTTGGAGCCCCTGTGTTTCTGAGAGAGAGTGGCATCCTTGCACCCTCTGTGCCCGCTCGCCTTGCATGCAGACAGTGCGATGTCTACCTGGAGGATATTCCAAAATGCAAGCATTACCGTCCCCCGGCGTTATGCGAAGTTTGCAGGGATCACATCTGCCCGCTTTGCCGCAAGCGAACAACTGATTATGGGCAGCGGTGCCATTTCTGCGGTCGCTTCGTATGTTTGTACTGCAACCGAGGCTACTACTGTTCTGTTGAAGGTCAGTTTGGGCAATATCATGACAGGTTTCCGGTTTGCAGCGAGTGCGAGCACCGGATGTCTGAGTACTACTGCCGAGCCTGTGGAGGTCCGATGGTTTTCTGGCTGGCGCCTTGACGCCTAGAGGCAACCAGCCGCCTACGCTCTGGCATCGCGTCCATATCCGTGGTTCCCCCTCTTTTTGCCGGCAATCGTCACGCTGTCATTGCATAATCAGTGGTGTCTTCGTGCTGTTTGTCCAGGCGTCCGGTAGCCAAGTACTCGGGTGCACCAAAGTTGCTATAGCGTAAATATTCCGATCGTTCGGGT
>CAZUAH010001307.1:0-1473 GCA_964617665.1 uncultured Pirellulaceae bacterium
TCAAGCAGCCGTGCTCGCCGAACTGTGCCAAGAGGTCTATAGCATCGAGATCATCCAACCGCTGGCCGACTTGGCACGCGACCGCCTTCGTGAACTTGGTTATGCGAATGTCGAGGTCCGTCGCAGTGACGCTTACCATGGCTGGCCGGAACACGCCCCGTTCGATTTGATCATCGCCGCGGCGGCACCGGAGCGCATACCCCAACAACTGGTCGAGCAGCTCGCGGTCGGCGGTCGATTCGTGCTGCCCCTTGGCACCCACGGCCTCCAAGAGCTACTCATCGTGGAGAAACAGCAAGACGGAAGCTCACGACAGTGGTCGTCGGGCGGTGTTGCGTTTGTGCCAATGACTGGCGAGGTGATGCACGCGCGGAAGGGAGGCTGGAGGAAATAAAGGATGGGGGCGGAGACGAAAAGGAAACGCCAACGGGGTTTCCGTAGCTTGGCAGCCGACTATTCGGAATATGAACGTCGACGTTCCAGCCGCTTGCCAGCCAATTCGAGCGAACGCGGCGACGTAGGCGCAGTGCCGTGCGCGTGGGAGACGGGAAAGCGTGGGAGCAGTACATCTGAGCTGACCAGTTCGCCGCCAGTCAGCTTCACCATTCGATTCCGGCCAGATCGGCGGCTCCGGTCCAGCGTATGGTTCGTTGCGGCCCTGCGTCATCCGGCCTGCGTTACCGTCGCAGGAGTGCTCAAGTATTCACGAACCTCAAGCTGCATCCGATCTATTTCCGCGATGAAGCCACTGGAAGACAACCGGTAGTTGACCAAAATCGTTTCCGTCTTGCGGAGCAGCGCAAGTTGATCCTGCAAGTGGCGAATCCGCTCTAGCGTGACGGAGAGTTCATTGTCGTTACTGATCATTCGTTTTCTCCACGATTTCGATGATTCCTCGTTTCCCGCCATCGCGTTTCGTCTGCCAGAATTCAATTGTAGCCTGCTCGCCGCCAAACGCAGCAGGCCGACGAAGCCAGAACACGCTTGCGCCAAAATGCGAATCCGCGATCGCGTGATCGAGCAGCAGCGATGCCTCAGCATCACAAGTCGAAGCGTCGAACGTGTCGTCGAACACCATGAATACGTCCACATCGTTCGGCGTGGGTTTGTCCGTCACAAATGAGCCATAGACAACGAAGCGTGCGAGATGCCCCGTACGAGCGGCAATGTCGTGAATGCGCTTTAGGCGGTCGAAGAGCAGAACTCGCTCTCGGTTGGACGCACCGAACGCCTCGCCGACCTCGCCAAACGTAGCGGCATGGATTCCTCCCGGTAGGTCGCCATTCGCGTTCAGTGCGGGAATGGGAATCGGTCGTCTCCTTTAGCAACGAACGTATTGCGATCAACCGCCGGAATGGGCGCGATTGACGTCGCTTTCACGCAAAAACCCGATCGCCCATTCCGGTCGGTTGCATCGATTGGTTCAAGTAAGCCGCTGTCGCGGCGGGGTAGTTCGTGCGGGGTATTTTAGCG
>CAZUAH010001308.1:0-1472 GCA_964617665.1 uncultured Pirellulaceae bacterium
CGAGTAACTCCCGGCGGCAATCGACCAATTTACCGGCAGGTCATCGACCAGGTTCGACAGGCGGTGGCGGCTGGTGAATTGCGGGTGGGTGATGCATTACCAAGCGTCAGGCAATTGGCGGAACAGTTGGTGGTGAACCACAACACCATTGCGAAGGCGTATGGCGAACTGGTTCGCGACGGTGTTCTGGAGAGCCGACACGGCCGCGGTGTGTTTGTTGGGAAGCGGCGTTGTGTATTTTCGGCGAGTGAAAGAAAGCGGCGGCTGGAAAACGCGTTGAATGTCTTTCTGTCGGAGGCCCTGACGCTGGACTTCAATACGGAGCAAATCCAGAAAGAAGTTGCTCGACGTTTGGAGCAGATGACCGCGAAAGGATAAGGATAAGAAAAGCCAGTATTTGAAAGCTTGTCGTAGCCGAACTCGCCAAGAGTTCGGGGGAAGTAGAAGATCGGCCGAATTCTTGCGAATCCGGCTACGGCGTGTATTTCGACAACGTCCCAGCTTTGTCACTCGTTCCCAAGCTGGAGCTTGGGAACCAGGAGAATAGTCGAAGGACCATTGCCAATTCATGCCCTACATGAAAACGAGCGTTGACTGATGCGCGACGATAATACTGTCATTCGAACACATGGCCTGACGCGGTACTTTGGCCGCAAGGCAGCGTTGAAGAGCTTGACACTTGAGGTCCCGAGAGGGCAGGTGACAGCTCTGGTCGGGCGCAACGGTGCGGGCAAAACGACGTTGATCCGCATGTTGCTCGGGTTGTTGCCGCCTACGCGAGGCCGATCGGAATTGCTGGGCTGTGACAGCCAGTCGCTTACCCCGCAGGTGCGAACTCGCGTGGGTTATTTGGCCGAAGGGCACTATCTCTGGGGATGGATGCGTGTCAGGGACGTGGCCCGGTGGCAACGTGAGACGTTTCCACGCTGGGACCAGTCATTGTTCGACGCAGTCCTCAAGTTCTTCGCCGTCGAGCCGAAGGATCGGGTTCGCCAGATCTCGCGCGGTCAACGAGCGGGCGTTTGCCTGGCAATGACGTTGGCCACGGATCCCGAGTTGCTGGTGTTGGACGATCCGTCCATGGGACTCGACCCGATTGCGCGGCGAGCCCTTGTCGAAGGGCTATTGGCGTTCGCGCGGCGTGATGAACGCACGATTTTCATCTGTACCCATTTGCTGGACGATGTCGAGCGGCTGGCCGATCGTATCGCGGTGATCAGCGCCGGCCGGTTGCTTGTCGATGCCAGCCTGACCGATTTTCGCGAGCGACTCGGGGGCTGGCTCGTCGACGCGGACCTCGAAGCCGATCAAGTCGCTGGAATCCCCCGGCTGATTGATTCGCGACAAGTTGGCGAGCACACACAGCAACTTGTGGTAGCCGATCCAGACCAGGACACCGAGACCGCCATCCGCCAGATCAGCGGCTCGGCTCGTTGCGAGCCGTTGACGCTGGAAGATGCCGTGCTGGCGTA
>CAZUAH010001309.1:0-1469 GCA_964617665.1 uncultured Pirellulaceae bacterium
TACTCCGCTCCGATTGACTTTCGTGCTAGACAACTCGGGCTCGATGGAACGCATTGATCGTCGGCAAACCGTACGTCGCGCTTTTGCTCTGCTTGTCCAACAGCTGAAACCGATCGATCAAGTTACCCTGATCAGCTTTGCACGTCAGCCACGACTGCTGGCCGACAAGGTCAGTGGAGATCAATCACACCAGCTGGTTCAGTTGATTGCCGATTTGCCCAGCGAAGGCGGCACCAACATCGAGGCGGCTCTACAGCTGGCCTTTGAGAAAGCGAAGGAGCAACAGGTCGAAGGTGCTCAGAATCGTATCGTTTTGCTCACCGACGGTGCCGTTAATCTGGGCGACGCCAATCCCGAAAGCCTGTCGCAAATGATCACAACGATGCGAGGCGCGGGCATAGCGTTCGATGCGGCCGGGATCTGTGCCGAGGGTCTGAACGATGAAGTACTCGAAGCCTTAACTCGCAAGGGCGACGGTCGTTACTACTTGCTTGATTCCTTGGAAGCCGCCGATGACGGTTTTGCCCGCCAGATTGCGGGCGCTCTGCGGCCTTCGGCCAAGAACGTGAAAGTGCAGGTCGAATTCAATCCCAAGCGAGTTGGCCGTTACAAATTAATCGGCTTTGAGAAACACCGCCTGAAAAAAGAGGACTTCCGCAACGACAGCGTAGACGCGGCCGAAATGGCGGCGGCTGAGGCTGGCGTGGCGATGTATCAATTTGAAGCCAAACCCGACGGCGAAGGTGATGCCGGTTCGGTATCAGTTCGATTTCGGGACCTGTCGACGGGAGAAATGATCGAGAATCGCTGGCCCATCCCCTACGAAGCCGCCGCCGCGCGTCCCGATCAGGCCGCTCCGTCTCTGCGTATCGCTACCTCAGCAGCGCTGCTGGCGGCGAAACTTCGAGGCGAAGTGCTGGGAGAAGCCGTCGATTTGAAAACGTTGTCCGATCTGATTGCCGGATTACCGGATCAAGATCGCAATGCCGATCGGGTTCAACAGCTTCGTCAGATGATTCAACAAGCCCGGCAAATGAGCGGGGAATAGAAGAATGTGCAGTGTCGTTTCCTTCGTTTAACGGCAAGCCGAAGGCGTCGGCGATGAACCAGAAGACTCCGACGCCTTCGGCTTGCCGTTAAACGAAAAAGTGTCGCTGTCCAATTGGTTCAACCACTGAGACTTGTGATTCGCCCGATCAGATGGACGAATAAAACGTACGCCAAGGAGCATACCCTCATGAACGCGATAACACGGCCGATGTCAAAAAAACTCCCAACTGTCCTCGTATCAATATGCCTGCTTGGACTCGCCTGCTTGATGGGCATGATGAGTGTTCCTTGTCACGCACAGGAAGAGTCTGACCAGGCCAGCGTTCCTGCAGAGGAAGAGTCTGACCAAGCCAGCATCAGCAGTTCCATAGGCAGCGATGGCACGGGAACCATCATCGTCGAAGCCCGTGGCCAACTCC
>CAZUAH010001310.1:0-1465 GCA_964617665.1 uncultured Pirellulaceae bacterium
AGATCCTTGCTGCGTGCGTGAGCCCACAGCGTGTAATCATCTCCCCAGCGGTCGCCACTGAACGGATTGTACTGATAGAAAACGTGACAGTAGTCCTTGTACCGGATCGCACCGCAGATATCGTTCATCCATTGTGCCGGCGGACGAAAATGATAGACGGGCCGGGTCGGATCCTTTTGGGCTTGAGGAGCGGCGGCTTCTACGGCCGCCATTGCCTTCTTGCGCTCTTCCCCATCGATGTCGTTGGCCTCGTTTGTGGGCGGCACATCCTGCGGCACTTCCAGGTCAACGTCAAATCGCACGATGCCCATTCTGCCCTGCTGGCGATCCTGTGCGACGCCCCACGCGATGCCTCGGCCCTGTTTCGTGTTGTTGAACGCGTCAGGATCGTATGGCCCACATCCCGTGTGCACGTACTTGAGTTTCGCGACGCGTTTGAAACGGATTCCGTCAGCAGACCATTGCACCGTGTATTTCTCCGGCCCGGCATTATCAATCAACGCAGCAACGCCTTCACGATGTGGCCATACACAGACGGTGTGTCCTCCAGTCAGTGGATTGTCCTTCACCTTCACGAAAGGGCCAGCGGGCGAATCAGCGATCGCCAGTCCCCATTGGGTCGTGTCGGCTGTGACTTTGATATCGCCGCCCTTGTAGTACAGCCAGAACTTGCCTTCACGGACAATGACGTGGGCATCGTCGACCAGGTAAGAATCCCATTCGCCTACCCTGCCTGGGCTGAGTACCGGTTGGGGAAGTTTCCGCCAAGGACCATGGGGACTTTCCGCAATGGCCAAGCCGATATGCCGTCCGTTTTTCGGCCCACGAATCGCCCATGGCTCATCGGGTAGCTTCCCGGACGACGTGTAGTAGAGGTAGTATTTGCCCTCGTACGCCATGACGTAGGGAGTCAACACGCCATAGTTGTCCCAGGCGTCCGCCGGACCCTTTGCAAGCGCATTGGCGTGCTCCTTCCAATGGAGGCCGTCGGTCGAGGTGGCATGACCAATGACGCCGGTATACGGCGTGTTGCCCGTGAACTTCGATGTATAGACGTGAAAGGTGTCACCGACCTTGATCACGTTGCTCGGGTCCTGACGCCCGAAGTCCTGGTCGTATCCAATGCCTTCAAGATTGGTGATGCGGTAGTTCGGTGTCTTCAATTCCTCTGGGATCTCACCAAGTGCTGTGGCTGCGGGTATCGCCAGCACAACGGCGAAAGCGAACAGGGTCGAGCAGGTTCGATGTGCCTTCATTTCGGTCTGTCCTTTTCGTTTCTTGTCAACGACCATGTTCCGCGCGTTTGCGCCGGTAACGCGGACCGTGGGTTGCGCCCGGCGTCAACTGCGGTGGATCTGCTAAGTGTTCTACTGGTGCGGCTATCGATATTTGTCAGTTAGATTAAGGCCGGGGTGGCCGGGGTTGGAGGGCGCAAGCCCGAAACCCCGGGGCTTCCCTCGCTGAC
>CAZUAH010001311.1:0-1463 GCA_964617665.1 uncultured Pirellulaceae bacterium
ACACGCCCCCAAAATACCAGGCAAGTCAACAATGGTTCTGGTGTCCGCTCACCGACCCGCGCGGCCTGAGCTGCAGACTGCCCGGCGATCGCTGTTCCTGAAGCCTTGAGTCGCATGCCTGCCTCGATGGCGCCCGCTCCCTACTGCAAGGACTGATACTCCGCGCAGCGTGGGCGAGTAGCTCTCCTATGCCTCCGCAGGCCCCTATCTTTCCGGAATGGCACCGAAGATAACTTAGATCGTCCAGAAAGCTTTTTCTGATTATAGAAAGCCTAACGATTATTCGCCTTCTGGCCGATGATGCCGTAACGTTGGAGGTTACATCCGGAGCCTCTATTTGGGACGCTGCGGAAGAGCTTCAGAAGGTCGCCAAATGTTGAATTGTAAGAGAGTTATCATAGTACTTCTTGTGGCGAGCGGATGGTGGTGCGACGGAGCCTTTGCCCAAGCACAACACACTTACCCATCGCGAGAAACGCCAGGCATTTGGCATCGGGGAAGATTCGTAGGCTATGTGCCTGCGCACTTGAAACACGAATCACACGGGAATCAGGCGGTCTCGGCTCCGCACCAGAATGCCCCCGAATACACTTACCCAGTAATCAAGCCTCGGTCTCAAGTGATCCCCACTTCGTTCCAAGAGGAAGTCGTGAACGAATCGACGACGACCGTCGGACCGATCGCTGCTAGCGTTGCACCCTCGCCCGCTCCCTTTGCTGAGAATCAAACCGCACAGGGTGTTTGCTGTGGTACGCCATGGATTTGGGGTCGTGCCGAGTACCTGCTGTGGTGGACGAAAGGCATGGACGTGCCGGCACTGGCGACGACGGGACCAGAAACGGACCTTGTGCCTGCTGCGCTCGATCAGCCGAACACACAGATCCTCTTTGGCAACACAGGACTCAACGACGAGGCGCGTTCGGGCGGCCGTTTTACGTTGGGCGTGTGGTGCGATCCATGTCGGATCAACAGTGTCGAGGTAACCTACTTGGGATTGGGGAACGAAACGGAAACGTTTGCCGCTTCGAGCGATACTTCTACGGTCCTTGGTCGTCCCTTCTTCAACACGCAAACCAGCGCCGAGGATGTCGAGTACATTGCACTGCCCGCGGCTCTACCCGGTGGACCGATTACGGGAACACTCGATATCACCGCAACAACCGAATTCCAATCGTTTGAAGCCCTCTTTCGGCACGCGGCAATGCGTGGATGTTGCACCCGCGTCGACTATCTGATTGGATACCGGTTTGCCGAACTGAACGATCTGCTTCGCATTGATGAGAATACGGTGGCGCCTGCACCCGTGGGCAACCAGGTTGTGTTTGATCAGTTTGACACGCGAAACACGTTCCACGGAGCCGAGTTGGGGCTCATGTGCCAGAGACGGTGCAATCCATGCTGGTCGTGGGAATCCGGCGGCCCAGATTCTCTTCACGATTGGGGATCATTTTGAGGGACTCCAC
>CAZUAH010001312.1:0-1452 GCA_964617665.1 uncultured Pirellulaceae bacterium
CTCATCCAGTGCCATCCCAAAATAGCTGAACTGATATATAACGATCTGGTTCAAGGCATTTCTCATCCACATCTGGGTCGCAACAGTCGGTTGAGCGGTGAGCAGGTATTCAAGATACTTATCATTAAACAAATGAACGGTTTCAGTTACGATATGCTATCATACCATCTGGCTGACTCACGTTGCTATCAATCATTTTGTGGATTTGGTTTTTCGCAACCCATGCCATCTGCACAGACATTGCAACGGTCCATTAAAAAAATACATCCTGCCACGCTGGAACAAATTCATCGATTATTACTGACAAGTAAAGACTCACGCAAGACTGAAAATGGTCGAAAGATACGAACCGATTGTACAGTTGTTGAATCAAATATTCATCCGCCAACCGACTCCTCATTGCTTGACGATAGTGTTCGTGTATTGAGTCGACTATGTCAGAGATCAAAAAAGATGTTTGGCAGTGTTGTGTCGAATCATCATCGCCGCGCCAAGCGCCGCGCACTTGGCATTTTGAATGCAAAATCAGCAACAAAGCGACTTCCATTGTATCGGGATTTGCTGGCAGTAACACGGACATGCATTCATGATTCAGAACAAATCGTTCAGGAACTGACAACAAAATACGTTACGGATAAAAAAGCCATCACGCTCGTATCGAAGTTAAATCATTTCATCGCGTTGGCCCGGCAAGTGGTGACACAAACCGAGCGTCGTGTCATTCATGGTGAAAAGGTTCCATCTCATGAGAAGATCGTATCCATATTTGAGGATCATACTGATATTATCGTGAAAGACCGGCGTGGTACGTACTATGGTCATAAACTATCATTGAGTGGTGGACGCTCCGGGGTGATAACGGATGTGGTTATTGAAAGCGGCAATCCATCAGATAGTTCATTGGCGGTGACTATGGTAAATCGACACACTGATATGTATGGCAAGCATCCTCGGCAAATTACATTTGACGGGGGCTTTGCATCTAAAAATAATTTGAAATTGATTAAAGCGATTGGTGTAAGTGATGTGTGTTTTTCAAAGAAGCGCGGACTTTGCATTAGCGATATGGCAAAAAGTACGTGGGTATATAAGCGCTTGCGCGACTTTCGAGCCGGTATAGAAGGAATGATATCCTATTTGAAACGAAGTTTTGGCCTGCGTCGTTGTTCATGGCGAGGATTTGAATCGTTCAAATCCTATACATGGGCATCTGTCATAAGTGCGAATCTGCTATTATTGGCCCGACGTCAACTCGCCTGACAAGAATAAATCCGCATAATAGAGTCCCATTAAAATAAAATGAACCCGCAATGCCGAGGTGTATCTACTATATGCCACTTTGCAAAAGTGGAGGTTCGTGATCGATATCTGCCACTAAATTTTATATATTGTTAAGTGTAAAATGATTTCAGCTACTATCTATCCATATATTTTTAGGCCTTTTTGAGTTGG
>CAZUAH010001313.1:0-1451 GCA_964617665.1 uncultured Pirellulaceae bacterium
TGGCATGCCAATGCGCCCCCTGCGCTGCTGCCTTCGACTCACCACGGTGCCGGGCGGAATGGGATCGGCAGGGATAAACGTTCCTGACTCCGAGTCACTCAGATCGATAGCGCCCCACGGCGTTGGAATGAACAGCCCCCATCCGGCCGTGCCGACCATCAGGGGTACCGGATTGGAGGAGCCGTAGGTGCCCGTCCCGTACCATGGGGTCATGGGATGCAATCGCCCACGCCGATCCAGCTCGATCTTGTCGGTGCGCCATGAGTCTCCGGTCTGCTTGGGCCCGCCTTCGCCCATTCCCAGAACCGGCTGGTCATCCAAAGCAAAGGACATCGTGCCATCCGGAGAAAACGTGATCTTCTGGACAGGTTTGTTGTCCAATGTGGTCACGAGGACGGAGAGCGGCTTGCCCCGGACGGTGACGTTCAAATTGCCTGTTTTTGCTCTGACTGGTTCGAAGGCCGAATCGAGTTTGCGCAGACTGATGACCGGCTCCGGATAATCCATGTCGACCAGGGCAGGCGTGTAAGGAAACGTATCCTTGAAGTTGAACGGCCGGATCGTGATGCGAACCCCGGTTTCGGCTGCGACACGGATATCGAGCTGCGCAGCACCAAGATCCGCCGCCTTTGCCACCCACTCCTTGTCTACGCCACGCAGTTCGGCAACCGGTTCCTTCGGCGCCATGGTAGCGCTATTTTTCAGATTGCCGTCGAGCTTCCACCATCCGACAAGACCGTCGACGGTGGCTTTTCCGTCGGCGAGGGCCACCGCCTTGATCTCGTCGGCCGACAGAGCCCTGTTGTAGATGCGTACATCATCAATGCCACCCTTGAAGAACTCCTCCAATCCCTTCGCGGAGCCAATATACGCGGGGGCCTCGCCCGAGGTCATGATATCGCCGGTGGCCTTGGTCATTCCGATCTCCTTGCCATCCGCGTAGAACGTGAGAGCTTTCCCGTCGTACGTCCCACAAACCAAGTGCCACTGCCCGTCGAGCAGTTTTGGACCTGCGAGCGGCACTCCGTAGTCGAAGTACTTCCCGCCTATCCCCAGGCCGAAGCACAGGCAGTGTTTGCCTTCGTATTGGCCGAGCGCTAGCAGCGACCGGGCGTTGCCGTCTTCCTTTCTGTAGATCTCCTGCCACCACCAGCCCTCGGTGATTTTTTCCGGCTTGATCCAGGCGGATATGGTTATCGCCTTGTCGGGTTTGAGGCCGGCGTAGTGGGGTACCCTGATGCACTGGCTCTCCCCGTCCAGGATCACCCCCTGCCCCAGCCTACCGTCAGCAAAGCCGCCTCCTGTAGCAGTATCGACGGCTGCGAAGAGAAGCAGAAGAAGAGAAGACGAAACCGCCATGCTTCGTTTCACGATGTCCATGTTATTGCCTTGGTGTGTGTTGTTAATGAGACTCCGGAATATGCGTCCAAACTTTTTGCTCGGCCCTACTT
>CAZUAH010001314.1:0-1450 GCA_964617665.1 uncultured Pirellulaceae bacterium
GATGAGGGGAACACCGGATGAGAGATTTTTTGTCCATTCTGGTCGTCGACACGGATCCCAGTATCTATCGGGGGTTGCAGCAGTTGCTACCCGATGGGGACTTCGAGCTGACCTCCTCCGAGAGTGCGGAACAGGCCGTTGAGCTGCTAGCGCAAGGACCGTTCGACGTGGTCATCACCGATGCCCGGCTCGTCGCATCGGACGGAGCGCGGCTGCCCCAGTGGCTGACTAGCGCGTACGCGGGTACAGCGGTCGTTGCCAGCTACGACAAAACGTATGACGCCCCCGAAGTCCTGCGTTGTGGTGCCCGGGATTTCTTGCACAAGCCATTGGAGGGCAGGGACGCCGTCGTGGCTGTAGTCTCCCGTTCGGTCCAGCGGGTGCGTGATGCCGGGGGAGCAGACCCAAACGGCGAGGAACTCCATTCCCATCTGGAGAACTACCGAGCGTTATTCGAAGCGTGCGCCGACGGTATCCTGATCGTCGGGCACGATGGCGAGATCATGTACGCCAATGGCCATGCCTACCGGTACCTGGGAGCCGACCCAAAGTCCTTCACTCGATGGCCGTTTCCATATCCCGTCGACCGCCCACAGCTCTACGAGATCAAGATCAACCTCCCATCGAAGGTCAAGGGTATAGGTGAAATGCGGATCACCCAGATCCGGTGGCACGGCATGATCTGTGGCGCGGTGTTCATCCACAACATCACGGAGTACAAAGAGGAAGAAACGTCCCTTCGAGAAGCCGTCGACCTCGCCCAGAAGAGTGACCAATCCAAGACGGAGTTCCTGGAACAGGCGAGCTTCACGATCCGGACCGTGATGCAGGGCATTATCGGGATGATCGAGCTGTTCGAGGGCACACAGCTCACGCGAGAGCAGGCTACATTCTTGGCCGCCATCGAAGGTTCGGCCAAAACGCTGCGGCAGCTCATCAACGAGATCTTTGATTTCGCCGGCGTGGGCTGTGGAGATCTTGACAGGGAAGTCCTGTCGTTGGATCTGCCCAAGACCGAAGCCCAGGAAGTTCGCATGAACCCGGCGTTCCATCCCAACGTGCTGGTGGTCGAAGACGACCTCACCAACCGGCAGGTCGTGTCCGGGCTCCTCGCCAAGCTCGGCTGTATCGTGGACGTCGCCGAGGACGGAGACGCGGCGGTGGAAGCAGCGGGGAACAAGTCCTTCGACCTGATCCTCATAGATTGCTGGCTGCCAGAAAAGAACGGCTTCGAGGCCACCGAGCTGATCCGCAAGCAGAAAGGCACGGGACGGCATATCCCCATAGTCGCCATCACGGCGGACAAGCGGTCGGGCGTGCAGCAGCGCTGCTTTGATGCGGGCATGGATGACGTACTGTTGAAGCCGGTCTCCGGCCCATTGCTCTCCAAGACGCTGGAAAAATGGCTCGAATTCACCGGCCCAAGCTACTCGGATTAGCGCAGGTTGTT
>CAZUAH010001315.1:0-1449 GCA_964617665.1 uncultured Pirellulaceae bacterium
CCCCCCCGTATCCGCCAACGGGGCCACCCCCAGCGGGCTCCGCGCCCACAACGCCCACGACGAGGTTGCGGGCACGATGGGCGAGGCTCTTGAGTCGATAGTTCTGATCCAGTCCGTGGACGACGCCGACGCCGTCGAGTTGCCGCCCGATGCGAAAGTCGCCTATCTAACGCAGACGACGCTTTCGGTTGACGACGCCCATCGAATCATTGAACGACTAGAGGCACGGTTCCCTGATCTAGTCGGCCCCCGCAAAGAGGACATCTGCTACGCGACACAGAATCGCCAGGAAGCCGTGCGTCTACTGTCCGCAAAAGCGGACTTGGTTTTAGTGCTGGGCAGCCAGAATAGCTCGAACAGCCAGCGACTTCGCGAGATCGCGTCCGAGCAGAACATTGCGGCTCACCTGATCGACGGGGCCTGCGATATCGATCCAGGATGGTTTGATGGCGTGGATACGGTCCTGGTAACGGCCGGCGCAAGTGCCCCCGAGTCGGTCGTCGATGAATGCATCGATTATCTGAAGGACCAATTTGGGGCGGTCGTCGAGTTGCGGACCATTCGCGAGGAAAACGTCCGCTTCCCGCTGCCGAAGCCGTTGCGAATCCACTGACATCGCTGATCCGCGAATCGCCTGAGAAGAGAGGCCGAATCGGGCCCAACCCACCAGATTTGTCTTTTCTGCCTCACATCAAGTTTTTGATGTCCGCATTTTTCACGGGAATTCGATTACCAGAATAGGCACCAATCAAGGGGATAACTACCGCCATAACGCGAATGGTCCAATCTCTGCAACGTACACCGCCCACCCGGTTAGCATGGGGGACATACAATGAGCATTCCGTCAGACGAAGGTAGACAGCTGCCAAGTCAGTGTCCAATGTGTGGTGCGAAGTTGGCTCCTCATCTGCTGATTCCGTCCCTTGCGATGCCCTGCTCGGACTGCGGGTATTTCTTGTGGTGTCGCAGCAGAATCGTTGATGATGTCGTGCTTTTGGATGTCCAACCCGAGAGAACGCCAGATCAGACCGAAATCGAACGTCTGGCCGACTCACTCGTGGCCGCCCGCGATGTGCCGCGCGTCGTCGTCAATCTATCTGATCTAGATCATGTCAGCAGTTTGTTGATGGCGAAACTGCTAGTCCTCAACCGGCGCTTACAGGGAACTGGTGGCGCTCTGATCTTGTGTGCGATGCAGCCGTACGTCCGGCAGGCATTTTGCTCGACCAAGCTGGATACGCTGTTCGAGATAGCCGATGACGAGGACACGGCACTGGCCGACTTGCTGTCAGGCCATCCTGCCTAGTGCGAGTCGCACGTACGTGTAGCGTCTCCGGCGCAGTAATTCATGGGTCCAGCCGGCGAAAAACCCGCTACGGTTACGCCACACGCGCTCTAGTGCCGCAACCGGGAATTGTGTCGTCACCAAGGCTCGTTCTTGCCTAGCTT
>CAZUAH010001316.1:0-1448 GCA_964617665.1 uncultured Pirellulaceae bacterium
TTAAGCAGTTAAGCAGTTAAGCAGTTAAGCAGTTAAGCAGTTAAGCAGTTAAGCAATACAAATTACAATCAAAGTTGAATGTACAGATAAAAAATATATGTGTTGTAAATGATACTCACTTAACACCCACTTCAATGCTATGAAAAAAAATAGTGATGACAAAAATGGATTAAACATGCGTTTTCTATACCTGAGACTGTCATCGGTTTTAATAACCGTCGGGATGATAAAGGAAGAAAACGTGCAAATTTCATCAGGGTCCAAGAAGCGATAATTATAATAAATAGCTTCTTAAAATGACCGAATATATGACTGCATTTATTTCCTTTTTTTGACATTACTTTTTTTATGCTTTTTTCATTGACTTCAGAACGGGTCCATATATGACACCGTTTGTACGTGATGTAAGGGCACGGGCAGCGCCATCGCCCGTACGAACGCACGAGGATGACAAATTGGCACCCACACGACCCGCAGATTCCCGATACCCCCATTCGGGAATGACGCGTTTCAATCCCATGCACAACAGTGCCACGAGTAAAATGCTTAATGCCAATGATCCGCCCGATTTATTAAACGGACGCCACCAGCCAGCAGCGATGGCACATTCTAAAGCTTAACACCACACTTTGGACACTTCTTTGGGATAGACGTCCATGCACGAACTTCTATCCCCAAAAAACGTGTCAGACGATAGGACGGCCGTGTACCACAATTTGGACATTTCAGTAAAGATATCCATATACCAATTATAAATTGAGGAATAAATACTAAAATTATAAAACCCTCCGATATATATATTTCTGCTAGCAGAAAACCCATTATGGCAATCATCAATATCGATATCAATATTATAAACTTCTTTCTAGCACCCATCATACTTAATCCCTTCTTAACAGTTACTTATTTATAAAAATCATTATGGGAATATATCCCTAACTGTAATAGTACTTGTAAAATTGATACCTCCTGAGGCACCAACCATCGGAAAGCTAGGTCCAAGGCCAACAGTACCTCCAACCCACTCACCTGAAGAATTAAAAAAAACTGAAATACTAACAGGCCCGGGCACAGCATTTATATTATAAGTTTGTCCAGATACATTGGCCATACTTCCATTTATATAACCCACAAATATATCTTTTGATATGTTAACGCCTCCACTGGGTCCTGTTGAGGCAAAAACACCTATGTCAGCATCAGTACTTCCCAGCCCAGGATTAATTGCTATACCAACGCTACCATCTACACCCGTCATGGCAGTGGCACTTCCACCAACTCCAATTAAAATATTAAATGAATCCTCACTTTGAGAAACTGACTGTGCAGCATGGGGATTATGACTCATTATTTGATCACCCTTACTTATAGAACGATCGATCATAACAGTGCGCGCTTGAGCACTGCTTTTTGCCGCAACTCTTGACCCTCTGGAACTTCTTGAAGTA
>CAZUAH010001317.1:0-1443 GCA_964617665.1 uncultured Pirellulaceae bacterium
CCGAGCCGCTACTTCATGGCCACGCGCTCGCAGAGTGCGCCGCCGGATCCCGCGGAGGCGATTGAAGCATGACGGCCGAAGAACCCGTCAGTATTAGTCTGGACCAGTTCCTCAAGCTCAGCTCGACGGTAGATACGGGGGGCCAAGCCAAGCTATTGATTCAAGGGGGCTCGGTGCGGGTGAACGGCGAGACCGAGACGCGCCGTCGCCGCAAGCTTCACGTCGGCGATCTGGTGGAAGTGGACGATCAGCAGCTTGTCGTCGAGTCAGGGATCGAACCATAGCCGCCACATTACCCAGAACGTGGAACGATGGGTCCGCAGTCGTTGTGGTAGCGCACAAAGCCTAAACGCTCGTTATCAGCCAATTCAATCGGACCTTGGACGCCGAATTGAAGCTGCTCGCTGGTCGGTAACGGTAGGCGACTGCGTCGGCGCGGATTCGTCGCTCGGTGACGGGGAAGACAGTTGCTGCATCCAGCATTCCAATGTCGTGCTGAGCCCACGTATATCCAACCTGACTTGTTCGGCTGTGTCTGTCGACATTCCGAGAGCTTGCAGGAGTTCTTTGGCGCGATGCGCGAGCCAATGTAGTTCGTCTTTGATAGCCTGCAACTCGGAAAGGGTGTCTTTGGTAGGCATATCGAGAACTTGGTGTTAGAAAGGGGTGTGGGCACGTGAGAGCGATGTGCAAGCTGACTCTGGCACAGTGGCCGATGGCGGCTCCGGCAAAGTCGAGCCACCTGCTGGCAGTTGCAGGGCGAAACAAAAAAAGGCCACGCCAGCGATATGCCAACGCGGCCAAATCATGATGAATCCTCAGGCTGTAATTTGATCCTACTCTACGGAAGCCTGACAAGAAATGCGAAAATATCGCGATGCAAGCAACGGACGGCCCAAGACCAACCATAACGCGTGAGGCGAAACTGTAGCGGGTCTTTCGCGGTTTGAAGCAGTGATTCACAGCGCCGGAGACGCTACACGTACGTGCGACTCGCACTAATATTCCGCCGCAGCTTGATTTTCGGGTCGAGCCCATTCGTGAGCCGTGGGCCGTGAGGCACCGGGCATCGTGCAGGGCTCGGCCGCTCATTCGAGACCTGTCTCGCCATTCATCCATTGCCGGAGTCCGCCGCGGCGGATCGCTCCGCTCCTTGCTCCAGCCTATTCGGCTGGGGGCGTGGCTCAAGCGATCGCTGCGTGGTGTGGACGGGACGGGCCGCACCTGGAGTACTGTGGTGAAGGTGATGGGGTGTATCTCATTGTTCCCGGTTGGGAAGAGAATCCAATTACAGGGAAACAGCGTGAGACCCGCGCTAGAGCATGGCTACCGTTGCCCGCTGGTGGTAGAATCTCAAATCCCACATGAAATGTCTTTTTCTCGTGATTGCAGTGTGAGCGGACACCAGAACCATTGTTGACTTGCCTGGTATTTTGGGGGCGT
>CAZUAH010001318.1:0-1442 GCA_964617665.1 uncultured Pirellulaceae bacterium
CAGGTACCTTTTGCCGGAACGGCCCGGAGGGTGCTGCGCACCAACGAAGTGCGCGCCAAAGGTACGCAACCCCTTTTCCCGTATCGTGGTGGGAAGTGCCAGTGGCCGCATTGGCCGCCACAGTATTTGGCGTCCATCCCGTGGTTGTCGAGCCGGTGACTTGGGTGCCCGGCCGAGAAGAACTGTTGATGACGCTGGGGGCGTTGGGTTGTCTCCATTTTCATATGACGGCCCGTCACTTGAGCAAAGACGGCGACAAACCACGACGGGCACTTGCCTGTTACGCTTGCGCGGCTCTATCGTGTGCGGGGGCCTGTCTCAGTAATGCCGTAGCGGCCGTGATCCCGCTGCTGGTCGTGACGTGGGACGTGTTGATGCTGGACCGCCCCAAATTGCGGCGGATTTTCTGCGGCACCTCGGTGCTGTGGGTGATCGGCATCGCCACAATCGCCGCCAAGAAGTTCGGCCCCGAATACAACCCTGTTGCGGGCCGAGGGGAAAAACTGCTCGAGGCATTCTGTGCCGAGCGGCTGATGGTGATTCTGAATGTGTACTGGCTGAATCTCAAAACGCTGTTCTGGCCCTCCAGTCTAGGGCTGTCCTACGATATGTGCAGGCCTCAGAGTTTCCTGGACACGGAGGTAGTTCTGGGCGCGCTGGCGCTCGGGTTGACGTGCGTCGCGTTGTGGAAGTTCAGGCGTCAGAAGTCCGTGCTGTTCGGCCTTCTTTGGTTCGGCCTTGCATTGGGGCCTACTTCACAGATCATGCCGCATCACATAGATCGGGCCGATCGATTCCTGTATCTGCCTCTGGTAGGGCTGACAGTATGCTTGGCGATGGGCCTGAGACGGTTAGTGAGCCGCTTGAACAGATGGGCTGCCATCGTGGCGGCGGGTGTCGCAGGTGTTTCGGCTCTCTTCCTGCTGGTCGTGCTCAGTGCCTACCAGGTCCAGACGTGGCAAGACAGTGTGTCCGTTTGGAACAACGCGATCAAAGTGGACCAAAACAACATCTTTGCGCATCGTAGCTTCGCAGGAAATCTGACAAAAACGGTGGGGCTCGACCAAACGGTTTCGATGTACCAGTCGGCGATCGCATTGGACCCTGATAATGTGGAAACACTGGATGCGCTCGCTTGCCTCTTGGGCACGTACGACGATATCGAACGCCGCGACTACCCCACCGCTTGCCGACTCTCCGAACGGGCCTGTGAACTCACTAAATGGAACGACCTGAGATTCCTCAAAGCGTACGCAAGTATCCACTGCAGCTCCGCCGAGCACCTGTTGGCTTGCGGCGAGTTTCAACAGGCCATCGAGCAATATGAAAAAGTGCTGAAAATGCTTCCCGACGACGAGGTAGCGGTGTTCAACTTGGCTTGGCTGTTTGCCACATGCCCAGACGAGAAGCTACGGAATCCGGCCCGAGCGATTCAGTTGGCC
>CAZUAH010001319.1:0-1440 GCA_964617665.1 uncultured Pirellulaceae bacterium
TCTGGGCAGTGTCTCAGTCCCAGTGAGACGGGCCATGCTCTCACACCCGCTACCCATCTTAGCCTTGGTAGGCCTTTACCCCACCAACAAGCTAGTAGGACGCAGACCCCTCCCCGGGCGATAAATCTTTGGTCCGGAGACATCATCCGGTATTACCTGCAGTTTCCCGCAGCTATCCCGAACCCGAGGGTAGGTATCTACGCGTTACTCTCCCTTTCGCCGCCTTACTCATCCCCGAAGGGACTTTCTCGCTCGACTTGCATGCCTAATCCACGCCGCCAACGTTCATTCTGAGCCAGGATCAAACCCTTCAATTGATTATAAGCTTATCCACCGCAGCGACTCGCGTCGCTGGAGCGGAAGTTACCTAAACAATTGATGGCTTGAAACCATCATTGCGTCCCGTGGTCAACGAGACGACTTCAATCGGCCTGATTTCTCACAGCCTCAAATTGACGTGGGAGATCGCTACCAAATTGTCAAAGAACAGCTTTGCTTCAGACTTTCACAAATGTGTCTGAAGCCGAGTAATCTTAGCCAAAGTGCTCTCGGTGTCAACAGTCCCTAGGGCGTAACCCGGAATTTTTTCACGTTCACCCAGTATTCGGCCAACTCGGCCGAGGGTCTTTACCCGATGTTCCGAATTTGCACGCGCCCACATTAACTATTCTACGTGCATCGGGGCTGGCGATGTAGTCTTGCGTTTGATAGTCTCTTTTTCGTTCCGCCCCTGGGCGCCGTTGCATCTGTCGAGGATTTCTACCGATGAAGCAAGCAATTGCCGGTGTTGTTCCAACCGACGCGGAAGAAGTCAAAGCGGCCACTGTCTGGCCATCGCTTTCGGTCTACCGATTGGGCAGCATCATTGGCCAACTGTGTGCCATCCGCTGGCCGGACGTGTACATCTTCCGCCTCGGGAACCTCATGGCCCTGTTGTCGATCGGCCCGGCGATCCTTCTTTACTTCTGGCGCGTTCTCCCGGTCACCGGTATCCGATATACGCTGACCAACCGACGCATCGTGGTGCAGAAGGGCATGAAGGGCGTTGACGACCGCTCGATTGATTTGGACGCGTTCGATTCGATCGAAATAGAAACGGGCCCAGGGCAGCAGTGGTACAACGCAGGTGACTTGGTCTTCAAGAGCGGCGGCGCCGAGAAGTTCCGCCTTGAAAGCGTCTCTTACCCCGAAGCATTTCGTCACAGTTGCTTGGCATCGCGGACCGCCTTCGTCGGCGTCAGGGAGTTGCTTCAACGCGAAGCTGCGCCTGCCTGAAGTCCGGGCGTACGGTCCTTCCGGAGCGCAGGCCAAATCACTGTAGCGTTTTTCGTCGTTCTCGCTCGGAATTCGCGCCGCCGCGACCGCTATATGTGAGTGCGACACGCACTAGTGCCGCAACCGGTAAGTCCTACGTCGCTAGAGCCAGAACTTGCCTGTTTT
>CAZUAH010001320.1:0-1437 GCA_964617665.1 uncultured Pirellulaceae bacterium
ATCCCAGTTCCTTCTCTATCTACTGTTCCAAAGGCTCGCATCGGGGATGTCACGTCTTCCTAGTGAACTGCACCCTCCGTGACCCACCGGGCGAACTCCATCCAGCACAGCGTTGTCCCACGCTGCGCAAAACTCCTATGTCTGTGCCCCCGCACTGGGCGTTCGTGGTATTTCAAGACGTCTCCGTAGAGACACGATAGGCTCGAAAGTGACCGACGTGCGCGTGCGATGCCAGCCCATTGCGTCGTGTACTTAGGAAAGGCTGGAGACTACAAATGCTTGCACTACGCGGGCATCATAGCATGACCGCGAAGAATAAGTATAATGTGGTGTCTAGAGGCTGTAAATAGTTTGCGCAGGATAATGGGGCTATTAGCGCGTAAGCAGGCAGGTTGTGGGGACACTCAACAGGAGTGCTCTAGCGTGCCTACCTGTATCGATGTCCCAGACGCCCGATGGACCTCCTTCTGGTCACCGGTCTTCGGCCGATTCCAGGTTCCTGGCGAGCTCTTCGTGCTTCTGGGCGAGGCTCACTTGCCCAAGCCTACGGTAGACTTGGCCCAAGGCTGCGTGTAACGGAGCGTCACGCGCCATCCGGGGCAGGGCTCGCTCCAGATCCTCCAGGGCGTCGTTCCAGCGCTCAAGCTTCACCAGAATCTGGCCACGCGTATCGCGGTACTGCGCCACATCAGGCCAGCGGCCGAGCACACTGTCGATGATCGTAAGTGCTCTCTCCAAGTCGGGGCTCTCCTGGTGGGACAGCAACCAGGCCAAATTATTGGCCACAGGGCCCAGTTCCTTGTCCAACTTGTACGCTCGCTCCAAATGGAACAACGCAGAATCCGTCTCGCCCGCTTCCCACGCTTTGCAGCCCAATACGAAGTGCACAAAGGGTGTGGCGTATCCCCTGGCAAGCAGGGACTCGAGCATTTCCCGGGCCTGCTTCTGCTCGTCTTCGGTCCCCTCTCCGAACTCGACCAACCGCAGCAGGGCATCGCGGCAATTTGCGTCATGCTTCAACGCGATACGCAGTAACTCCAATTGAGGCACCCCCGCGTCGGCGGACTGTTGCGATAGGCGGTCGTAGTGTGTGACGAAAGCCGCGGCCAGCGCCCTCTGGAAAGGCCCCTCCGGCCGCAGAGCCAAGCCTTCCCGGAGGATACGCACCGCGCCCTCAAAGTCGCCCAGATTCATACGAACACTGGCCCATCGCAGTCTGGCATCATCGTCGTCCGGCGTGGTTGCCAACAGGCGGCGGAAGTAGTTGTGCGCCCGATAACTTGCCTCACGCGCAAGATCCACCTGCCCGAGGGAAGCATGCAGCAGCGACAATTCGAACTGTAATTCGGGCATCTGTTTTGCAGCCTCGGTCAGATACGGCGCCGCCGCTTCCGGACGACGGACGGCGACGTAATACTGCGCGATGCTCCAATCGAC
>CAZUAH010001321.1:0-1433 GCA_964617665.1 uncultured Pirellulaceae bacterium
ACCAGATGCCCGATCAACTGCCCTTCGTCGCTGTAGCCCAGGTCGCGTTCGTAAGTCAACTCGCGAATCTTGCCAGCATCGTGCAGAAAAGCGCCCATCAGAAGCAAATCGCGGTCGATGTCGGGATACCGGGGTGCTACGACAGCGGTCAACTCCATCAGGCTGAGCACGTGTTCCAGAAGCCCGCCGTGATAGGCATGATGGTTCTTTACGCCAGCCGGGGCGCTGGTCAAGCCGTCCATGAACTCCTCGTCGATCAGGAAGCACTCGGCCAGATTGCGGAGCGGGTAGTTGTTCATGGAGCGCAACATCTCCCGAAGCCGCTCGGCCAACTGATCGATGTCCATCGTGCCCAGCGTGACGAAGTCCGATTCGTCCACTTCGCGTGCGTCGACCGGTTCGATCCGCGTCAGGATCATCTGCAAGGCACCGTTGTAAAACTGGGCCGTTCCCTGCACGCGCACGTAGTCGCCGTTTTCGAAGGATCGGTAGACTTTCTCGCCCGCATTCCACATCATGGCCGTTACCGAAGCGGAGCGGTCGGACAAACGCATCTGCATGTAGAGGTTGCCCTGGCGATTCGTGCGTAGCTGCTTCTCTGCGGCCAGGAACACTTCGTCGACGGGTTCGCGGTCGCCAAACTGATTGATGAAACGGTGCGACATACTGTTACTTCTACTTCTAAGAGCTTGCGAGTTACCAAAGCCGGTCTCAAATCCGGGAGTGCGAGGCTCCCGCCGAGCCGAAGGCACGGGACAATACGACTCAGCAGGAGCTTCGCCTCCCCCGAAACCCAGTCTTGAAAGGCCCACGAGCCTCGGACCGTTCGGACAAGAGGACTCAAACGACAGTCTAGTTGTTTTCCCCAATCTGCCGCAAGGGCTGCGGTATTACTTGCAGCAAACTGCGATTCCCAGCACACCACATTGCTTGGTAATTGCCCGCATCCGCTCTCAGGCTCACCCACCATCTGGTAATATAGATTGCCCGGGAACTGCCTAATCGACCGACACCAACGCGACGTGGAGGGACAACAACAATGCTCCGATGTACCCTGACGGCACTGATCGTATTGGCCGTGAGCAATCTCGTGATCGCGCAGGAGAATCACGAGACGTTCACCAATTCACTGGGCATGAAGATGGTCCCGATCCAGGCGGGCGACTTCCAGATGGGGTCGGAACAAGGCGATTGGGACGAACGGCCGCTTCATCGAGTCGTCATCAGCCGACCGGTTCACGTGTCGGTTACCGAAGTCACCAATTCACAGTATGAGCAGTTCGACGCAGACCATCGAAAGTTGCGCGGCAAACTGGGCTTTGCCAAGGAAGACGACGAGGCCGTGGTGTTCGTCAGTTGGTACGAAGCCGTGGACTTTTGCGAATGGCTGAGCAAGAAAGAAGGCAAGCCGTACCGCCTGCCCACCGAAGCGG
>CAZUAH010001322.1:0-1431 GCA_964617665.1 uncultured Pirellulaceae bacterium
AGTCGTCGTCGCCGAAGTCGTCCTCGTCGTCCCAGTCGTCGTCGCCGAAGTCGTCCTCGTCGTCCCAGTCGTCGTCACCGAAGTCGTCTTCGTCCGGGTCGAACCCGAACTCTTCCGCACCCAGGTCATCGAGGTCATCCTCCACCGGGTGCCGCCGGAGGGTGTCCGTGTCTATGAGCAACTCGCGCCCCACTCGGTCGAAGTGAACCCGCGCGTAACCCAGCGATACGATCTGTCTCATCTCTCTCTCCTCGCTGGTGTGGCCCAGGCCGCGTCCGTCCGTGCCCTCGACACCCTGGCGTCAATTGCCAGCTGTTGGTTGATTACTTCCTGCGCCGATGCGCTCGTACGAATCGTCCTCCCCGGCGGGGGCGGCTGGTCCGGCCTGGCCGACGTCGCGGGCCTCCGCGACGCCGGGGGCGGTCTTCCGCTCGTCCAGGTCGACGTCGCCTGTCCTCCCTTGGGACCGGCTCCGGTTCCGGCGTCAGCGTCACCTCGCGGACCGGCATGTCGAAATCTCCCTGCACCGCCGGCTCGGGTAGAGCGGGCGTCGTGGGCTGCGACGGCAGCGTCACGTCACCCTGGATCGACGGTTGGGGCGTGGTGGGGGTTGGCTTGGATGGCTCGGCCTTCTTCTCGGCCAGGGTCTTCCCGGCCTGTACCGCCACCGACGCCAGCCACGAACCCATCAGCCCGTTGCCCAGCGCCAACGCATGCACACCGCCGCTGCTGCCGGTCATCACCTCGTACAGGCCGTACCCGACCCCCGCGAACGCCAGCGGCGCACGCACATCCACCGCGCCGACCTTGATCTTTTCGGGGCCCAGGTAGCCCTCGGCCATCGACGCCAGGAACAAGCTGCCCTGAGTCTCCGCCGTGGACAGCACCGCACCTCCGGTGTCCTTGAGCGCCAGCGAGCTGCCGTCCGCTTTCTTGGTCAGGTTCGCGATCCGCTTGACCGCCTGTCCGAGGGCTGTCTTGGTCTGCTTGTCGCTGACCTTCTCGCCCTTGATTGCTTTTTCGAGTTCACTTGCCATGTCCGCCTCACAGTTGAGTCGTCGTCTTTTGCTGCGACCGGCTTCGCGACCGGTTCGTCAGCCATGTACAACCTCACCGTATTCGGCTAACCGACTGTTTTTCCAGGCCTTCCGGTGCCCGCAATGACGTGGGCAGTACAGGGTGCGGCTTGCGGGCAGCATGAGAAACATCGTGGGCAGCGGTGCGGGCAGTTGCGGGAAGCGTCGCGGGCAGCTCTCAACGGCGATGCGGGCAGCACTCCTGCCCGCGATCAAACCACCGCGGGTAACGATTCGGATTGTCCTCGGAGGGGGCTTTTGTCATGGTTTAGGTGCGACAGCTGAAAGGACGTCTTGTTTAGGACACTCCCGTCATAGAGCGGAATTCCGTCCCTCACGCCTGACCTGACGACCA
>CAZUAH010001323.1:0-1430 GCA_964617665.1 uncultured Pirellulaceae bacterium
CCTGGCACCTGCTGCTCACGGCCATCCGCATGCGAAAGAGCTGGAAGCGATGGGTATCATCCTGGACGAGCACCCGGAGATCGCGGAGCTGGCTCTGGCTGATCTGGTCCCCGAAGGCGTCGACGCGGACCAGGGCGCTCCGGGCCTGACAGCCGACTTCGTGGTGCGCGCTGCGGTGCTGAAGCAGATGCTGCAGTTCAGCTACACCAAGCTGGCCTTCGCCGCCGTGGACTCCATGGCCTACCGGCGATTCCTCGGGCTCGGCCTCTGCGACCTGGCCCCCACCAGGTCGGCTCTTCAGAGCAACATCAAGAAGCTGCGGGCTTCGACCTGGGAGGCCATCAACAAGATCCTGGTCACCTGCGCCCGGCGCAAGGGAGTCGAACGGGGCTCCAAGGCTCGGATCGACTGCACTGTGACCGACACCGACATCCACGAGCCCGACGACGCGGCGCAGCTGTGGGACACGGTGAAGGTGCTGACTCGCCTTCTGGATGCAGCCCGCAAGGCAGGGTTCGCCGTGACCTTCTCCAGGCGGACCAAGGCGGCGAAGCGCCGGCGGCTGGGCGTGATGAACGCCAAGGACTCGGCAGGCAGACGCCGAATGTATCGGGCCCTGGTCCGGCTCACCGAGGAGGTCCTGGGCTTCGCCGATGCCGCTGTCGTGATCCTTCGGCGGTCGATGTCCGACCCGGTGGCGGTGGGGCTCGTCGCCGAGCTGGAACACTTCACCGAGCTGGGGCGACTGGTCGTGTCCCAGACCCGGCGGAGGGTCTTCGATGGCGAGAAAGTGCCGTCCTCGGAGAAGGTGGTCTCCATCTTCGAGCCCCACACCGACGTGATCGTGAAGGGTAGACGGAAGGTGCAGTTCGGCCACAAGCTCTGCCTGTCGGTCGGTGAGTCCTGCCTGGTCCTCGACCTGGTCGTCGAGAAGGGCAACCCCGCCGATTCATCAATGGTCGAGCGCTCCATCGAGCGCCTGTCCTCGGCGCTGGGCAGGATGCCGCGGCAGATCGCGCTGGACGGAGGCTTCGCCTCCAAGGCCAACCTGAAGGCCGCCAAGGACATGGGCATCAAGGACGTCTGCTTCTCCAAGGGCCGCGGGCTCGCGATCACCGACATGGTGAAGAGCACCTGGGTCTACAAGGAGCTGCGCAAGTTCAGGGCCGGGATCGAGGGCGTCATCTCGTACCTGAAGCGCGGCTTCGGTCTCCGCCGCTGTACCTGGAAGGGCGAGGACGGCTTCGAGCAGTACTGCTGGGCCTCGGTCGTCTCCTTCAACCTGCTGCTCATCGCCCGGCACCTGATCGAGTAGAGCCTGGCCCCCTGGTCTTTGTCAGCACCGAGGCAGGCCGGCCGGGCGCCGAAGAGGGCGCTGGTGTGTCACGCGGAAGCCGTGATCACGCCGATGGCACCGTTGCCGTCGCTAT
>CAZUAH010001324.1:0-1428 GCA_964617665.1 uncultured Pirellulaceae bacterium
TCCCTCGGACCGGTCCGCACACAAGGGAAATGGACGCCTGGGACGGATACCCAAGAGGCGAAACTCGAAGCGATCCCGTATACCACGCCCCAGGGAATGACAATCTACACGACGGGCCTTAGTGTTTCCTACGGCGACAAGCCGCCCGTCACATTGCAGCCCGCTTCCCGTCTCCGAGTGCGCGGCCGCATTGCATCGCCACAGAAAGTGTACTTTGGCATCACCGTTAGACAGGCAAACGGAGCATTCGCGGGCCGTTTCCAGACTAACCGGCCCGCCGATGAATTACGAAGCGGACAAGACTTTGAAGTCACTCTGCACCTTCGAGAGTTTCGTCTCGACCCTTCGCTTGCCAGCTTAGAGCAGGAACTACCCGGCGCCCCTTTTCATTTGGTCGTTGAGACCATTTGGTGTCATACGCTGGATAAGCAAGCGGGGCTGGAAATCACCGAGGTCGAGTTGGAGCTCATCCCACCCGCCGAACGCGAATTGCAATAGGATGATTGATGATATTGCGTGAGAATCGTTCGAAGCGTCGAGACTTTCTACAACAATCGCTCGCCGGTGCTGCACTGGCAGGATCTGCAATCGTGCCTCGGCATGTCCTGGGAGGCCCCGGCCAGATTCCGCCGAGCGAGAAGGTCAACCTAGCCTGTATCGGCGTGGGCAATCGCGGCTGGCAAGTCCTTCAAGGCATGCATCACCACAACATCGTCGCTTTGTGTGATGTTGATGTGAAATACCTTGGGAGAGCTTCCGAACGGTACGCGAACGCCAGGAAGTACAATGATTTTCGTAAGCTGCTTGACGGGGAGGGGAATAGCATCGACGCCGTCGTCGTCGCCACGCCGGACCACGTGCATGTCCCCGCCACCGTGATGGCTCTGAAGATGGGCAAGCACTGCTACACCGAGAAACCGCTAGGCCACAACGTCTACGAAGTCCGCCAACTCACGCGCGTGGCCGAGCGGTACGGCTTGGCCACCCAACTTGGCAATACAGGACACACCTCGCCAATCTACCGCTGTGTGGTCGAATTGATTAGGGCTGGGACGATTGGCCAGATCCGAGAAGTCCATGCCTGGTGCGATAACGAGTGGGAGACCCCGCCGAGAGTTGCTGCGGGTGACGGCCGTCGTGGACGGAATCGGCCGAGAGAAACACCTCCCGTTCCCGCACACCTGGATTGGGACCTCTGGCTGGGGCCAGGCCCCTATCGCCCGTACCATCCCACCTACCATCCCATGCATTGGCGTCAGTGGTGGGATTTCGGCAACGGCAGGCTGGGCGACATGGGTTGCCATCTGATCGACCTTCCGTTCACCGCACTCGATCTGAGGTACCCACTCACGGTCGAGGCGAACGGTCCCCCTGCCCATCCCGAGAGTGCACCGACGTGGCTCATCAGCAAGTGGACGTTCCCCGCGC
>CAZUAH010001325.1:0-1422 GCA_964617665.1 uncultured Pirellulaceae bacterium
CCCGTGATTTACTGCAATCACAAACCTCACGCGTTCTTCGTGCGTGCGCTGTGAAGTGATCCGTCAGAACCTCGACAAGGCGGCAAGCGAGCTGATAAGCTCAGTTAGACAGGCGGTATGCGAATTCAGCGGAGGCGAACGCTCGCTTGACGACTTCACGATGGTCGTGATGAAAGTATCGCCCGAGTGAAGCCCGTGGGCCTCGACGCCTCCTAGAGCGATTTTGAGCCGAGGCTCCTGCCGAGCCGCCATCAGGAACGTCGCGGGAATCCGGCTCAGCAGCAGCTTCGCCCTCCCGAACGTCGGTCTTGAAATGCCTTCATCATGGTCCGCAAATCGTCCTGGTCCGTTGCCGCCATAGACAACACACACCAGATGGTATCGACGATCCAGTCGGTAATGAGATGCCGTTCTCCCGATTCGACACAGGTGGTGCAAGCGTTATGAGCGTGCTCTTCTTCGAAATGTCTTCATGCACGACCACTAGTTTCTCTTGACGATGTGGTTTTGCATGCACGGCGAGCACATTTTGCACGACAGCTATGACACAATTCACGCCACGAAGTGTTCGACGAAAAGCGGAGGTTCTCAGTCAGTCCAACGCCCGACGACGCCGATGACGAGCGCAGGAATTGGGACGACACGAAGACGGATGCCAATCGTCACCTGTTGCCAAGACACGGAGGGTGCCCTTCGTCGACTTGGAACCACTTCTGCCGCCAACAGTTGATCGAGTCATTGACCGTTCGGGACATGCCGGCGGCGTCCCAGCTCACTCTATTCAAGTCAGAGAGGATGTAGGAAAAATGCCGAAGCCTTTGTATCTAGCGATTGTTGGCCTGGTTCTGTCATTGGCTCCGAATTCCGCTTGGAGCCAGACTGCCGACGGTGGTTGCAGCGGCCTGTTCTGCGACGTGGAACTGCAATTCATGCGGTTTTTCCAGGAAGGCGGCGTGACCGACGTGCCCGGTGCGCCCGCAGAATTCAATTGGGAATTCACGCCGCGCATCGAGCTGGGCAAGGTGGGCCCGGAAGGTCTGGGGTTCCGGGCGCGGTATTGGGATTACGATGCCGGTACCGTGTCCGCCGCCGGCAACCCCGTCGACGTGGAGGCCTACTACATCGACGCCGAACTATTCCAGAACTACGATCTGGTCTGGCATTCGTCCCTGGAACTTGCGCTGGGGATGCGCTACGCCGACTTGACGCACACCGTTACGGACCTGACAGTTCCGGGCTCCCTCATCGGCGGCTGGCAGGGTTGGGGGGGGACCCTTGCGGCTGAGGGCAGGCGTAAGGTCTTGTGGGGTGACATTTACGCGCGTGGACGGTTGTCCGTCCTGATGAGCGATGCCGACGTGCAAACCGTGCTCCCCGGCCCGGTGGTTATTCCCTTCTTCGCGGAAGGCAATACGGTCACCC
>CAZUAH010001326.1:0-1419 GCA_964617665.1 uncultured Pirellulaceae bacterium
CGAGGTGGTTCGCGAAAGGCGCAAGCTTGCGGATCGGCCCCCATGTCCGCATGACCAGAGCCCCCCCCGCGCCACCAAGGATAGACCGAACCGCGTGGGGTGACTCATCCAGGCCGACAGGCTCTGGACAATGGCTGACCAGTCCAGCGTGAGACGGTTTCGCTTTCCTCGGCTCAGGCGTAGTAGGGACGCGCCCCCCGGACGCACTCGAACGCTCCCGCATTTCGTCTCTGACTTCCGGAGGCCCGGGATCGTTGCCCCACTTCATCCCAGCGCCCAGGAGACCCCCATGGCCGCCCGCAAGCCCACCACTCCCCTGTTCGACAGCGACCTGACCTACCTGCAGAGCGAGCACCAGTGGTTCGACCTGCGCGCCAGCCGCCTGGCCACCGAGCGCAAACTCCGCGAACGGGCCGAGGGCGGCCGCAAGCGCTCCCACGGCTACTACAACGACGACGAGGACGAACTCCCCACCAACCTGCTCAAGCGGCGGATCACCGCCGTGCAGCGCGAAGAGGCCAAGCTCCGCGCCGAGATCGACGCCCGCCTCGAGCAGCACCTCCGCGAAGACAGGCCCCTGGCCATCCAGCGCCTAAGCGAGCTGCACAAGCTCGACGGCTTCGAGCGCATGGTGCTGCTGCTGTCCACCGGGCCGGCCCTGGATCGGCGCTTCGAGAACCACATCGAGCGAGCCGACGACATGAGCGGCGGCGGGCTCAGCGTGGACACCACCTTCGTCTTCGCCGAGCTCGACCTCGGTGATCGCGTGGAGCGCCGCAGGGCCTTCGGTGCCCAGGCCCCACTGCGGGCGCACGACCTGATCAACGTCCACATCGGCGGTCGCTACAGCTCCCCCGAGGATCTGCTCACCGCCAGCATCAGCATCACCGGCCGTGCGCTCGACCTGCTGCTGGGCAACCACGCGCTGGGCGACGAGTTCATGGAGTTCTCCAGCCTCGAGGAGCCCCAGGCCGATCTCGAGCGCGTGGTGCTGCCCGAGCACGACAAGCAGCGCATCCTGAGCGTGGTCGAGCGCCACGAACTCTACCTGGCCAAGCGCAAGGAGTGGGGCTTCGACGCCATGATCCGCTACGGCCGCGGTGCGCTCATGCTCTTCCACGGCCCCCCGGGTACCGGCAAGACCATGACCGCCCACGCCGTCGCCCAACACCTGGGCCGCCGGGTGCTCAACGTGGACATCCCCACCTTCGTCAACGCCAACGAGTCGGCGCGCTTCCTGCCCGGCCTGTTCCGCGAGGCGCGCCTGCACGACGCCGTCTTGTTCTTCGACGAATGCGACGCCCTGTTCGAGTCCCGCCGCCGCGGCAACACCCTGATGACCATGCTGCTCACCGAGATCGAGCGCTTCGAGGGCGTGGCCGTGCTGGCCACCAACATGCCCGAGGTGCTCGACGAGGC
>CAZUAH010001327.1:0-1418 GCA_964617665.1 uncultured Pirellulaceae bacterium
GATAGGGGTAGGGACGGCCGATTGGTTTCGGCCGCCCCTCCCTCCGAACCGTACGTGCGGTTTTCCCGCATACGGCTCTCCAGTCAGTAGTTGCCTGCAAGGGATTGTGCGAAACGATGGTGGGCCTCTCGCAGACTCCAGAGACCTACCTCCGTAAAGTAGACATTCGGCCATCGCTGCTGACGCGGGAGACGCTTGGGATTCTTCCGATGACGCTTCAATAGCAGCCGCCGCAGGCGACTGCGGATCTTCGCGTCCAGGTCCTTGAAAATTGTCCAGCGACTGTGACGAAAGTAACCGAACCAACCGATCAATACCCGATTGAGTTCGTGCACGATCGACTCCAGCGAACCGCTCCGCTTACGAGGAGTCAATTCTCTGAGCCGCGTTTTCATCTTCGCCAGACTCTCGCGACGAGGATAGATCTTGTCCCCGCGAAACGAGTAGCCCAGAAAGGCAAAGCTTTCCGTGCGGCTGTCGACGATCTTCGTCTTCGTCGGATGCAGCGTCAAACCTGCCTGCTCCACCCACTCGCTGATCACTTGCAGGGCCACTTCGGCCTCGAACTGGCTACGGCACAAGACGACGAAGTCGTCCGCATACCGCACCATCGCGAAGCCCGCGTCGGCCATCTCATGATCCAGCGGATTGAGGTACAGATTTGACAGCACCGGTGAAAGAACCGCCCCTTGCGGAACACCGGCGATCGGCGTCCACTCGCGGAGTTCTTCCAAAATGTTCTGATCCAGGAACATCTTGATCAGCTTCAGCATCCGGGAATCCGAAATGTGCTCTTGAATCAACTTCAGCAAGCGGTCTTTCGGTATCGTATCGAAGTAACTCTTCAGGTCTGCATCGACCACGTAAACATAGCCTTCCTGAAGCTTCTGCTCGACGAGCCGAAGCGCGTCGTGAGCACCCCGTCCGTGGCGAAAGCCAAAGCTCCGCTCGTGGAATTGGTGATCCAGGATCGGCTCGATCACGTTCAGAACCGCCCGCTGGACGGCTCGGTCGCGGACCGTCGGAATTCCCAGCGGCCTGGTTTCGTCCGGCCTTCCCGGCTTGGGAATTGGAACTCGCCGCACCGCTTTCGGTCGATAGGTGCTGCCGCGAAGCTGTTCGGCGAGCCGACGTGTTTCCACAATCAGATGCTCTTCAAACGCTTCGCAGCTTTGCCCATCGACGCCGGCTGCTCCGTTCTTGCCGGTCACCTTGCGGGCCGACACGTACAGATTCAGTTCGCTGTAAACCTTGTCAATCAGCGTGTGCCATTTGCCTCCTCTCACTTTGTCTTCCAAAAGTGTCGACAACATTCGATCGGTCCAAACAGCACGCTGAGCCCACTGCGTGATCTGCGGTGTCTCTCCAGGCGGTGTAGCCGTAAACGGCACTCGGTCTGGCAAAGCTTCTTGCGATTT
>CAZUAH010001328.1:0-1416 GCA_964617665.1 uncultured Pirellulaceae bacterium
CCGCGCCTCAACGGTTGTACGTGGGACCTCACGATGTCGATCAGGGCGGCCGGTTTCGAGGAGGAATTACGCTTCTAGGTGCATTCGAAAGCATTCAAACGGCTGGGCTCCAAGGCGCATTGGTCGTCATGGGTAGCCGCGCTTTCATTCGGAATTCTCCGGACCAACTCCGTAGCATCATTCATAACAATCCGGGCCTTCACCAATGGCTGGACTCGGAAAACACGCAAAAACGACAATTGCCGGTGGCCCAATTGGTGATCGAACGGTTCCGAACTTCGGAGCGGTATGGACGCCACATCCAAACCTGCGTCCGTTACATCGATGAGATTCAAAGAATCAAGGTCGAACTTCTTGCCAAAGGCCCCCAAGGCGAACGAGACGTGAGCGATGGAGATCTCCTGAACGACATCGCCATTCACTACATGCGACACCTGATCGTTCCTTGGTTTATCGCGTACAAAGGGGGATCCCTTGAGAACTACCGGAGCGGCGTTTTAACTGGCGACCTGGGCGTTCTGGACCGACGGCGAGTGTTCCACAATCGTGTCTTGGAACTGATCGAGCTTTTCCAGGAAGAAGGCCAATTGGCCCGCCGACAATTGCCAAAGGTTCGGTTCGTGAACTCCCCTTCGGCGAGGATTTACTATGCCAAGGCGAGCCAGGATGCGGAAGCATTGTGGAGAGCTCCCCGCCTCCTGTTTCCCAAGGCGCTGGCTAGGCCGGGGACACCGCTGCACAATAGCGAGACTGCAAATCCGAACGGGAATAGCGGAGATGCAGCCGGCGATCGGCGAGAACTTCAGGACGTCGGTGGGCCGCGCAGCCTGGATCAGACAGTCGGGGATAGACTCTGATCCCTTGCCGCCCTCCCTACTCTTCGAGGACGAGGTGAAGGACGGGCATCGAGCGGGCGTGGCGTTTGGCGGCGTGATCGAATGCAGCACATCCGAACGAATGCGTACCGCCCGGCACGAACCGTACGTCGTGTTCGCTTCCGGTGTCCAGCTTTCGCCGAATGAAAAATGTCCATTGGTCTTCGGCATACACGGTTTGACAAGACACGTCGCCTCGATCTCCCTGAAATGCGTCGCTGACAACTCCCGGCAACTTCGTTCCCACGGGAATGTCTTTGGCAAGCTCCGGGGCAAAGTCGACCGCATGCGTTTTGGGAATCGCCCCTTGGAATACGTTCTCCCAGTCATCGGGCAGGAATAGGGGCTGGGAGCCGTCCTCTGCGATATTCTTGACATAACCGCCGCCGTCTTTAGGATCGCCGTTTCGTCCAATCTCCTTGGCCGAGAAATCTACCAGCGACCAATACTTGTCGTCGATTTGGCCGGCCGAACCGGTGCGGGCCCCTTTCCAGTGCCAGACGTCGATATCCGGCTGGCCGCCTTTGTAGCCCCAGCCATA
>CAZUAH010001329.1:0-1415 GCA_964617665.1 uncultured Pirellulaceae bacterium
GCCAGGGCGTCCATGCGCGCCAGGTCGGCGGCGATGCTGGCGGGGGGCGGCAGGGTGGCGGCGGCGTCGGGGAAGTGGCGGCGCAGGCGGCCGAGCACCGGGGCGGGCAGCAGGTAGGCCACGCTGCCATCGCTGCTCCACTGGCCCACCACCTCGCTGCCGTCCTCGTGCTCCCCGAGCTGGGCCAGGCCGCCGGCGAGCAGCTGGCGCAGCAGCTCGAGGAAGCGCTCGCCCGGGGTGGCCTCTTCGAGCTCACCGAGCTGCTCGTGGCCTGCAACCACCAGGTGCTGCACCAGCGCCTCGCTGTCCGCGGGCAGGGCCAGGCCCAGCGTGGCCAGGAAGGAGGACCAGACCTCGGCACCCACCACCACGGCGCTGATGTGCTTGGCCAGGCGCACGCCGTTGGCCGCGGAGCCCGCCAGCTCGGTGAGGGCCTGGGACAGCGAGCGATAGCGCGCACTCAGGCGCGGCCAGGGCTGGGTGTCCAGCAGGTGCAGCACCAGGGCGCGGGTAAGCGCGGGCAGGGAGGGCAGCAGATCCTCCAGCTGGTTGGCCAAGGCGGGGTCCTTGGGCATCTCGGGCAGCCGAAGCTGGAGCATCCGGGCCAGGGCCGAGCTGTCGGTGACCGGCACGTCCTCACCCTCCAGCAGCCAGGTGGCGCGGCTGGAGCGGGCGTGGTCGGTCTCGCCCGAGGCCCGCAGGCGGCGACGCTCGGCGCGGTCACCGGCACGCTGGATCAGGCCCAGGACCTGGGCGCTGCGGCCTTGCATGATCGCCGAGACCTTAACATCACCCACCACCATCACCGCCCCGCGGAAGAAGTGGGCCTCTTCTTCGATGGACAGGGGCGTGCTGGAGAAGGGCAGCGCGCACCGGGTGTCGCGGTAGTCCCCGAAGAAGCACTGCACCACACCCGCGTGGGTGGACTTTCCCTGGCCAGAGCGACCCACGATGAAGGCCAGCAGGGGCGAGACCCCGGGGGTGGTGGCCTCGAGCACGGGAGCCACCAGGCCCCAGCCCACCACGCCCATGAGCGCAGTCACCGTGGCGGGGCATCCCATCAGCCGGGGCCAGAGGTCCAGCAGGGAGGCGGCGAGCTCCGCAGGCGGGGACGCGCCAGCTACATCGAGGCACAGCCGACCAGCGGCCTTGCGGGGCGGAGCGCGGAAGCTGCGGATGCCGCTGGGCAGGGAGCCCGAGCGGTCCACGAAGCTGCGGCCGTCCCGGGCGAAGCCGTAGTCGTGCAGCAGCTCCACCTGCTCGGCGTGCTCAGCGGTGGCCAGCCAGGCGTTGAGCACCTGGCGCTGCTTCTGTGCCGGGGGCACGCGGTAGTGGCGGCCCATGAGCCGGGCCAGGGTCTTGTTGAAGGCGCGGGGGTCGCCCAGCAGCTCCGAGCGCAGCTCGAAGGGGATGGG
>CAZUAH010001330.1:0-1406 GCA_964617665.1 uncultured Pirellulaceae bacterium
GCGATACGCCGGTCGACGTAGTCCTGATGGCTTGCCGGCTGATAGGCTTCCGGCAGATCGTTCTTGTCGATCCGGGCCAGCAGTTCTTCCAGGGATGACTCGCGAGGTTTTCCGCTTGGTTTAGGTGACGCAATGACCTCTCCGGGGCCCAGTTCCCTGATGAAGATGTTGCGGTATTCGATGGGGCAGGGGTTCACTTCGCCGAGGTTCCTGCCCATATCCGTATTGCCGTAGGTAACGATGTGTTTCTGCAACCGGATCGGCGCCGGTTCCATGTTCAGCATCCAGTCGTGATAGACGAAGTTGTCCTGGATCACCTCGCCGTCATATTCGGCCGAGAAGGTCCGTCCCTTCATGGTCAGCTTGACCGTGTGCCAGACGCCGACCTCCGGGTCGATGTTCCTAACCTGCTTGTAGGGTTTATCGCTCTCCTTGAGGCCAAATTTCTCTGCGGTCTCTTTGGGAAGAAAATAGTAACTCTCCAGATGTCCGAATCCGCCCTTCGATCTGAGGTTGAACTGCTCCTGGGCCCCGAAGCCCGGGATTTCCGGTATCAGCCTGCGGAACATGATGCCGCTATCGGAGATCGTGGGCATCCGGAACTCAAGCATCAGCACAAAATCCCGATACGATTTCTCGGTCACCATGTCCGCACTCCATTCTTTGAGCAGACCCGGCGACTTGAGCACACCGTCCTCGATGGACCAGTATGCTTTGGCCTTGGGCGACATTCGCCAGCCTGTGAAGTCCTTGCCGTTGAACAGCGCGGCAAACCCCGGTGGCGGGACGTTCAACCCGGGCGAGCGGGTTAACTCAGATGGTTTGATCTCTTTGATGAAGATGTTCCGATACTCGATGGGACAGGGATTTCTCTGACCTCTGGCGCCCTCTACAAAGCGATGTTTTTGAAAGCGGATAGGCGCCGGCTCGATGGCCAGGAACCCTTTTGGGTATTGGAAGTTGTCGATGATGCGATCACCATCAAGCTCGGCCGTCAAGCGCGTACCGATCACGGTCAGCTTGACCGTGTGCCAGACCCCGATGGCCGGATTCACTGGTTTGACCCGAGGGAGATCTTCCGCTTCCAATCCCAAACCCTCTTTCACGTTCTCCGGCATGAACTGGAAACTCAACAGAATGCCCATGCCGTTTTCCGACCTGATCTTGAACTCTTCCGACTTCAAACCTCCCATGTCCGGAATCAGTCTGCGGAAGAAAATGCCGGCATCAGACTTTGCCGGCATCCGGAAATCCACCAGCAGCACGAAGTCCTGATACGCTTTCTCGGTCTCCAGGTCCGCACCCCATTCCTCGAGCAGACCGTGTGCCTTGAGTGCTCCATCTTCAATAGACCACATTTCTTTGGCCTTGGGAGACATTTTCAAGCCGGTGAAATCCCGGCCGTT
>CAZUAH010001331.1:0-1405 GCA_964617665.1 uncultured Pirellulaceae bacterium
CGCTCAACTCGTCGGCCGCCCAGGCAAAGGCGCTGTCGCCGGCCGAAGTCAGCACATTGACACGTCCCGCAGCCACGGCAAACGCGTCGGTGCCGGCCAACATACTTTCCCTTACTTCCCCTTGCTTCTCTTTCCTTCCTTCCGCCCAGCGATCTATTGAAGAGTGAACATCGAGCTGAAGACGCCGCAGGTGACGAAAAGGAGAATCAGGACGAAATTGAGCATGATCCCGACGTAGGCAAGGACGCGATCGCGAGCGCCGGTCTTTATGGAGACCGTACCGAGGATCAGACCAGTCAGGCCGAGGACCAAGAGAAACAAAACAGTGATGCCGGCTGTGGCGGCGATCGAGTCGTTTGCTTGGTACTCCGCCTCGGTCGTATTACTCAAACTCAACAGCAGCACGAAATACACCAGCCATCCCAAGATCGCCACGCCGAGAGAAGACATGCCAAGGCTGATTCGGTTCAGAATACCTCGCAGCCCGTCGGTGACGTCGCCTCCTTGAGCGTAGCTGGTGGGTCGGGAAAGTGTCGTCGGTTGCCTAACCATGGTTGGCGCCGTCATCGATTGGGACATCAAGTCGTTCAGGTCGTCACTGAACAGAGGATCAGCCGAAGGCGTTGGGGCTGCAGGAATGTCCAGAGGCCGACCGCAGGCCGGGCAGGTGGCCCGCGTGCCGGCCAACGAAGCACTGGCCTTGAAACTCTGGCCGCAAGCGCACGTTACCTTGACTGCTTGCGAAGGCGGCGTCGGTATGGTCAGCGGTCTGCGACACGCTGGGCACGCGACCTGTTTGCCGTAGAGGTGTGGTTGAGCGGCAAACCGTTGTCCACATTGGCAGGATACTTCACTAGTCATCTTTGAACCGAGAAACGACTTCCGACCCAATCTCTTCGTCATTTGGATACCGAGAACACGTAAACAGCGCCGTGCCTGGTACCCACGAACAACCTCTTTGACCGTGCCGACCAGTGGAGTTCAACCACTCGTTCTTCCCCCTCGATCGCAATTCTCTCGATAGTTTCTTCTTGCTTTACGTCCACAATGATCAGCTCGCCCCCCGCCGTCCCGATTGCCAATGCGTCAAGCTCGGGGATTTCGCAGTACGCCTCCATGCCGTACGCCGCTGCGGAATCCAGACAAAGCGTTCGTACTTGGCCGTCTCGAATGATCCAGACAATACCGTCCTCTGCTCGCCCCCACACAATCACCAACTTCCCGCCAACGAAGTCAAAGAAACACGCACATTCTTCCGGAGCCTTCATTTGACTGACGATACCTCGGTCAATGTCTATTTCGTGTATGACTCTGCAGTCATCCAGTGCCATGATCTGTTGCGTTGGCGACAGCGCCGTGAGCGGACACCAGAACCATTGTTGACTTGCCTGGTATTTTGGGGGCG
>CAZUAH010001332.1:0-1400 GCA_964617665.1 uncultured Pirellulaceae bacterium
ACTAGTTCACCTGCCCGGCGAGCGGGCAGGGGTCGATGACGATGGCAGACGTTTTGGCAAACCGGTCCCCTGCCAGCTCGTCTGGCAGGAACCAACGTCTGACAGGCTAAGCCGCCAACCAAGGGAAATACCATGGCCCCTTGCCAGCTTGTCTGGTAAGAGCCGAAGTTTGACAGGCTAATGAACCCCCAACCCATCTATTCGCCGAAAGATGTTGCATCGCCGGCTTACCACCTGCGCTACACGTGGTCGGGTTGGCCATCGTCGTCAGCGTTCCCCAGCGTTCCGTCCGACGAGTTCTTCCAGGAACTCGACGCCCTGTGGGAGAACGATGGGATGCGGCGATTGGAGATGACTTGGTCTGCGTCGCTGGTCCAGTTCACATTCAGCGTCACCCCGCAAGTATCTCCCGTGTTTTTCGCGTCGCGGGTCAAGGGGCGAGTGGACCATGCCCTGAGGAAATTGGGGTGTCCCATGAAGTTCAGCCGAAAAGTTGCATTCCGAACGATCGGCGACAACCGCACGACGGAAGTCGAAGCGTATGTCAAACGTCAAGTTGAGAAGGAAGGGTTCGTGGATCCAAGATTCGCCGAGTTTTTGAAGCAATTCACGGTGACGGACTCCGACGTGCGTCTTGATCTACCCACCGAGACGAACAGCGGGAGATACTGGTACAATCTGCATCTCGTACTGGTTGTCGAGCACCGGGACCGTTTCACCGACGCGGAATCTCTGAAAACGATGGACCGTTGGTGTTCGGCGGTCGCGAAAAAGAAGGGGTATGCAATTTCCACCCGATCCGTGATGCCCGATCATTTGCATTTGGCCCTGCGAGGGAACGTCGATCAGAGCCCGGAAGAGATCGCATTGGCGTTCATGAACAATCTGGCGTATGCCTTCAGCCAGAATTCAATTTGGCAGCCCAGTTACTACGCAGGGACGTTTGGAGATTATGATATGAACGCGGTGCGCGGGGATGGATAGACGGTGTTTGTACGGACAAACTTTGGCTCATGCCGGGCGAGCCGGCAAGGGGCCGGAACGGTTTGGCATGGATGTCGTTCTAGCTCACCAAACTGTTCCACCTGCCTGGCTAGCAGGCAGGGGTGAACTGCGATGGTAGACGTTTAGCTCGTCAAACTGATTCACCTGCCTGACGAGCGGGCAGGGGTTGGGCGGCGTTGCGGCTAGCTCACCAAACTGGTCCACCTGCCTGACGAGCGGGCAGGGGTGATTGCGATGGAAACGCTGGGGGGCTCACGGATCGGTCCCCTGCCAGCTTGTCTGGCTGGAACCCGCGTTTGGCAGGCTAATCACCAAAAAGAGAGAAGATACCATGGCCCCGTGCCACCTCGCGTGGCAGGAGCCGAAGTCTGACAGGCTAACACGATGAGCGAACA
>CAZUAH010001333.1:0-1399 GCA_964617665.1 uncultured Pirellulaceae bacterium
TATTGTGAAACTATGAAGCAAGCCCCCCCTCCGGTAAATTCGGGGTCCATGGGAATGGCCCCATACAGGAAAGGAGACTTGCAATGCTGTATATCGGTTTGGACGCCCATCAGTCAACGTCGTCGATCTGTATTTTGGACGAGAACGGGAAGCGAGTCAAGAGGCAAACGGTTCACGGATTCTTCCCGAAGGTCATGGAAGAACTGCGGAAGGTTGACGAACCGTTTGAAATCTGTTTCGAGGCCAGTTGCGCGTACGGCTATCTCTACGACGAGTTGCAGAAGATCGCCAGGCGAGTGGTGGTGGCCCACCCGGGCCAGTTGCGGCTGATTTTTCGCTCCAAGCGCAAGAGCGATCGCGTCGACGCCGAGAAGTTGGCTAAGCTGCTGTTCATCGGCGAGGTCCCCGAGGCTTACGTACCGTCGATCAACGTGCGGAACTGGCGCCGGCTGATCGAATATCGCCGCCGCCTGATCGACAAACGCACACGATGCAAAAACGCGATTCGCGCATTGCTCCGTTCGCACGGCGTCCGGGCGCCAAAGAACTTGTGGAGTCGCAAGGGCCAGGCGTGGCTGGCGAGCATCGAGTGGCCGAACCTGGCCGCCGAGGTCCAACGAGATCTGCTGGCCGACGAACTGGCGTTGTTCGAGCGACAGGTCCGGAAGGTGACCAAGGCGTTGGACGAAATGGGCTCCAGGCATCCGGCCGTCGTTTTGCTGCGGACGATTCCCGGAGTTGGGGCTTGCACCGCTGAGACCGTAGCGGCGTACATTGACGCCCCGTCGCGGTTCAGCCGCTCCGGCGAAGTCGCATCGTACTTTGGGCTGATCCCGTGCCAGGACTCCAGCGCCGGGCTGAATCGTCTCGGGCACATTACCAAACAAGGTCCGCCGACGGCCCGGAAGTATCTCGTCGAGGCGACCTGGCAGGCGATCAGGCGGTCGCCAAAGGTCAAGGCGTACTTCACGCGGATCTGCGGCGAAAAGCAGGACCGCAAGAAGGTGGCTGTGGTGGCCACCGCGCATTACCTGCTGCGCTGCATGTGGGCGATGCTTCGCCATGGTGACCCGTGGCGTGAGGCCGCGTGATGTGCAGTCGATTCGCTCGATCTTCACCCATGTTCGGGCGAAGGGCAAAGGCCGAGCGAATGACGTGACAACAAGACCGTGATATCGAGCCGGATCGCCGGTATCATAAACTACTATAAACTAACGCCGTGAGACATCAGGGAGCCAGGCCAATGACAAGACGATAGCGGGACATACTTGCCGTACCCCGATCGACAGGGACTGAGGCATCGCGACCTCGATATTGTGAATGGGGCCGGCAACGTACTAATTCTCATGGCGCTCCAGCCGGTCAAGAAGGACCTCAAAGGATGACGCCGAATAGATGT
>CAZUAH010001334.1:0-1398 GCA_964617665.1 uncultured Pirellulaceae bacterium
ATCCAAGCCCAGCCCAGTATCGGGTGGCTAATACGAGCGGAGCTACGTACATCGCTGATCCTGGAAATCTCGGCATTCTAACGGCCAGCAGAGCGTGCTTGGATCACTGCCGGCCCAGGGGGCCCAAGACCATCCATCTGAGGCTCACAGACCCCTTGGAACGTCACCACGACTACGGCATGGCAATGGCGACGAACATGCTGTACACGTACCCTACGATTCCTGACCGGCCATCTCCATCTGTCGTGCCAACTCGGTGAGGCACATGGAATGGGCAAGATTCGGCATTTTGCGAAGGACTTCTACCGGATGGCCACGAACTGCCAGGGCCCGGATCTTCTTCTGTTGGGAGGCGGACAGGTTTTCCCAGATCTGATTGAGTTCGGCGTTCCGCCTCTGTGTGTCAGCCTGTTGCTGTGAGTGTGTAGCGGCTTCCTCTTCCGCCTGGCGCCGAGCCTGCTCGCGGCGACGCTGGTCCGCAAGCGGTCGCAACGCGTCATCAATGTAGGATTCGACGCCTTTGAAGGTTTTGCAGTTGGGCCATTTTATCTTCAGTACCTTTACCGCGTGCGGTAAGGCTTGGGCGATGGTCTCCGAGTCGTACGATTCGAGCAGACGTTTCGCGATCGCGAGCTCCCGCGCACCAGGGCTGTACTCTTCCGAGCGCGACCACATTCGGTGGAAGTCGTGAACCAGTCTTGCTGCCGCATCATCGCCGGGCATCTCCGTGCGGTCAATGTGCGATACATGTCCTTTCCGTTTGCTCGTCCGGTACGGTGGGGCCAGCATAAATCCGACTCGCCATACTCCCGCTCGAACTCGCCGGTATCTCCTGGCGGGTTCCTCCGCAAGGATGTAGCCGTGCTGCTCCAGTTCCTGAATGCAGAGATCGAGATTGCGTTTCAGGTATTTCGATCGTTTCATGCCCAGATGCCCGCAGGCGAGCTGCACAAGATCCCGTTCGTAGCGGACTCCAGTCTTCGGGCCGTGGAAACGCTTGTTGAGGTGGCGGTACAGTTGTTTAGTGCCGGGACGTGAGAAGGAGAAATACAGGTCGAGATCAAGATCAGTCAGGTTGCCTGCTCGAATCGTCTTGTAGAAACTGTTCGTCCATTGCACGTAGCTGTCATGTGGTTCATCCTTGCGGGGTCTTCCCTCGCGTCGCATCAGCCTGGCCTCAGCAAGGATGCCGGTGACGAGAACTGGTTCAACCTTGGCCTTCAGGCGATCATACCAGGCGAATTCGTATTTGACGGTAAGTGCCTTCAGACGCGTCAGCCCTTGTTCGATCCGATCCCGTGCAGCTTGGTTTGGGACTTTGTGCATCACTTCACACAGTTGGGACGTGCTGAACCTTACCACGTCCGCTTCGAAACGCTGCCTCTTGGCGAGATACAG
>CAZUAH010001335.1:0-1394 GCA_964617665.1 uncultured Pirellulaceae bacterium
AAAAAAACCCCCTGACTACTTGATGTAGAAAGGGGGATATTAGGATTATATATGAATGCAACCAGAAGTCACTATCAAATATGTTGTAACACAGGAACTAAAAGGATCTCATAATATGGCTGTATTATAAAAAAACCTGTATTACAATGTTATTTATCCAATTAAATAACATACGGTTATTATATCACTTTATTATCTATTATTCAAACAAATTATAATGTTAATTTAATCCTTTGTCTTGGTATTAGTTTTAGTAGAAGTCTACTGGTATCGCTTGGTAGGCAGTCTGTGTGGGGGGTTTATGTGTCTTTAGTAACAGTTGGTGTAAGTGCATCTCTATGTTTATTATAATCAGGATCACTTATAGTAACTATAGCCCTATCACATTCTTGTGTTTTATCTTTGGGTGTATATACACCACATAGTTCATATGTGATGTTATTAGTTCTGAAGTAATTAATTAGGTTTATATACTCTCGTAGTTTTAAGTTTTCAATATCAAATGTCATATGTAATCCTTTTTAGTGAGTGTTAGTTGTTGGTAACTTTGTTGTTTGTACTTATTTTCTCTATGAGTGATGTTATGTTTCTCTATGAGTTTGATGACTTGCTTACGCAAGATCATACACTTGCGTAATACTTCGTATTACTTAGTGTTATTAGTCTCCTTGTTAGTGTTTAATCAGTTCGGCTACTCTATCCTGTCTAGTGAACAAAGAAACAGCAAAAGCAAAAGCAAATTATATCTCTATGAATTATTAAGAAGTAATCCATATGAGTTATTCCTTTTATCTGTTTTATATTTCTTTTTGATACTATTCATATATGAGTTATACATATTCTTATATAAATGTTAGACTTTATTAACCTATAATAACTATAAGCCTATTAAGTCTAACAAATAACATAGAGTAGCCCGAAAAAAATAAAATATAACAAAAAAGAAAAAGAAGTACGGAATAAAACGCCAATTATTACGAAGTAATAAGCAGGCGTATGATCTTGCGAAGCAAGTCATCATTTATTATTCCTTTTCTTCTGCATATATTTCCGCATATATTCTTTTTTATTAAATCCAGTGGGTTTTCTACCTCGTTTTTTAGGAGTTTTAGGAGTATATGTAAGTTCTATGTCTTCTAATACATTAATATCACTAAAGAAATGTATTAATTCATGTGCAGTTGGAATATCTAGTAAGAAAATATTAACAGGAGTATTGTTATTTCTATCTCTAATAGATGAACGAAGTACTATCTGATAAAACAAATAAGCACTATATGCAGTAGTAATTTCTTCTTCAGACATACCTAGATGTTGTTCATAGAAATGTTTAATAGTCTCATCAGGTACTAATGCAGTTTCAAGTGATATATTACTTAAATGCCAATAATCAT
>CAZUAH010001336.1:0-1394 GCA_964617665.1 uncultured Pirellulaceae bacterium
TCCCGCCAAGTATGATGTAGCCGAGCCCCCGAATAACGCTCATGGTTCCCAGGGTAATGATGAAGGAGTTAATCTCCAGAACGGAGATGAAGAATCCGTTGACGAGGCCTACGGCGATTGCGCCCGCCGCCGTCAACAGCAACGCAACCGGCAGCCCGAGGTCCGCGTTGAGGCTGACGCAGAGCACAACGCTGCTGAAAGCGACAACGGAGCCAACCGAAAGATCGATATCGCCGCTGATAAGAACCATGGTCATGCCAAAGGAGATGATTCCTATGACTGCCGTCCCAAGGAGAATATCTTTGAAGTTCGTCAGGCTAAAGAAGTGTGGGCTCAAGAACGACATCACGACAATCAACGCGATGCACGCCAGGGCTAATGTAGGCAGATAGCCCGACATCCACCTTTTCACGAGTCCCCAGAACTGTGCTTTACTTTCCGCTGTCATTTTTCTTTCCAAATGCTCATTCGGTCGAGCTCTGTGGCTCTCTATTCGCCGATGCCGTTGATGGCCAGATAGATCCTGTTATGGTCGTACTCGTCTCGTGAGAATTCCTTGAATATCCTCCCCTTGTAGATGACGATGATCCGGTCCGCGACTTCCATGAGTTCTGAAATGTAGGACGAAGCGTAGAGGATGCCTTTGCCCTCGGAGGCGATCTCCTTGATGAACTGGTTGACTTCCGCCTTTGCGGCCACATCAATGCCCGCCGTGGGTTCACTCATAAGAAGGATCTGAGAATTCGCGTGCAGCCATTTCGCGATGACGGCCTTCTGTTGATTGCCGCCGCTCAATGTTCTGATCGGAACTTGTACAGATGGCGTTTTGATGGAGAGCCTGTCGACATACGTCTCGCATGCAACGGTTTCATCTTTTCGTTTGATGCAAGCGAAGAGGAGACTTCTCTGACCCTTGGGAATGCAGATGTTGTCACGAACGGTCAGTTCGAGAAACTCGCCGCAAAGCTGTCGGTCCTCTGGGACATATCCAATACCATGAGCGATTGCCTGCCTTGGGTTCTTGAGCCTTGTCTTCTCCCCATCGATCTGTATCTCTCCCGTCTGGGCTTTCTGCAAACCGAACAAGGCATCGAAGATGTCGTCGATCCCAGAGCCTCCCAGGCCCGCAAAGCCTAGTATTTCGCCTCTATTGAGCACAAAGCTGGCGCCATGAACGTTCGGCATGCCGAGCTCTCTAACGCTCAGCAACTCGCCTGCTTGCGGCGTTTGTGTGCTAGTGTCCTCCGATGCGGCGACCTGCTTCTTGCTGTCAGGCTGGTGAGGCTTGCCGCTCATATGGTCGACTATACTCTCCGCGGTGAACTGTTTCTTCGGGCCCTCGATGACATTGCGTCCATCCCGGATGATCGCAATCCGGTCACAGATTTCCATGA
>CAZUAH010001337.1:0-1394 GCA_964617665.1 uncultured Pirellulaceae bacterium
CAGAGGTATAATCCATTCCTTGTTCTCGGGAAATAGAAATTACGCGCTTCCTAAGCGAATCGCCAGCGGCGTAGACGCTGACGTAGCCTTCCGTGTAGCCATCGGCGTGATGGTCAAACTCGACTTCGACGTGGCCGCTGGTGAAATCGCCGTTTACCACTCCTGTCACCTGTGGATCAGCCGTGATCAGGTCCGTGTCAGATGAGCCCGTGTCATTGACGAGCCCCAAATCATCGACCGAGGCGATCAGCATCTCGCGTCTTTCGAGCATTTCCAACAGCGGAACACGCGATCGACGTTGACGTTGTCTCCGCTTCTTCTGCTTTCTCCCCGTGGTCAGTCGCGCCAGAGCCGAACCCATTCGTGGCTTACTCATGTTCCTGATCCCTTAACGGCTTGTGGAGTATGAACCATGGATGAAGAATCCAAACGCAGCCCATGAGACAATGCGATTTCTAAACACTTATCTCTCTTTCATGGGCACAAAGAGGGAGCTAAGCGTTTCTGACGTGGTCGAACGGATGCCTCTTCCTAAGAAAAGCCTCGACGCTGAAGCGGAATGGAGATGACATCCCGCAGACGCAGGCCGAGGGCGTAGTTGCCTAACGGACTCTATGGACGGGATTCTTCGCGATTCGATCAAACCTGAAAAGTCAGCTACGCAGGCGCCCCCTTCATGGGCGCCCCCTCTGCAGGCGCTACCCGCGCAGGGGGCATGGCCGGGGCGCGACGATGCACTGTTTTCGTCTGCCCAACGAGATGTACTCGTCGAAGATGCGTACGGCCAGTTGAAGCCGACTATGCACGGCGAGTTTGGCGTAGACACGTCCGAGGTGAGCGTGAACCGTGCTCCGAGAGATGCCGAGCTCCTGCGCTATATCAGCTTCGCCCTTATCGTCCAGCACGACCTGGACTATTTCAGATTCGCGAGGCGTGAGATCCAGTGATTCGCAGATTAAAATCCATTCGGCTGGGCAGAACAGCGACTCGCCCGGCCGCGCATGAACGTTTTTCCATTGCATGTCGTAATTCGTTTGGGCTTCGATGCTTACGTCAATGTTGCCACATCTAGATGGATACGCCCCTGTGTACTAAATCGAAATTCCCCCAAGAAACCGGACCTCGAAAATCTGGCAAAAGGGGAAAAAGACGGGAATTCTCCCGCGGCATTGTCCACCGCATCGTGCACAAAACGAGCGTGTTCCCACGGTTCGGTTCTAACGCTTGCGTCTGCCTTCGTCCCGCTGAATTGCAGACAATTTGACGTGATTTGCGTCAATCCCAATGAGCCTAGTGGTCTGTCAACACTGAGTCTACTAATCAGCCGTCTTGGCGCCTACACACGGGTTACCAGGGCGCCCCGGGGGGTCGGCCAAACACGGAAAAACTCCAAC
>CAZUAH010001338.1:0-1389 GCA_964617665.1 uncultured Pirellulaceae bacterium
GACTATACCGGGGCCACCGCCAAATGAAATGTGCGAAAGATTGTTGACACTATCTGGTTTTCTGAAAGGGAAATGTGCCATAAAAATGTTCGACAGGCATTTGGACCTGAAAAAGCGATATTGGGGCCGACACTTTTGGGCAAAAGGATACTGTGTAAGCACCGTTGGTCTTGACGAAGAGAAGATTCGCAAATATGTAAAATGGCAACGCGAGAAAGACAAACGCATAGATCAACTCAAACTTTGGTAGTAGTTTAACCCTTTTAGGGTCACCTTTTAATCCACCCCTTCTAGGGGTGGTTGTTAAATTCCGGAGTGTTACCGGTTTGCCATCTTTTGACACCTCTCTTTTGAAGAATAACCTAATTACAGAGGGTGTCCACTTTTCATGGGTAGGTCCGTCATATAACGACCCGCATAAGCCACGCGCCCCTGAAGATAAAAAAATATATAGCCTCTGAAGGAAAAGCTTGACTACTTTCGCCTAAAGGTATGCGATTGTTGGTCTATGTAGTTTTCGTATTCTTTGTTTTTTGACCAGTTTTGGATATCAGTATCTTTTATAACCTTTGCCAAGTTAGCCACTTCAATTACATATATAATTTCTCTAACTCTTTGATAGTGGAATGACATTTCAATTTTTTGCTTTGCATAAAATATGAAGAACGCAATAACGGAGATAAGGCAAACATTAATTAATAGCAAATAAGCTAAATCTTGATTATTAAAGGAATTAAGGTGAATACTAATATATAAACAGGAGGTTATTGCTATTAAAGAAAAGAAAGGTACAATGTCGTGCTTTCTGTAAATTTTCGTAAGCTTCAATGCCTGTTCATCAATAAATGTTTCGTCTCGTTTATGATCTTGATCGTATATATCTTTATCATTCATTTTTTTTCTAATCATATATATTGAGCAAATTATTATAAAAGCATTAACAATGTTTACCACTGTGCAATTAGTTAAACAGTTATTGTATTTATATAATAATAAATTTTCATAGATAATGAATAGAAAGATTGCTCCATAAAGCAATTTGATGATCACAGTGAAACCATACCAAATGGAAGATGAAAATCTTATATGAGCTTCATTTTTGATTATTGTTGGTAATACTTCTGGAAAGAAAAATGATATTCTCATTTTCAATTTATTAATGAACGCTTTACTTCGATTCTTTTGATTACTTTCTGTTGCCTTTTTAGATTTATCTTCTCCTTCACAGTCCCAATTAATTGTATCTTCGTCGTAATCGAACCCTCTGCTACTCAAATAAGCAGATAGATTACAATATGGAAACTGTACTTCTTTCGGAGATAAACCCTCACTATTTGATAGTGTCAACAATCTTTCGCACATTTCATTTGGCGGTGGCCCCGGTATAGT
>CAZUAH010001339.1:0-1382 GCA_964617665.1 uncultured Pirellulaceae bacterium
GAGTTATAGTCGAATCTGGTGTATGGGCGATTTAAGAAAAAAGGCGTATCCTGTTGATTGATCACAGCCAAGATCACAACCAACACAAAAGGATACGCCATGACCCAATCTACATCACCCACGCCCTTGCATCAAGAATGCAATATGATCGACCCTCTCACTGAAATGTTGAGAAGTGGAGCTAAACAATTGATAGCACAGGCCGTTGAGGCTGAGTTGCAAACATTTCTTGCCGAATTTTCAACAAAGAAATTAGAAGATGGCCGCTCTGCAGTTGTCCGAAACGGCTATTTGCCAGACAGAACAATTCAGACAGGCATTGGAGATGTTGAAGTTAGAGTCCCTAAGGTGCGTGATCGTAGTGGCACCGGAGCTAAGTTCAATAGCAATTTGCTGCCTCCTTACCTGAAGCGAGCCCGGAACATCGAGGAACTGTTACCCTGGCTGTACCTCAAAGGTGTTTCGACAGGAGGGTACCAGGAGGCCCTTGGTGCCTTATTGGGCGAGCAGGCAAAGGGGCTTTCAGCTAACACTATTTCACGCCTCAAGAGCAAGTGGCTGGAAGATCATACAGATTGGCGGCTTCGCTCTCTGGCCAACAAGCAATATGTCTATTGGTGGGCAGACGGCGTTTACAGTAATGTCCGCATGGATGACAGTTTGTGCCTGCTTGTTATTATCGGCGTTACAGAGCAAGGTAAGAAGGAACTTGTCACGGTTGAGGATGGTTTTCGTGAGTCCACTGATAGCTGGTATGAGGTTCTGGCAGGTCTTCGCAGCCGTGGTCTTACCTGTGGCCCCAAATTGGCTATAGGGGACGGAGCTTTAGGCTTCTGGAATGCTTTAACGAGAATATACCCAGATGCCGCCCACCAACGATGCTGGGTTCATAAAACTGCAAATGTCCTCAATAAGCTCCCCAAGGCTCTTCAGCCCAAAGTGAAGGCCGACTTGCATGATATTTGGATGGCCGAGACAAAAGATGATGCCAATGCAGCCTTTGACAGCACCATGTCCCGTTTCCAGGCAAAATATCCAAAGGCTATGGAATGCATAGCAAAGGATCGGGAACAATTACTGGCGTTTTATGATTTTCCGGCTGAACATTGGATACATATACGAACCACAAATCCAATCGAGTCAACCTTTGCCACAGTGCGATTGCGCACTAACAAGACTCGTAATTGCGGTTCACGAGATACTACGCTGGCAATGGTGTTCAAGTTATTGCAAAGTGCTCAGAAGCGCTGGAAACGAATCCAAGGTTTCCGCCTCCTGGGAGAGGTTATCACAGGGGTAGAATTTAAAGATGGAAAACGGGTTGAGGATCATCCTGACAGGAAAGCCGCTTGAAGCTCATACACCACATTTGACAATAACTC
>CAZUAH010001340.1:0-1378 GCA_964617665.1 uncultured Pirellulaceae bacterium
CGACGACGGGCTGAAGCTGGGCAAACCCACCGTAGAAGGCGCAACGGTCACGGCCGAATCGCTGGGGCCCGCCAAAGGCGAAAAGCTCTACATCCAGAAGCTACGACGCCGGAAGAACTCTCGCCGCCGTACCGGCCACCGCCAGATCTACACCAAAGTCCGCATCAGCAAGATCTCGGCCGAGTAGACTGAGCGCTCTGTCGAGCGGATTTCTTGGGAGAGGGCTTTTCTCGCCACCAACTCCCTGCACGCCTGAGTCCCTCCAGAATCCTCCCACGTCTCTGGCCTTTTCTTCGACACTCCGTCTCCGCACGGCTCGGCGAGACGCCGAATTACCCGTGTGGCCTGTGGACGAACTGCACGACTCAATCATCTGGTCGAAGAATGCCTTCGTCCATCAGTGCCGCCCGGAGTGTGACGCGATAGGCTAGATTGATGGCAAGGACGTCGATCGTCGCCTTTCCGATGTCCGTCTTGCCGACCAAAGACGGTCCGTCCCACTCGAAATGATCGGACCAACGGTCTTTACGAGGATTGAACAACGGAACATGCCTTCCCTGTAGATATCCGGCGATGTTCGGCCCTTTGTGCGAGTTGCATCGTTCGCAACTCAGTGCCAGATTGTCGGCGGCTGTGGCACCGCCATGCTTCTCGGCGATGATGTGGTCTATTTGCATAGGCAGCAGGGTAATGTCGGCTGGAAACTGGCAATACTCGCAACGCCCCTCCGCCCGTTGCCACACCAATTGCTCGAGTTCTGCATCCATGACGCACTCAGGAAGATAGCCCAACCCGCTTCAGCGACAGCCTTGCCTTGGACTGCATCAGTTCGAACAGGGCGGCAACGCGTTCGTACTCGTCCAATTCGAGGCGTTCTTCCTGGCTGAGCGCACCCTGGCGAGCTTTCGCAGCGAGTTCGTTTACGCGCGCACCGTCTTCCGGGGACAAACTGAAACCGAGAATCGATCGCGCCGCTTCGACAGACATGTCTCCCTGCTCTGGCCTGATCGTCCGAGCAAGAATCTCCGCGGCATAGTCTGGAGCCGTAACTGAACTCATGGCAGTTCCCTAAGGAAAACGCAAGTGCAGGTCCACCTTTCATGCAATCTTGTCAGTAGTCTGGCTTTCTATAGCCGTCCTACCTGCGTTGGCAAGATCGAATGAACTGAGGTACTAGGCCAATTGTAGCAGATGAGATGGGTCGGTGAGGAGTATCTTGGACAAGAAACCAAGCTATGCTGCAACATGAGCCCACCGATAGAGGGCGTCCAAGAAGGCCTCGCGTCCGCTGGCACAGCGGCCTATCGTCCCGCCCAGACTCAGGAAATCCGATTCGTCCCGGCTAGAATCTGAACAGGAGAAGACAGAGGCAACGGAG
>CAZUAH010001341.1:0-1376 GCA_964617665.1 uncultured Pirellulaceae bacterium
GAAAGCCGAAGTGCGTATTTAAATGCCGGGCACATGCACGAGTTGATTCGCCGCACAGGGACACCGGGTACAAGTAGCGGCATGGGCAAGAAGCCGGACGTGGGTGCGATGATCGATATCGTGGCGCAAACCGAGTTTATACCTGAGTTGGCCATGCATAATGGCATGCCATTTCCCAAGAGCAATGTGGTGGCCGGCATTCGCTATGACATGGACAAGGATGGCCGCGCTGAGCTCATCACCTTTGAGCCTGGCACAACTAGCGGTATATGGAAGGTGGATCTATCCGGCACAGGTGCCAGCGATGATGGGTACGGTGCCTGGGACATGACGATTACCATGCCGCTCGAATACAGCGATGGCAATTATTTTCCAGTAGTTAATGATTATGATAGCGACGAAGACGCGGACTTGGCCGTATACGATAACAAACACGGTCTTTGGTATATCTATTATACAGGCAGCGAGACCTTTGAATTGGGCCTGGATGCGGATGCAAACTGGAGTGAGATCTTAGACTATAGCGCGGACCCAAATTGGCATGAATTTGCACGGGCATTACCCGGTGATTTTGACGGGGATAACTTTTTGGATTTAGCGATCATGCGCGCGGACGGCATGTTTAGTATTGATCATGGTGGCATCGGGCATTTGGAAAAGCAGGGCAATCAGATTATTTATATCAGCCCGTATGGGGAATTTGATCGCAGTATTCAGGTCTTAAGCGATGATCAATTGGCCGCCGCCCCTGGTTGGGCGTATTTGCCGGTGGTGATGGAGTATGGTGGAGATGGGGCAATTCATGATTTGGTATTTAAGGTGCCTGATGGTTTAGAAGATGAGGGATTGTTGAATGTATACTTGGGCCCTGATTTGGAATTTTATAATATAAATGATTTTCATAACCACGGTGGAAATGATAAAAATATTGTTCCAATGCAGTATTTGGAAGGGATATTACATCCTTTGTGGTTTGTTAAATCAGATCAAAAAAACTTTTGGAATGTTGCACATAATAGAAATTATTATTTGTTGAATCTTGATAAGCCTGATTGGGAAACTTCTTCGGATTGTTATCCTATTGCTGGTGATTTTGATGGGAATAGTGCTTCAGAATTTGCATTTTACTGTCATAATAATTGGAAAATTTCATATTATGATATTGAAGCAGGTTATCCACCTACATTTAATTATCGAGAGTCTCAAATTATACCTTTAGAATCTTCTATGCTTTCCCTACCACCGACGATTTATCCTGGCGGCATATCCTATGAATATATGCGAGATATGCTGGAATTGCATGATCTGTGGGATGATTACCAGGACAACGATCCATTTACTCCATATACCGTGCAATGCATTGACGAGGGCTGGAC
>CAZUAH010001342.1:0-1375 GCA_964617665.1 uncultured Pirellulaceae bacterium
ACGTTGTCGATGTCGCCGGTGCGCAGGCACTTCTGGCAAGTCGTCGCGCGGGTAAAGTCCAACTTGACCTTGCCCAGAAAGTGATCCTTGAACTGATTCATGCCAGCCGGCGTGAAGAGGACGGAGGGGTCCCACGTAGGCACCAGCACGTCGCTGGGTTCGCGGCTATGTCCAATGGCCTGGAAGTAGTCAAGGTATTTTTCGCGAAGTTCGTCGGTTTTCATGGCTCACACACAAAATCTGATTTCGTCGGCTGCAGACCAATCGAAACATGATATCCGGTTCCCCGGATTTGGTACATGGCACGGGAGACGGGAAGACAAAACAAGATCTGAGGTGGGAGGGGTATGGAAGCGTGAAGAGAGCCTCAAATGACCAGTGTCCAAATCCCAATCACCAATGAGGACTAAGGCGAGACCGTGATTGTCTCGGCCGACCCGGAAATGAGCCTAAGACGCACGTCCCCATTCTTGTCCGCAACCAAGAAAAAGAACTCTTTGGGGGTTGTCACACGCTTGTCGTCGACGTGGGTGAGCAGACTCCCTGCTCTCAAGCCGGCTCTCCACGCGGGGGAATCGCGTTGAACGTCAACCGCCGCCAGAACGCCATTGGGAACGCCCTCTGGCCGCTTCACGTTCTGCAAGGAACGCCCGAGCGCCTCCGATGGGAGCGCCGAGAGATAGTCGAGGCGCATCCCGCGCCAGAGCGGATCTTCGATCTGGGAAAAGGCGGGGCGGGAAGAGGGGATATGCTTCTTCGATAGCTTCGCAGTGGTGTGAACAACTCGCCCACGTTCTCCCAACTCGGCGTCGCGTTCGACAGTAATGCGGATATTCGATTCGACGGCCTGTCCACCCAATTCGAGCATCAACGTGTCGCGATCATGGATCCGTTGACCGTTGACGTGCGTGATGACATCGCCCTCTTCCAGTCCAGCCGCCCATGCGGGCGTGCCCCGAACGACGCTGGCCAGCAGAGACCCGTGCTGATGGTTCCGTCGCATCGCATCGCTCAAATTGGCCGGAGAGACCCCAAGGAAGCCGAATTCGGCCTTTCGTCCCGTCTTCAGTGTTTTGATTGTGCGCAAGAACACGTCGTCCACGGGGATGGCAAAACCGATTGACTTCTCGTAACCCTCCTTAGCCGCCAAGGCGGTTGTCAGGCCAATCATTTCACCCTTGAGATTGATGAGCGCTCCGCCGCTGGTGCCCAGGTTCAACTTGGCATCCGTCTGGATTAAGCCGCCGTAGTGGTACAGCGTTTCTCGACCCGACTCAGGGCGAAAGCTGTCGGGGCTGGCCGGCGCACGCCGTCCCACATTCGAGATGACTCCCCAACTAGCGCTGACGTCGCCGTCGCGAGCGATGTTGTATGG
>CAZUAH010001343.1:0-1372 GCA_964617665.1 uncultured Pirellulaceae bacterium
TCGAAGGTGGACCCCAATCGCTGGACAGTTGTTGGGGGTGAATACGAGTCGGGTTGACGGGCTTAGCGGCCCGCGAGCCCCTCCCAAGGCTCGCGCGGACGCTGAAGCGCATCCCCGCCTTGGGTTCAGGTTGAGCGCTCCAATTTCAGGCGAGCAACTTCGTGAAGGTTTTCGTCCATCTCGGCTGCTGGCCTTTAGACTTTGCCGTGATAAACTTCCGCCGGCGTCTGGTATCCGAGCGACTGGTGCACGCGCTCCTGACAGTAGAAGCGGAAGTACTGATCCAGAGACCGCTCCGCGTCCAAGCCGTCGTCGTAATCCTTCAGGTAAACTTCCTCGTACTTGACCGTCCGCCACAGCCGCTCGATGAACACGTTGTCCAAAGCACGACCACGGCCGTCCATGCTGACCGCCACGCCACGCGCCAGCAGGCGAGACGTAAACGTCTGAGCCGTGAACTGCGCCCCTTGATCGCTGTTGAAGATCTTCGGCTGGCTGATGGCCAATGCTTCGTCCAACGCCTCCAGGCAGAACAGGCCATCCATCGTGTTCGACAGACGCCACGACAACACGAACCGGCTGTACCAGTCGATGACCGCCACCAAATACAGAAACCCATGACGAAGTGGCAAGTACGTAATATCCGTGCTCCACACGTGATCCGGACCCGTGATGGCTACGTCTCGCAGCAAGTACGGGTAGATCTTGTGACCCGCACCCGGCCGAGTCGTGCGTCGCTTGGGATAGATCGCCTCCAGACCCATCAAACGCATCAGCCGCTGCACACGCTTGCGGTTGACATTCAGTAGTTCCGCCATCTTGCGACTGCCATAGAACGGCGTCTTCAAGTATTGCTCGTCGATGCGACGCATCAACGCCAGGTTCTTTGGCGTCTCTCCTGCCGCCGCGTAGTACCACGTACTGCGTGCCAACCCCAGAACTTCGCACTGACGCGAGATGCTCAAGGTCGGATGGTCCGGATCGATCCATCGTCGCTTCTCCTTAGGTGAACTCGGCAGATTTTTTTTTCAACCACTCGACTTCCATCTTCAGCCGACCGATCTGTTCGTAAAGCTCTTCCTCGGTGGTGGACCGTTCGTCTCGCCGCTTCCGTCGGCCATCCTCAAACAGTTCCACCGCCCGTTCCAAGAGTTGCTTCTTCCAAGCGGTTACTTGGCTTGTATGTACGGCAAATTTCGACGCTAGCTCCGCTGTCGTCTTGTCGCCCCGATTCGCCGCCAGCGCCACCTTGGCACGAAATGGCGACCCAAATACTCGACGCTTCCTGCTCATCACTGGGACCTCCTGATCCGTGGTTCCTTCCGCGAAACCACATCTTAATAGGATGTCCAGTTTTTGGGGTCCACCTCAG
>CAZUAH010001344.1:0-1360 GCA_964617665.1 uncultured Pirellulaceae bacterium
TGATCGATACGGTCCAGAACCAATACGTGCCGGAAGTGCACGTGAAAGCCATCGGCAGCGCCGACACGGCATTCAAGAGCGGCCAGACGGATCTCCGCGGCATCTTCGTAGCCGACGGTCTGCGCGGCAGTGCAACCGTGATCGCAAGGGTGGGCGAGTCGCGTTACGCGTTTTACCGCGGCCAAGTCTGGCTGGGCGCCGCGCCCGACGAGTCGGCACGCCCCGAGACCCCCGAGGAACCTGCTGCTGCACCTGCCGACTATATGAAGAACCTGAAAGGTGCCAACGAATCGATTCAAGTTCCCAACATTAGACTGTTCGAGCAACTTCGTCGCCAAGCCCCGGCAGGAGTCGAGGTCCAGAGGGCCCGTTAGCGCCCGTTGGCCGCCGGAGTGGCTTCGCAGGCTAGACGGCTGCTGCAAACGATCCGCCAGTGGTACGACCTTGGGTCCACAGGACCCCACTGGGTCAACCCTGTCAGCAAAGGCGGCACCCTTTGTACCTGCATGCTGGTCCAGTGAGTTTGGAGTGAGCACTTGTCCACATGAATTGAAAACCAAGTGTGGCAAACGAATGTCCGTAAGGCGCGGTCGCCCCCAGGGTAGATTCGTTGCCGGGCTTGCGCGCTCAGTATCCGTCATTTACACCCGAGTGAGTGATCCTGGCGCCGGAACACGCTTGGGTGGATGTGGCCCATGCGCCTTAGCAGGCGGCATCTGCCTGAGGAGTTGTCGTCCTGTGTCACGAACGGGTTGGCCGACGACAACACGCTCGCCGCTGCTGCTCGGTGCGGACGGGATGACGAGGATCGGATTGCGCCACTTCGCGACGGAACTGAAGCCTCCGGTTGAGACCAGTCAGGTCGGAGAACAAGAATGGCCTGCGGCGCCATCACTGCGACAACACCGACCGGCCGTTCTCGCCAGCGGAAACTGCTTGAGGTGGATGTGGCCGGTGCAGGTTAGCATTGTCAAGTTACATGCACGGTTGACTGCGACCCATGCGCCCAATGGGCGTGCAGCCCCCGTTTGGCACGTTGCATCCAAGGCTCGGATCGGAATCACGTTGGCCAGCAGAAGGCCGCAGGAGTTGTCGTCCTGTGTCACGAACGGTATTGGCACCTTCTCACACCCGCTTCACTTGGCGCCACCGACCTGGGGCAACTTCAGGCACCACGCGCTGTACGCGGGCATCACAAATGTGCCTATCCCCTCCGCGGAGAACTGCAATCCCTCGCCCCTCCGTCGAGGAACGGGAAAGTCGCATATCTGCGAGGAGTTGATCCGTGAGGGAGGCGAGCTGGTCTACGTCAGCACGCAGCATCCTGAGGGATTGACGGCACCGCAGTACCGCCGGCTGA
>CAZUAH010001345.1:0-1356 GCA_964617665.1 uncultured Pirellulaceae bacterium
CCCTGCCCCTCAACCTAATTGTCGCTAAAGACTTAAGCTAATTGACGCCGAACAAACGTCGATGTGCTGGCGGTAGACCCGGCCGCCGGTACGCTCACGGTGCAGGTCAAGCCGGGATTTCCTGAAGACTTCCCCTCTTATTTCAGAGTCAACGCTAAAGGGAATACGATCATGCGCGTCGTTGACGAGGTCAACCGTGGCCGATCCGTCGCCGGATGGGGATCTGGCGGTGGGGGCAAGTACCGCATCGAGGAGCTGGGCAGGCGTCGTTATCGCATCCACGGTTTGTCAGCCGGTAACCTCGACAAGGTCCGTCCCGAGATGACCGCCTATGCGAAGACCTATACGGGTGGCTTTGGGAAGGCGTATCACGTGACCAGGGTCACGCTCAGCAAGGTCAACTTTATGGGGATGGCCGGTACCATTTGGTTGGGGCGGGAAACGAATGCTAATTCCTGTCTCTCCTGCGGATTTCTACCGCTGAGTCCTGAGCACTATACCGGGGCATCAGGCGTGATCGGTAACGGTAGGATCGGATCGTGGTACGAAGACTGCCGTTTTGAAATGGGCGCAGACGACAACGTCATGGATCATACGTTTCCATGGCCCGTCGACAACATCCAAGGCAATGTGGCCATCCTCAAGAGTTCGTGGATGTGGCCACAGGATATTCGTAAAGACGACGAATTCGTTCTGTGGGACTGCATGAACGGTGAGAAGAGACGGACCACTCGCGTCACCGTCCTGGAGGTCCAGGACGCCGACGGCAGCCCGATGGTGATCGAAGAGCTGAATTTCCGCGCCCCGCGACGTCTGGTGCTGTCGAAAAACGCGGCGGAGTTGAACCGCGAGTTGGGGCGGCCGGAAGGTGCCTCGTTCCTGTCTCCGGGCAAGACGTCATGGCGTGTGTTGGACAGCATGCTGCTCATCCGGTTGTCACATAATAACCAGGACTTTGTCTTCCGCCGCAACGAAGTGACCGGCGGCAGCGCCGGCATGCTCAACAACACCACGCGCGCCTTAGTTGCCGACAACACCTTCAGGAACCTTCGCGGGTCGGCCGTGCACGCCGGGTTTACCCATCGTCCCAATCCTCTCCCGCTGGAAGGCTGTGGCTCACGGGACTACGTCATCCGTGACAACAAGATGGAGAACTGCGGCAGCAAAGCCGTAACCGTCAATTCCGATGCCGGTATAGGGGGCAACATCATCATCAAGAACAATACGATAAGTTACAGCGCAAAAGAGTTCTGGAACGCCATCAGCATCACCGGCAATAACGACGGCGTCGTGGTGAAGGACAATCTGTTTCAAAGTCCGAAGCCGCCCGCACGAGGACCATGGATTATATCCGTC
>CAZUAH010001346.1:0-1355 GCA_964617665.1 uncultured Pirellulaceae bacterium
GACCACGTTGATGGGCCGAGCCGCTTGCCACACCGGCCAGACGGTCACCTGGGACCAGATCTTCGCTTCGGACTTCAAGTTCTGCAACTACCTGGATGATCTGGACTACGACAGCCCCGTGCCGGTCAGAGCCGACGAGAACGGCCAGTTCGAAGTCCCCGTGCCGGGCAAGTGGAAGGAGCTCTAGCGATAGTTTCAAAACCGGGAGGGCGAGGCTCCCGCCGAGCCGAAACCGCGGGAATACACGGCTTAGCAGGAGCTTCGCCCTCCCAAGAATGACCTTTGAAACCGCTTCCAATTGAAAGATCGCTGCAGCGAACCGGAAAGTCACATTGCCGCCCGCGAACGGCGAAGGACAGCCCCACCGTCCATCTCAGCGACAGATGGGCGGTGGTTGTGGATGGAGCTTCGAGTCAACTGAAGCAGTAGATCTGATTGGGTTCGGAACAGATCAGCAATCTACCGTTGCGATCGCGGGTGATGCCCTCGGCCTGCCTGACATCTTCAGGCAAGCCGTGGTGTCCTCGTTCGAGCCTCAATTCTGCCACACGACGGCCCTTGGAATCGAATGCCACGGCTCTGCGCGATTCGTGGCTCAATAGCCACAACCAACCTGTTGACGAATCGAAGAACAGGTCGGACAGATCATCCAGCCCCTGCAAGTCGAGCGGCCACTCGGTGATTAGCCTGTCGTTATCGGTCATCAGTCGCTGAATACGAAAGACGGTGGGCGGTTTGTCTTCACGTACGGCGAACAATGTGTCGGTTGCACCGTCGTAGGTGATGCCTTCCAGCCCCTTGTTTTTCTTCGCCTTCTCATCTAGATCGATGCGTCGACCATCGTCATCGATCTTCGTGGTTCCCTGCGGAATCTCCACCAGCGTGATCCGCATCTTGCGTTCTTCGGCAATAGCGAATTGGTCGCCGCCCAGATGGCACAGACCTTCCGTGTCTTTGAATCCCTTCAACTCCACTTCGTTGACGAACTTGCCTTCCTCGGTGAATTCGACCAGGCGTTCCGGCTCGTCAATGACGACCCACAAGTGGCCGGTGTCGGGATGAAGCGTCAAACCAGACGCATCGCGATCAACGTGCGGAATCGTGAAGGAAGACTCGAACTGGAGCGAAGCGGAGAGTGACTGGGACATGCGGGCCAATATAGCTACCGTTGCGACTCGATTCCAGGACCTAGTTGGACAGCGCCATTTTGGGAGTGAGAATCGACGCAACCTGTTGCCGGGAAGACCGTTGTGCGACAACAGACCCCATCCAGCTCGTCTGGATGGTGAATCAGTTTGACAGGCTAACTGACGGTAGCAAACACCCCTCGGCTTTCTTCCCCGCCCCGGGGCGCC
>CAZUAH010001347.1:0-1355 GCA_964617665.1 uncultured Pirellulaceae bacterium
CGTGTGCAATAGATGCAAAGAGTTCGCTACTGCGTTGCGATGAGATATGGTTATCGTGGGGATGTTTATGCAGTATTCCCCATTTTTCAAATGGGGTTGCCCTCAAAACGCCCATCTTCGGCGTTGGAAAGCCAAATCCAAATCGGTTACATACTCTTATGTATGCGCCCTCATTGAATTTGCTGTCCGCCTTGAATCTGAACATTTTTGAACAACCCCTTGGGATTGCTATTTTTCAACAGTTCCATAGAAGGAATCTGTCTTCCACTCATAAGTTGAGACATCCCATGTCGCATGGAATCCGCTTCAGATTTGAATACGCGGGTGTTGGATACACATGCAGTTTTGTTATCTTGGAATACGCGAATGGCACCGGAAGTGCTACAATCAGCCGCATTGCTTTTAACAATCGCAGGAGTAGTTTTTTACCCATTTGGTCCTGTGCTGCTATAAATACATTATCTACAATGGGTGTGTTAGTTTCTATTTTTCACTAGTTTGTGAGCGTAACATCATGACAGGAAATTGCACAAGCATATTAAGGGATTTTGTAATCACTTCTTCCACTTTTTCCTGTAGTTCTTTTTGTTTTAAATAGAGGCCCTGAATTTTTTGATTTGGGCTGAAAATGACATTATCACCTTCAATTTTCATTTCATATAATGTCGATGCGCCACCAAAACAATTATCTGCTACTGAGAAAAGGTCTCGATGCTGTTCAAAATTACATTTGGTGCCCATGAATGTCTCAATTGAAGAAAATCTTCCCCAACAACCATAATTAGAACGCCCAGGTGCTTCTAGATATAAAACAGCTGTTCCAGCGTTCTTATTACCAGTCTGATGAAATTCCATTTTTTTACCTATATAATAGCCTTCAGATGTTTTTCTAACACCTGTTTCGGTATTACCCTCCATGACAGGTTTGCTATTAACCTTATATCCGTCTGGAATAAGAATCATTTTTTTATTTTTAAACTTTTCAGGTGTACAAGTAGAAAATGTGCAATCTTCCTTTCTTTCTACTGCATTACTACATTTAGGCTGTTTGGGTGCATGATTTGATTCTACGAAAAAAAATGCCATATCATTACTGTCAGGCATAATATGCTGAACAAAAAACTTATGTCCTTTGACATATGTTGTTGTTGCTAGACGCGCGCAGTTTTCTGAAACAGTGCCTTTTTCTTTATTACAATTTTTTTTATACAATTGGCTAAGCGTGGGGCTGTCCGAACGCCTGAGCAAATGAACATTAAATTCATTTGTATCGCCGCCACCACCTAGTCGTACTAATCCTTGTTTCTGCATATTTTTATCAAGTTCGGATAAATTCCTTTCCCTGCTAAACTTTG
>CAZUAH010001348.1:0-1353 GCA_964617665.1 uncultured Pirellulaceae bacterium
AGCATTCGCTGATCAATTAGTGTCGGGATTACTCGGAACGGCGAGGTAGTTCCATCTGGGCAGTATATCATCGAATATGATGGGCATGTTTTGTTTGAAGTCCTCGGTGGCTTTGCGCCCTGTCTCGAAGACGCGTCGAATTACATTGACCGTGGCGCGGAGTCCGGTCTTCGTAGATGCTTTCCGCATTAAGGCAACGACGGTTTCCAGAGTGTCAAACAAGACACCTCGGCAGGCGCGGCTGATGTGTGGGAAGAATCGACGTTCAATCGGATTGTACTTGGAGCAGTAGCTGGGATAGTGTGCGATCCTCACCTCGACGCCAATCTGATTGACCAGAGACTGAAGATCTTGTTTGAAGATATGCGTTCTCGCCCCGTTGCTGCCTCCACCATCGCACAGCCACAAGATCGAAGTGGCGTGAGGATAGCACTGTTTGCCAATGCGGTTCCAATACCATCGAAAACTGTCACATGCAAAGAGACTTGTATCACGACTCAATCCGATGTTGATGTGTCCACGGTTGCGAACCAAGTCGTAGATTCCGTGCGGAATGATGACTCCATCGGCCCAACTGGGGAAATCATGGTCGAATGCTCTGAACGCCTGCGTCGTCCATGCACGCCCCGCTCGATACAACATGCCGAGGCGTTCTTTCGCCTTCGAGTCAATCGAAAAAACAGGGTTTCCGGCTTCGATGTACTTGGTCATGGTTTCCGCGATGTGCTCGAACTGAGCATCGCGGTTGGGGGTATATCCACCGGCGAGGACCTTGGTGATCTTGCGCCGCCGGAGTTTCATCTCCTTCATCCAGTTGCGAACCGGTCCGGCGCTGATCGGCGTGCCCATTCCAGTCACGGTTTCGGCGAGTTTGTCCGGAGATAGATTAGTCCACACAACGTCATCCTCGTCTGGATCGCCTGCTGTGCGGACGTCAAGCACCGACTTCAGATTCCGCTCGACTGGAGACTCCCGTTCGATCTTTTTTTTCGACCGGCACCGGGACGACGTATCCGCCCCGCAGCTGGATCACTTGGCAAATCCTCAAGTTCTAGGGCCGCACGTTCGATCGTCCGCTCCGAACAGCCGAATAGCTCGGCGATGTATTTCACCCCTCCATAGCCCAGACGCTGGGCCTCAATGGCTGCGAAGCGTCGTCGATCCTTTTCCGACAACGACTGATAAAATCCCACCGTTCGACGTTCCATGTCCTCACTAAAGCGTCCTGCAAAAACAAATGTCATCCCTGACCTCCAATTCTCCAGATTAGTGCCGTGTGTATTTACCATCCCTGGTCCCTAGAATGTAACACAACTACGCCAATCCTCCGACACTAACTGATTTGCCGTTGCT
>CAZUAH010001349.1:0-1352 GCA_964617665.1 uncultured Pirellulaceae bacterium
TTGATCGCCGGCCAACAGCGTCAAGCCCAAGGGAGCGGCGATACCAGGACGCTGGATGTTCTGGAACAGCAGCCGTCGGGCGACGACGAGGGGAATTTCCTGGAACGCGAGTTCCGCAACGCTCACGAAACAATATCCTCGTTTAACGGCAAGCCGAAGGCGTCGGCGTTTCGCGCGATGGCGTCCGGTACACAGGCGCCTTCGGCTTGCCGTTAAACGAACTGACACCAAATGCGGACGTTATTCCATGCGCGATGCCTGGTGCTTGGTGAAGGGAAATGGCGGGCGGTATTAGCAAGATACCCGTCAATGCTCGTGTCGTCGAAGGTCTATCAGTATTCGAACAAGCTCGGTGTCGCGGTCTACTTGCATGTTGTCCAGAAGAGAAGCGTGATGCTTGGCCACCGTCTGGAAGGTGATTTTCAGGTCGCGGGCCATTTCCTTCATCGACCGGCCCTCGTACACCAAGTCCATCACTTGCTGCTCGCGAGGCGTGAGTGACTCGATGCGTTTTGCGATTTCGGCGAGTTCCAGATTTCGGCTGCGTGTCGCGGAGTCCTTGTCCAAAGCTCGTCGTACGAGTTGCAGCAGCATCTGTCCGTCGACGGGCTTTTCGAGAAAGTCATACGCACCCGCTTTCATCGCGCGCGAACAGGCCGGCACGTCGCCGTGAGCCGTTACGAAAATGATGGGCATGTGCTCCCCGATGGCGACGAGCTTCTCCTGAAGCTGTAAGCCGGATATTTCCGGCATACGCAGATCCAACACCAGACAACCCGAGTTTTGGGGATCATAGGCTTCCAGGTATTCCGTGGCCGAAGCGTACACTTCGACGTTGTATCCCGCGCCCGCCAGCAGGCATCGGGTCGAATCCAATACTGCTGGGTCGTCATCGACTAGGAAGACGGTATTCTCATTCGTCATCGTTTTGCCCTCGATCGGGAGCCTCTATGGCGAACCGAAAGATCGTTCCCTGCGGCGAGTTGGGCGCCGCCGTGATTTGGCCACCATGGGCCTCGATGATGGTGCGGCTGATGGCCAACCCCATGCCAAGGCCCTCGGTCTTGGTAGTGAAGAAGGCGTCGAACAGTCTACGGCGAGTCTCGTCGCTCATGCCTTCACCCGTGTCGCTCACGCGGACCTCGACCACGCCGCCGTCCGCGGCCGAAGTGTGGAGCGTCAGTTCTCTCTGGTTTGACGGCACGTCACGCATCGCATCCAGAGCGTTACGGACGAGATTCAAGACAACTTGTTGAATCTGAATGGAATCCACCAGCAGGAGTGGCAGATCTTTCTGCAACAGCTCACGCATAAATAAGGCGGCGGCGGGGGCAGGTACTAGAATAGGGGCG
>CAZUAH010001350.1:0-1350 GCA_964617665.1 uncultured Pirellulaceae bacterium
TTGGTTCAAGTAAGCCGCTGTCGCGGCGGGGTAGTTCGTGCGGGGTATTTTAGCGTTTGGTTTTGGCGAGGGCAATTCTGTCGGGAATGCTTTCCTTGTTGACGTTTCTTTCACTCTCTCGACAAGGAGATCAGCCCCATGTCCCAATCGAAATCCGCTTCCAAGTTCTTCACTGGCGAACTGTACCAGCGCATGAGTGATGACCTGCATCTGGCCGGAATGAGCGAACGCACGCACGCCGGATACCTCCGCGCCGTACGACAACTGGCCGACCACGCCCAGACTCGGCCCGAGAAAATCACCGAACAGCAACTCCGCTGCTTCTTCCTGTTCCTCAAGAACGAGAAGAAGTTCGCCTACGGCTCGCTGCGCGTCGCCTTCTCCGGTATCAAATTCTTCTACACCCGCACATGCCGTCGTAACTGGGAGACCCTCGCTCACATGAAGCTGCAGCATGCCAAGACGCTGCCGGAAGTGCTCACCATCGACCAGGTCCATCGCATCATCGACGCCTGCAACACCCAACGCATGGCCGTCTACTTCTGGACGGTGTACTCGATGGGGTTGCGACTGCAAGAGGCTCTGAACCTACAAGTCGGGGACATCGACAGCGCTCGCATGATGGTCCATATCCATCGTGGCAAGGGAGCCAAGGATCGCTACATCCCGCTGCCCACGTCCACGCTGCACGAATTGCGAGCCTACTGGGTTACCCATCGCCACCGGCGGCTGCTGTTTCCCGCCGAAGGCCGAGACCACCGCGGCAGCTCCACGGCAACCGAGCCGATGAGCGTCACCGCCGTGCAAGGTGCCATGAAGAAGATCACGCGGCAGCTGGACTTCGGCAAGAAAGTCTCGATCCACACGTTGCGGCATTCCTACGGCACGCATCTGTTGGAAGCGGACACCAGCTTGAAAGCCATCCAGCAGTTCATGGGCCACAGCAGCCTGCAGACCACCATGGTGTACCTGCATCTGACCGACACGGCCGCCGAGGACGCTCGCCGGATCATCGAACGTCTGTTCCGTCGCCCGCCGCAGGATCGCTGAGCCGTGCCGTCAGTAGCGGACTGCGTTCGACAGCACGCACCGGCTTACCTGAGGCATTTCGGAAGCCGCATCCCGCTGCGACACCGACGTGTCATCCATGCGATCACGCGTTGTCGGACCGGCGAGTTGGGCTCGGTGCTCTACGCCTGTGACGATCCGAACTGCAGGCACAGGCACTGGGCGGGACGTTCCTGCGGCAACCGCCACTGTCCCAACTGTCAGCACGACAAGACGGCGCGCTGGCTGAAGAAGCAGACCGATCGCCTGTTGCCCGTGCATCACTTCCTGGTGACCTTCACG
>CAZUAH010001351.1:0-1350 GCA_964617665.1 uncultured Pirellulaceae bacterium
CACTCGCGTGAGTTGCCGGACTCAGGGGAACGCCCCGTACCGTAACCTCGAAAGTTCACTCGTTCGACCAGAGCTCCTCCGCCGCGGATCCCAATGGCGTGGATCGTGGTATGCTTGTCCTGAGCGTCGAAATTGCAGTCGATCGTCAAATCGCTGATGACAACGCATTCGGCGCTTTCGTGAAAAGCACGATTGGCGATCATGACAAAATAGTTGTCACCGGGACCGCCGCCGCGGGGGTTGGTACCGTCCAGCAGTTTGATCTTCGTTCGCTCTCGCCCTGAGCCGATGATGCGGTAGTAGGGTCCCAGGTCAAGGGCATGGAAGCTGACGGCGGGGTTGTAGTGAGCGGGCTTGCCACGCACTCCATAAGTCTTGGCCAACAGCTTGACGCGTCCATAGGCTGCCAGGCACTTGTTGATCGCTTCTTGATCATCGTGGGGCGCATCGCTATCCCCATCACCGTAGGCGCCGAACCATTCAGCGTAGGCGTCCTGCTCAGGATCCACAACGCGGATCATCCGGCCGGTTTCACTATCGAGTTTCAGCACTGCCCCACCGTCCGCTGGTTTGTCGCTGTCAGGATCGTAGCGGAACAGGCCTCCACCGCCATCATCCGGTTTGTGGTAGCCACGAACGGTCACTACGGCGTTTCGGGCAAGACCGGTCGCCGCACGCAGGTCGGCGATGGTCGCGAAGGTTGATTCCACAGCAACAGACGCCGCTGCGAACGGCGAAGTGATGCTCGCGGTCAGCCAAAGCATCGCCAACGACAGCATCAAGATCACGGGTGTTGGGGGAAGAGTTTTGCTTCCAGGCCGGGCATTCATTCCGCAACGCAGCTCTGGATTTGTTCCGTGAGTTCCCGACCATAGCATGTTACGTCGACGCGACATATTGGAGAATCCAGCTTGAACCCTGTAAGCGTGGCGAGGAATAGTCGTCATGGAATTCCCGACTCAAGATCGTTTGGCGAAGGTGTGCGAATCTTGGCCCTACCATCGCACGTACACCTGCGGTCAGCAAGACGGTACATTATTACTGCGGCCTGCATCGCGGTCGATGCGGGGATACTCGCAGAGCTTCCTCCTAGGAGCAGACGAACAAAATGAGTCACGCAATGAAGCGCCTGGTCAACGGTAACATGGACCATAAAGTCAGTTGGTTCGATCGACGTCAGTTCATTGCTGCAACCTTTGCTGCGTTGGCGGCGATCGGCGGCCCAAGCTTGGCAGAAGAACGGGAAGAGGCCGCCTGTCGTCGTTTCCAATGGAAGAAAGATGGGATTCAGTATGTCCACCGCACTAAAATTCCGTTGGCGCGGTGCAGGCGGTTGTGAGGCTAAGCTCG
>CAZUAH010001352.1:0-1350 GCA_964617665.1 uncultured Pirellulaceae bacterium
AGGGATATCGATTTGATGCGAGTTGCGGACATCAATTCATTCGATGCGGTGTTTCGCACGGATGCGGGATACAACTTGGATAGCCGAACCAATGTGGCGCGTGCCTTGATCATGCCCGACCAGCATTGGCACACAGCATTTCAACTCGCCACAAGCGGAGTGCGCTTCGTGACAACAAAAATACTGCTGTCTACTCTGGAGAAGCGGTTGCCCCGATACATTAGGACCGGTTTAATCGAGGAGTGGAAGGGCGGGAATTGGGTGTCACTCACGCGAGGAGAATGCCCCAAAACCGAAATTCGGCTCGATGATTTGAAACGCGGTAACTATGCGGCAGGGGAACGGCGGTCGATTATCGCGGAATGGTTTCTGTCGGATGAACAATCGCCTCCCGAAATGACACCGATCTCTCACGCTTGGGAGAAGCTGATCAAATTGCCAGTTATTCCTTACGACATGCGGACGAGGAAACAGGGGCTGTCAACCGCATTTGAGGCGCTGCGCGAACTCATCGACGCACACGAATCCGTGTGCAAAGAGCGCGAGAAGACGAGAAAGAAGAAGTGAGGGAGAAGAAAGAACGTCCAAGTGCTGATCAGTCAGTGGGCTCCGATTGGTCTTTGGGCATCACAAGAATTGCACGTATCGCGTCTGAAGGTATAGTATTCCATGTGCCTATCCTGGGCCGAGGCAGACAAACGGGACATCTCTAGTTTTTGCCTCATGTTCCGGCTTCAAGACGCGGTCTTCCGTGTTCGGCCGCGTGGGCGTAACGTGGATTCGAGCCCCAACTGCTTGGCCGTCTCCTTCATCAGTGTTCGTTGACCTACGGTTGACTGCGGGTCACGCTGCGGCGGAGCGATTCCAGTTCCGCCTCCGTCTGCGGTTCATTCACCTGCTCTGCCCGACTGTGCAGAAGGCAGCAAATAGCCACAATAAACACAAAGAAACACGATAAGGCGAAATCCATACGTTCGCGTTTGTCTGTTGGCGTTTTGATGCATTCTTGTGTCAGTTTGTGGCCATTTCGGGAATGGGGTTTTACTGCAGTCGTTGGGAGCTTAGCCATGTCTCGTACGACAGCCGGTCTCGCGGGAATCGTGTGCGTTGCGGTTATCGCCGTATCGGGAAATCGAACGCTTGCCGACCATGCCTTTGTTCGCGTGATCGGTGATTGGGAGAAGTCCGATAACGGGAAGTCGTTGGAACAGCATTTTCGGTTTGCCAATGATCTGGCCGCCTACGGTTTGACGTATACGATCGCCATTCCCGACGGTACGCCGCCGGGGAAGTGTACGAGCCGGGTTTGGGCCTTCAAGACCAAAGATGTCACTCTGGGAATGAGCGCGC
>CAZUAH010001353.1:0-1348 GCA_964617665.1 uncultured Pirellulaceae bacterium
CGGCTTATCGAGTACCCCCACCAGGACTTGAACCTGGAACCCTCTGATTAAGAGTCAGATGCTCTGCCAATTGAGCTATGAGGGCGAGTTTCGTTTTCGTTGGTTGTTCGGCGCCTTGGCCTTCCTCGTGTCGAAGTGTGAACTCGATGCCTATCAACACCTCCAAAAGATCAGGTGTTGCGAGGGATAAGTCTAACAAAGCGATACGGCATGGTAAACCCGCCACTTCGCGCTCCGCCATCCCGTCTTTCTTGGCCCCTGGGGGCCATGGATTTGACGTCCATGCAGAAACAACACAACACCCATCCAGACAACCCGGCATGGTCTCATGTTCGCGTTTTCGACGTCGATTGTTGGGTAACAAACTAGCGAGCCTCCGGTACGGCCCCGCCTTATCAGCGGGGGGACTTGCGTTCTTCCGCGTACTCGTCAGTCTTCAGGCCGTTCGGGTATTTACCGGAAACGTAGACGGTGGTTCCGCCCTCACGGTACAACTGCTCGCACATGTGGGGCTTGCCTCGGCCACGGCTGATCGGCTCAGCCGTGAAGATCATCTTCTCGTTGACCTTCACGTCGGGGGCCGGGATGAAGAACAACTCCCCTTGTCGAACGAACACGTCCGTCTTGCGGCGCAGTCGCTTCTTTCGCTTGCCTTTCTTGCCCTGTTCACGGTCCCGCACGGCATCCGGCTTCAATGCCTCCTTGGCCGTCATCACGGTGCTGACAGATGCCTTTTTCGGAACGCCAGCCACAAACCAGTGGCGTTCGTCGTGGCCGCACAGAAACTTGTCTTTGGCGCCGGGTTGCCGGGGCGATCAGCGGGCTGACGTACCATCAGGAGCAGATGGCGATCCCTGGCCTGCACATCTAGCACCTCGACATCGGCGTCATCATTAGCCTGGATGTCAGAGAATTCTCCGTGCCGGTCGTCGCCAATGTCGATGACCACAGGGCCCTGCGCAGGCCGCCAGCGGTTCCGCACTAGCGGGCGGATTGTAGCCCTGGCTCCCAGCTTCTCGAATTTGAATGTGATGTGTGTGGTATCCATGTCCAGCAAGACATGGATGGTGGTGCGGAGGTTCGGGGATCGGTCTGTGACGTTCGCTGTCACCGGAAGAAGGCAGTGGATGACAAGTCGCCGAGACGGCGTGGGCCGTGGATTTCACAAGTATCCACATGTTGCAGGGCCGTTGCACCGCCATTTCCCAGCGATTCTGTTACACCATTGTCACACCGGATTGCAATGCCACGAAAAAACGACTCACAGCGAATCGCCGCAAGTCGTTGTCAGGGTTGAAGTACCAGAGCCCGGACTCGAACCGGGACGGGGTTGCCCCCACTGGATTTT
>CAZUAH010001354.1:0-1347 GCA_964617665.1 uncultured Pirellulaceae bacterium
GGACTCAGCAGCATGATGGGAGGTCCGAAATGCCCCCTCTCGGAGGATGCGCCCTTCTCTCCGTCGCCGCGATTCTATCGACTAGTTCGGCCACTTTTTCAGATTTTTCGTTGAACCTGTAGGATAAACGATTCGAAGTTGTCGATCATGCGTTCTTCTTTACTTATCAGATATGACCGCTTGTACTCTATCAATTCGTGAATCTCACTTTTCGACCTACCTAATACAATAGCCATTGCGATCGCCGCCTTCGCGCGACTGTCATTAAAAGCGCAATTTAACCTGGACTGTTTATCATCACCTCTCAATATGGCATAAGCAAATTCTTGTTCGCTTAGTTTTTCTATATGTGGTAGTCCGTGTTCGCAGATGAAATCGTACATCGAATTGACGCGTTCTTGAACATCCTCCTGATTTATTAGCTTCCAACGCTTCTGCCCTTCACCGACGAAATTTCCAAGTTCGACACCTAGTGTGAATGTCTGAGCTTTTTCCGCTTTGGTAAGCAGCTTTCTGCTCTCGTTTAGTATATTTTCCACATCGTCAAACCTGACTCCCACGTCAACGACCGCATCAACGTCGCCCACATGATGGATGAATGCGAGATGAACGGATTGCATTCCATCTTCAAATTTTCTGCAATAGTCTTGTTGACTAATGCGTCGACGAAAGCCGTCACTTTTCAAAAGCTCGCCGAGAGTGACAAAAAACTCCTTTTGTAATTCAGACGTTTTAATTTTACTCATTTTATTACCATCTCCACGGTGTCGAATATTTTATGAACGCCCTTCAGGTCTCTCGGAGCGTTTTTCCCAGTGATTACCCCTCCATCGGATGCTATTATGTTGTCTTTGAGCTTCTGCATTGCACTTCTTTTTGCATTTCCGGATTTGACTTCGACAGCCAGTAATTTGCCGGCTGGAGTTTCGACCAGATGATCGACTCGTCGAAGGCCCTCAGTGGTTTTTACTGATACTTGACTACCGAGGATTTTGTTCCCTTCCTTTTCTAGTTTCTCCTTTGCAGCCTTTTCGGCTGCCTTACCGGCCGCCTTATTTTTCGCTAGTTGTGCTGCTCGTTTTTCTGCAAGGCTCTCGCCTGCTTTTTGGAGACACTTCGCCCCCCGTTGTATAGGTCGTGCGGCCCGAACCGCGTGTTCTGCGCTCTTACCGACCCGACCAGCTCTGTGGGCGGCTTTAACCCATCGACCGACCCCCGTCAATCCAGGTACGCATAGACCGACGACATCCGCAGCAAGCATGGCAGCACCGAGGCCGGGACTTACGGTCCCTAGAGCAATCTCAGCGACATCGGCTGCAATGAAACCGACATCTAATACCGTATCTA
>CAZUAH010001355.1:0-1346 GCA_964617665.1 uncultured Pirellulaceae bacterium
ACAGGCGTCGTCTCCGCCCACTTGTGGCCGTTCTGACCGTCCACGATCAACGCCTTGTAGGGCGTCTGTGCTATCGCAACGGCGGCCAGGATGGCCCACAACCCAAATGCGGTCAGCCATTGTTTGAAAAACATCGTTTCATTCCTCCTGCTGCAGAATCTAGGAATAGTGAAAACCGTGTAGGTTACTCTTGCAACAAAGCAATGCCGTCCCACGTCGCCGTGCCGATGGCAAAGTACTTGTTCACAAACGGCGGCTTCTTGCGACTAGCATACCAAATCCGCCAGCCGCCGTCCGCCAGCCGCAATACGGATTGGCTGGTCGTGTAATGGGATTCCCACGGGCGATTGGGATCGGGCGTGAAAACTGGATTGTGAGGATTCTTGTGCCACTTGCGGCCATCCAGGCTGACAGCAAAGCCCAACGCCGTCTTGCTGCGTTGCTGCCGCCAATAGCTGCCATACCACATCAGATACACGTCGCCGGCCTTGAGCACCGTGGGGTAGAACAATCGTCCGCTCTCCCAATCTTGATCATGGCCAAGGACCGGCTCGCCGTGCACGCGCCATTGCCGGCCATCGGGACTTTCGGCGTAGCGGAACACCCAGGGATCTGCGGACACGTCCGTGTACCACATTTTGTACGAGGCGCCCTCCTTGAGAATGGTTGGTGCATAAACGTCCTTCAGCAATGGTCCGGATGGTGCCGTCCACTGCACACCGTCTTTGCTGAACGTCTCGTGCAGCGTGTGCAAGCCGGTTTTGCCGGAAAAGTCCGTCGAGCTGAACCACATCCGCAGGCGGCCGCCTTCCCGCAAAACACGCCCCTGTGCATCCCGCAATAGGTCTGGCGTTAGAATCGAGTGTCGCTCGTCACCGAATTCGAAAACCGGATTGTCTTCCTGCTTGCGGAAACGACGCCCATCGTCACTCGTCGCCAATCCCATGGCGAACACGCGTTTCGCCACACTTCCGGTCGATCCACAGTACCACAGCGAGAACCGGCCTCGCTCCTCAGCCACGCACGGTGCGAATATGTGCGTGTCGTCGAACGAACTCGGTGCACCAAGTTCCACGACGGGCCCGTCGGTGTCGCGTTTCCACTGCTGCGGCACCATCCATCGCTGCAACTCGGCAGGCAATTCTTGCCCTCGAATTCTCACCGAGAAACACGAACCATGCAACGTGAACGCCAGAAGGCCAAGTACTGCCAGTCGCTTGGGATACAACGTTTTCATGAATCACACTTCTGGCCAGAAGCAGGTCCAATACTCTTTGCATGGTTGGGTGGCCGTCCCTGAAAGAGTCTTTTGCGTCAAGGTGTTTCCTGGGTATTTTTTCTGTTGG
>CAZUAH010001356.1:0-1343 GCA_964617665.1 uncultured Pirellulaceae bacterium
GGCGCTGTCGTGAAATAGGTGACTTACAGCTCTCCGCTCCCCAATCAGGGCATTTTTTGAAAATTGACTTCAATTCTGGCCCTGGAGGCCTTTGTTTGTGCCTTTCAGAAGCTCAATTTGCTTCATCCAGGCACACCACACCCGCAAAATCCCACTAAGCAACACAGAAACCGTCCGGCGCAATAACCAGTAACCGCTTCACATTAAAAACAATAGCCTCAAGGAACGCCTGCATTTGAACCTTGGCCGTCCCTCTGTAACGAGTCCGTCGATCCTGCTTAGAAAAGATCCCTTCATAAGGCGCTCGCACTCCAGATAACCAACGATCCAAATCCTTATTTTTTTCTCTCATGTTGTTTTTCATAATAGCGCCGCTATGACAGCCGTTGTTCTTCATCACTATCTGTGCGGGGTGTAGGCAATATGACTTATCCCCAAATACCATGCCGCCATAGGGGCAAATATGCTTCAGCCCATGTTCGTCCATAACATTAGCGGGAGTCACCGCAACCGTCTTGATCAACCCCGATCCCATATCAGCGGCTGAATGTTTTTTGTGGCCGTACCAAAACTTATCTTTGCCCTTGCAACCAAAGCGAGCATCTTTGTCAGCCCCATACTTTTGAACATTATCATTATTGAGTTTTTCTTCTCCATCTTTGAGCGCCTTATCACGTTCTGCCCACGTGGTTTCCTTTGACTTTATTGCGGAAGCATCTACAAAGGTAAATACATCTCGCATGATTCCCGCTTCTTTGGCTTTTTTGTTGATGTACTGAAATATCTGCCCTATTCGCTTGGTTCCTATCAGTTTACGTGCTCGGCCAAGGAAGCTATGATCCGGTGTCTTCTCTGATAAACCAAATCCACAGAACCAGCGGAAGGCAATGTCATAACGCAAACGCTCCTCAAGCTCACGGTCTGACAAATCATAATAGAACTGCAGAAACAGACAGGCGATCGCCACATCTAGACCATACCCTTTTCGGCCCAGTTTGTTCTCACAGTCTTTGACCCGATAAGCCATACTTTCAAAGCGGATCATCCTTTTAATCTCGTAAAGCGGATGATTCTCCAAAACAACATCTTCCAGTAGTTGGTCTTCGTAGCTCATTTGTAACCTCCGATGTATTTGCATAATACATATATTATACAAATGAGCCTTTTAAAACTGGACCACAGGTGGCTTCTGGTGACATTTTATTTTTTTCCTGCTGTTTCTGGTCCAGAAACTGTTTTTCGGATTATATCGCTGTTTTTATTGGCCTAAATGACCTCTTCTGTTCGCAATCCATTATGCAAAAACAAATTGCTACTTGACAGGCCTATTTCACGACAGCGCC
>CAZUAH010001357.1:0-1342 GCA_964617665.1 uncultured Pirellulaceae bacterium
GGCGAGGGGGGGGGCTACGCGTGGACGATCCACCCCGCTGCCCGCCATCGCCGCCGGCTTCGGGTTAAACAATGTTGGCTGCGGCCTCGCCGCGTTGGGAAGTGGTTGGAATGAGCGACTTGCCAGAAACCGGTTGTTGCTGCAAACAACCGGCACAGAACGATACGTCGGTTTGCGGTCAGCCGCTTGAGGGGAATGGTGCACACGATACGGAACGCACCGCGCCATGGATCATTGGATCGGTGAGCACTCCTGCTGGTGATATTCCCAGGGTGAGTACGTCATTGCGGCTACCGGACCGTCTGGGCGCGTGGAAGGCTCGTTGGGGCATCGGCCGCATGAGTTATTCGATCGCCCCTGGGCTGTACGCAACGGGGACCCCAACCGACGAATCACCCGTGTTGATCACGGCCAACTACAAGATGAGTTTCGACCGTCTTCGCACAGAGTTATCGGGGATTGATGCCTGGATAATGGTGCTGGACACGAAGGGCATCAATGTATGGTGCGCGGCCGGCAAAGGCACGTTCGGGACCGACGAGATTGTTCGCCAGGTTGCGGAGACGAGTCTGGCCGAAGTGGTGTCACATCGCCGGCTGATTGTGCCACAACTCGGCGCACCCGGAGTGGCCGCCCATGAAGTAAAACAGCGCAGTGGCTTTCGCGTCGTGTACGGTCCGGTGCAAGCCGCCGATCTGTCACCGTTTCTGGACGCCGGCATGAAAGCGACGCCCGATATGCGCCGGGTGCGTTTTTCGATTTTGGACCGATTGGCCGTTGCCCCCATCGAACTAATGCTCGCGGGCAAGGCCATGCTTCTCATCGCTGTCTGCTTCATTCTTCTGGCAGGATTGGGAACTGATGTCTTCGATTGGACAAGGGTTGCGACCGTTGGCCTTTGGTCGGCCGTGCTTTTCCTGGCCACATGCATCGGCAGCATCGTGCTTGCACCGGCGTTGTTGCCGTGGCTACCGGGGCGAGCATTTGCGGCAAAAGGGGCTTGGCTGGGGCTGGCGTTCTTGCTGGGAGCGGCCAGCTATGTGTGGAGTCACCCGGAGATGACAGTCAGTTGGTTTGCCGCCAGCGCGTGGTGCCTGATGATACCTGCGGCTGCAAGCTTCCTGGCGATGAACTACACCGGCGCAAGCACATACACGTCGTTATCAGGCGTGCGCGTGGAGGTTCGAATAGCCGCGCCCATCCAAGCGACATGTGCGATCGTGGGTGCTGTCTTGTGGTTGGTGGGACGGTTTGTGTAACACGAAACCGCGAGTAAGAGACAAAGGAAGATCCATGTTCGGGCTGCGGTATTTGCCAGGCGTCGTCACGCTGACGTTGGATG
>CAZUAH010001358.1:0-1329 GCA_964617665.1 uncultured Pirellulaceae bacterium
GCAACGAGCCGTTACCTGACTCCGATACCGCTAGCGAAAGCTCCGGCAACACGAGAGAGAGACGAGAAGGTGATCGCTTCTTGGTTCTTCCGTGTCGATCAAACCGGGCAAACTCGCCTTCGTGCATCAGATCTTCCGACTCGCCAGCGTGCTGGCCGACGGCGATCTGCCCATCAAGCACGAGAACCTCCGAGCCTTCCGAGTTTGCCGTGACAACAAAACTCGTACCGAGATCGACGAATTTTCGTTGAGCGGTATCCACAACAAACCCCACACCCTGTGGCGGGACGACCAGCTTGACCTGTCCCTCGTGCAGCGACACAGCTTGGTCGCTTTCCAGCTTCATCCTCAGCGGGGCCGTCGCGACGACGTGGACTCCGGTTTCGCGAAAAGCCAGTTCGATCAACCCTTGTTGCATTGCCAGCTCTTCGCCCGCGAACAATTCGGCCCCACGGGCGACAACCCGATCCTGGCCTGCCTTACCTTCGCCTTCAATCTGTATCACCCTTGCAATGCCGCGCTCGATCTCGACCGCGCGCTCTTCCGGTGTACGAAACCAACCAAATACGCCGAAGAGCAGCGAAGCCGCGATCGCGCTCAACATCATCCACTTTGAATTCCGTTGAGCAGCGGCCTCGCGGGCACTAGGTGTCGCAACGGCCTCGTCCGCCGCAAGCTGCTGCCACTTCGCGTCGATGGTTGCGAGCGACCGCAACGTGGCGCGAGCTTCTGCGCTGTTGCGAAGCAGATCCTCCAGCGTTTCGAGTTCCTCCGGAGTGATCGCGCCGTCCAGATATCGATGCAACAGATTGAGTTCGTTTTCATTCATGATTCAGCTCCAGCGAGAGCCTGTTCCATGCAACGATGTAGCACCTTGCGGATGCGAGCCAGGAGTTGATACAGCGAGCCTTCTGTCCGCCCGAGTTGCGCAGCCAAGTCGCGAATCGTTGTATCCTTCCCGTAAGCCGCCAGCGCCAATTCGCGTCGCTGGTGCGACAGTTTCTCAATGCACTGATCCAGCGCCCGCAGTTGCCGCTGACGCAACGGCAACTCCTTGGCTCCTTCCTCGGCCAGCAGCTGCACGACATCTTCGGCCAACACCAGTCGATCTCTGGCAAAACGCCGGCGAGCCGCAAGCAATTCATAACGCGCAATGAGACACGCCCACGGTCCAAACGCCGAGTGGTCATCCAGCGTGGAGAACTTCCGCAACGCCGCGACGCTTACTTCCTGCATGACGTCGTCCACTTCCTGAGCGTTTGGGCAGCACGACCGGACAAAGGCGCGCAACTCCGGCTCGTGCTGCATCCATAGCCGCAGGAAGGCTTC
>CAZUAH010001359.1:0-1329 GCA_964617665.1 uncultured Pirellulaceae bacterium
CTGGTCCACCTGCCGGACGAGCCAGCAGGGGTCGAAGTCAAACAGTCGAACTAGTAGGTCAGGCTGTTCTGACGGGCTTCCCGTCGCGGGCGTATCGATGCACGCTTCAGCAAGCGAAGCCCGGACCTACGGCCACTGATGGATAATGGCGTAGCCAGTTCTCCCGAGTTGAAACACAAAACCCGTTGACGCATATCGCGCCAACGGGCCTATTTTTGCTGATCGTGAGGATGGGCGGAGACAAACAATCCCCAAGAGATTGAACTCCGTGAACACTCGCCGCCCCAGCTCGTCAGAGCTTGCCCAAAATCTCCTTTGCCTTGGCCTTGATCTCAGTCGGATCGGTCAATGCCTCCAGCTCCTTCACCTCCGGCAGGAGACTCTCCGATTTGGCGGCATCCTCCCCCGCCAGATCTTCTTCGACGTAAGATATCAATTCGCCAGCCTGCTCTGCCTCGCCAGACTCGGCAACATCTTCGAGAATCGACTTGATCATTTGCACTGTTTGACTGGCAGTCGGATCGGGCTCAGTACCACCACCTCCTCCTCCAGTGCCGCCACACCCGAAAACAGCAACCAAACCCAGCAAGATAAGAACTTTGAGAGACCGCATGTCACCAACTCCACTTACGTTTTCTATGGGACCAAACAGAAAAGACACTTCAACCGAGCTGCCATCGTAAGTGAAGCAGGGGACCAATTCAAGCTATTGCTCAAAACATATCGAGCCGAATGTGCCCGGCCCACCGTGAATCAAGATAGACTGGAAGGTTTGAGCAAGAATTATCGATTTACGAAGCTTCTGGGGAATTGACTGCAACGAGTTCCGAGCGAGTAGATCAATAGGCAAGGTGCGCCAATCGCGTAGCCGGCCGGCGGCCTGGTCGCTTTGCGCACCAATTTGTAGGCCGGACCAAGCAAACCGCAGAATTGCCGGAACGTCGGCCTCGTCATATGTGCCTGTTGACGGTACAGGTTGTCACTGCGTGTAAGCCGGATTGCGCCGTTCCGGCAAGGATTCGGCCTCGGTCCGGCCTACGCCTAGCCCGAAGCGCAAGTTTTGAAGTTGCGCATTTTGTGAGTCCCGAAGGGACGGCAGCATGTAGCCTGGGGCGTAAGCCTTGTTTTTACCCACAAATCACGATACCCCTGCCTGCTTGTCAGGCAGGTGAACCAGTTTGAAAAGCTAAGGAAAACGCAGCAACGATTGCGCCAAGACCCCTGCCTGCTCGTCAGGCAGGTGAATCAGTTTGGAGCCCGAGTCCGAAACTTGCGCTCCTGCCTGACGAGCAGGCAGGGGGCGTGCGGTATCCGTAACTCGTCATTTAG
>CAZUAH010001360.1:0-1323 GCA_964617665.1 uncultured Pirellulaceae bacterium
CCGAAAGGTGTGGGAAGAAACACGCTTTTCGATCCCCGCTCGGGCCACGGCTCCTTCCAACGCGTTAGCAAAGACACTCTCGTGCAAATGGTGCCGACGAATTTCGCCCGACCTTGGGTCCCGCCCGCGACGGCTGGCGGGAAACACGAACTGCCACGCGAACTCCTGCTCGGCATTGGGGTACTTCCGTGCTAACGCATACGGCAACCAGACGCGTCCAAACCCTTCGGCCAAGTCTCGCTCGTGAACCTGCCGAGCCGAATCGATTTGCATCCGCAACGCCTTGATCGACTTCTCAGGCAACACCGTGATCCGGTCCTTGGCGCCCTTGCCATCCCGGACCACAATCTGTCCCAGATCAAACACAACGTCTTTCACCGGTAATCGCAGACCGTCCATCAACCGCAAGCCGGCTCCGTACAGCAATTGGGCGATCAACAAGTCGCGTCCACCCAATTCGTCCAGCAGCCGGTCAGTCTCGTCGCAGCTCAGCACAACCGGCAACCGTTCCGGACCTTTGGCCCGCACGGCGTCAATCGAGCGCAATTCCCGCTTCAGCACTCGCTTGAACAAGAACAGCAGCGCATTGAACGCTTGGTTCTGCGTACTGGCCGCCACGTTCCGGTCGACGGCCATCTCCGTCAGGAAGTCGGTGACTTGCCTCTCACCGACGGCTTCGAGATCCTGAAGGGTCTTGACGTTGAAACGCCGCAGGAACTGTTTGACACGGAGAACATACGTTTTCTCGGTACTCCGCGAACGGTGCAGCAACCGCAGCTCGCGACGCAGTTGCCGGATCGGCTCGGGCTCGTTGGGGTCGATGACTCCGACCACGTCGAGCTCGCGTACCGGTCGAGGATCGTCCGATCGTTCTTGGGCGGCGGCTTGGGCTAGACGCTCTCGAATATCATGTAGATCCGGCTCAGCGGTCCTCAGAATGGCGTTGCGGTAGTACTCGGTGGCTTTGACGATCTGTAGCCGCTGCCACGCCTTGCGACCCTTTGCCTTCTGCCCACGCAAGAACGCGATCACCGATTCACGTTGCACGGGAATCGGATCATTCGGGCCGACGCGACAAGATCTTCGATACGCATCCACCCAGCGAGCGAACCAGATACGATTGTTCTTGCGAAGCTTGGCCGACTTTAGAAGCGAAGCGAACTTGGCGATACTCATGGCGCCCCCCACGAATGAAAGCATGTACACAAGTGAACGCATGTCACCATTATGTCACTGCGCCCTTCACCCGCAACCCATTATCAGGATTTTTTCTGGTCGCTACCGTTGGACAGCTTGTCAACCCCACCGTATCAGGGGACAATT
>CAZUAH010001361.1:0-1321 GCA_964617665.1 uncultured Pirellulaceae bacterium
CTGACCAGCGCCAAAGTGAGCCCTGCCGACAAAGACGGCGTGGAAAAGACCAACGCCACGAGGCTCGGCCACTTCAAGCCCCCGGACCTCTACGTCATCAACGGTGTTGTCTGGTCCCGATACAATCAGCTCAAAAACGTGGGCTACGACGCGCTTACAGGGAAAGTGGTCAGTTCACTGCCGCAGACGATGAACGGCCCCATGGGACACGATCGCTGCTACCGGCACAGGGTCACGGAGAAGTACTACATCAACTCCGCGACCGGCGGCACTGATTTCGTGAAGTTCGACGGTTCGGGCGAGTTCCCCAGTCCGTGGGTGCGCAGCACCTGCGGCATCGGCTACCTGCCCTGCAACGGCCTGTTGTACGTCGGTCCCGAGGCCTGTTCCTGCTGCAACTGGGTGCAGATCACCGCCATGAACGCCCTGGCCACGGATCCCAGCCTGAAGAAACCGGGTCAGCCGGTGAAGGTCGAGACCAAGCCGCAGCTCGAGAAGGGACCTGCCTTCGGCCAGATCACCGCGTCCGGGACCGCCGACGCCGCGTGGCCCATGTACCGCGGGGCACCGGCGCGGGGCGGTTTCACCCAGCGGCCCGTTTCACACGAGCTTAAGCCCAAATGGAAGGTTAAGGTGAAGACCGCGGCCAGTGCGCCGGTTGTCGCCGATGGCAGGGTGTTTGTCTCCGATATCGACGCACACGCCGTGTGCGCGCTTTCGGCCGACGACGGTCGGGAGCTCTGGCGTTACACCACCGGGGCGCGTGTCGACTCGTCTCCTGCCTTCCACGAGGGCATGGTCCTGTTCGGGTCCCGCGACGGCTGGGTGTACTGTCTCCGTGCGTCCGATGGCGGCCTGGTCTGGCGGTTCAAGGACCTGCCAGACCGCCTGATCTGTGCCTATGGCCAACTGGAATCCGCCTGGCCCGTGTCCGGAAGCGTGCTGGTGCAGAACGGAATGGTATACTTCGGCGCCGGCCGCAACTCGTTCCTTGACGGCGGAATCTTCCTGTACGCCCTTGAGCCCGCCACCGGCGAGGTTCTCCATAGGGCCCGGCTTCAGGGGCCCTATGGCGACAACGGATTCCCGGTGCTCAGTTCTAAGATCATGGGCGGCATGGGAATCCAGGGGGCCAAAAACGATGTGCTTTCGGGCGCCGGCGAGCTCGTGTACCTCCGGCATCGGGCCTTCGGCAAAGACCTTACGGAGATACCCCGGACGGAGATCACGAAGCCGCATCTGATCGCACTGCCGGGTTTCCTCGAAGACACGCCGCATCACAGGACGTTCTGGACCATCGACACCACGATTCGCTACGACA
>CAZUAH010001362.1:0-1317 GCA_964617665.1 uncultured Pirellulaceae bacterium
GTGGGGCAACTAGCAGGTGTGGAGCGAGGAGGGATGGTAGAGATGGTTTGTAACAACCAAACCGGAGCAGGCCACCATGACCAAGTCCAGTCCTCCCGTTCATCCCTCCTCTGTGATCCAACTAGCCGTCGATGCCCTCTCCGCGCAAGGCGAGTACGGCGTCGTCACCGATCTCGCCCAAGACCACGGGATCCGGCGCCAGCAAATCTACGACCTTCGCAAGCGGGCTCGGACGGCGCTGGAGGCAGAATTCACGCCGGCGGCGCCCAAGGTGGGGAGCGGCTTCACGCTGGAGGTGACACCGGCGGACATGGAGCGGGCGGTGGTGGCACTTCGGGTGGTGACGCCAGCGTCCATCCGCGACATTGTGGAGGTTCTGCCGACGCTGTACGGGGCGCACTGGAGCTACGGCAAGGTCTGGAGCGTGTTGAACGAGGCGGAACAGCGTGCGGCTTCGGTGCAGGCGCAGGTCGACCTGTCGGGCATCAACAACATCGCGCTGGACGAGATGTTCAGCCAGGGCCGGCCTGTCCTGGCGGGCATCGACCTCGACACGCAATACCTGTTTCAGCTCGAGGTTCACAGCAGCCGTTCCGGGCAGACGTGGGCCGAGTCCCTGGGCAAGCTGCGGGACCAGCAGAACCTACACCCGAAGCGGGTGGTGAAGGACTCGGGCACCGGGCTTGGCGCGGGTGTCCGAGCGTGCTGGCCGGGCATCGAGGAGAACGACGACCTGTTCCACGCGGTCTACATGATGGGTAAGGAGGCCTACCACCTCGAGCGCGGCGCCTACCGGGCCATCAAGAGGGTGGAGGAAGACCTGCCGTACAAGCGTGCCCGCGCCAAGACCACGACGAAGCGTCGGAGCATCGGCCAGCAGCTCCGAAAGGCACGCGAGCACATGGACACCGCCATCGACCGCTACGACCGATTCGAGACGCTGCGGCGAGAAGCCGGTCGGGTGCTCGAGCTGACCGACCGAGGTAGCGGGCGTCTGCGGACATCGGGTGAGGTGGTCGAGGTGCTGACCCGCATCGCCGCCCAGATGGCTGACATCGGCGGCAAGCGGGTCCGCAAGGTCGCCAAGTATATCGGCAACCGCGCCGAGGGGCTGGGCAGGTACCTCGACAGCCTGGCGACTCGCCTGCAAGCCGTCACGAAGGAGGCAGGCGGCGATGAGGTGGTCGAGGCCGCCACTCGCGCCTACCAGGCCAGCCTCGATGCGGGCCGAAGATGCCCGGCGTGGGATCGCCAGGCGCGACGCCGGGAGCTGGCCGAGGCGACCCGTCATCTGCTCGACGCCACAGGCCGAGACCT
>CAZUAH010001363.1:0-1314 GCA_964617665.1 uncultured Pirellulaceae bacterium
GCATTGTCGCTGGTTACGGGCAAACCAGTGACAATCGAACGCGTGCGCGCCGGTCGCCGGAAACCGGGGTTGGGGCGTCAGCATCTGAAGGCGGTGCAGGCGGCGCGCAAGATTTCGAAGGCGAAGGTCGATGGAGCCGAAATCGGGTCCTCACGAATCGTCTTCCGGCCAGGTAAAGTCAAAGCGGGCGACTACTCGTTTCGCATCTCCACCGCCGGCAGCACGACGTTGGTCCTGCAGACCGTATTGCCGGCACTGATGATAGCCGACGGTGTATCCACCATTACTCTCGAAGGCGGTACGCACAATCCCTTCGCTCCACCGTACGATTTTCTGGCGAAAGCCTACTTGCCGCTCCTTGCTCGCATGGGACCGCAAGTGAAGACCGATCTGGAGCGTCCCGGGTTCTATCCGGCAGGCGGCGGCAAATTCACCGTAGAAATCGATCCCGTCGAGAAACTAAGCCGTCTGGAATTGGTTGAACGTGGCGAAATCGCCGCTCGACGCGTACGGGCCCTGGTAGCCAACCTGCCAGGACACATTGCCGAGCGAGAATGCCGTGCCATCGCAGAGAAGACCGGCTGGAACCAATCGTGTTTCGAGATCCACGAAGTTGCCGGCTCGCCCGGCCCCGGCAATGCGGTGATGATCGAGTTCCGTTCATCAAACATCACGGAGTTATTCACTGGCTTCGGTCAACGAGGCGTACGAGCAGAAAAGGTGGCCACGCGCGTATTGGATTCAGCTTTGCGATATGCAAACGCAGTTGTCCCAGTTGGCGAAAACCTTGCCGATCAACTGTTGCTACCACTGGGCATCGGAGCCTACCAGGAAGCCGGCGGCGTGTTTCGCACGCTGGCCTTGTCCCAGCACTCACTGACGCACATCCAGGTGCTGAAAGCGTTTCTGGACATCAAGATCCACGTCCAGGAAGACGGGCCCGACGACTGTACCGTCCGCGTCGGAACGTAACGCGACGACGAAGAGAGCCAAGGCCTCTCGCGTCTTGTCAGCTTGCAATTCGCCACTGGTTGACCGAGAATCTCGAAACCTCAAGGAGACTCAGCAACCACCGTGACGCTACCGATCAAGACATTGCCGATTGTCGAACGCTGGGACTGCAGTGGTTGCGGCAAATGCTGTCGCGGCAACATCGTGCCGTTGGACGACGATGATCTGCGGCGGCTGCGCGAGCAACAATGGGATCAACATCCCGACTACGGCGGCGTGCGCACGGTGGTGCGACAAAGGATGCTCAGCAGGCGATATCGACTAGCCCAGCGCGATGACGGAACTTGCGTCTTCTTGAGCGAC
>CAZUAH010001364.1:0-1312 GCA_964617665.1 uncultured Pirellulaceae bacterium
TTTCGAAGGGAACTTCTAATTGTCGTTCAAGGGAACCGGTAATTTTCGCCGAACAATCGCCACTAGCGAAATACCCGTGTTTCAACAGGAACATGATCTGTCTCCATTTTCCTTCTTCATCACCTTCTTCGACGGGATAGTCTTCTGGTGTCACAATGTACTCTGCTGTGCCGTCTGCTAGATCAATCCCGATCTCCCAAATCTCCATCAGTCTGGGAATGTTCGGAGCGTGTTTGGCCATCGTTTCTGGCACGAGGAGTTCAGCTAAAGGAATCCCCAATCCGTCAGCGATATCATTCAAGTCCTTCTTTATCTCTGCGTACTTGACCGCGTACATTTAGGCTCCCTTCAGAATCGGTTTTCCTGCCGTTTCGTCCAGCTCGCACTCCGTTGTTATCCGTCCATCCTTGATTGTGATTGCGACAATCTTCTGATTGCCGACGGGTCCGATTTTCTTCATCGTGTCGTTCCACGTCTTCACAATCTCTTGAAGCTCTCTGGCTTCCTTGATGGTCTTCTTGGCTTGTTCGACCTTTTTCAGAGTCAGCCGCATTTCGTTCACCTTGTGCAACAAATCCCGCGTTGTCCAAGGCGGAAGGCAATTCGTGCGGTTCCATTCCACCATCGCCGCTAATGCTTCAGCTTCATCCATCCCAGCATCTCGAAGTTTGCAGCACGCACGGAAAGTTGAATTGTGCCCTCCCTGTCCAGAGATCGCCTGAATGTGCGAGATGTACCGAACTCCGTTTCTGACTTCTTTCTGTACCGACTGAACTTCAGGAATCCATGCCAGATCGAACGGCGGGAGATCCAACGTGATTTCTCCGACCAACTCGTAACGCTTCTCTCCGATCACAGAGCCAGGCCCGACCACATATCCCCCGTCTCCACGGACATCAACCTTGTCCATGATTCCCCGCTTCGTTGGAATCGTTTGCCCGGCACAAGAGTACCCGAAGTGAACTCCTTCACGGGGAGTCTTGACCATCCACGGCGTTCTTGGTTTCGTCCTGTACCACTCAATTGCTCGCTCTCTCGTATCCGTGTCGATGAAAGCCACTTTGCCCTCGCCCGCGACAACCCCGTAACAAGCAGAGCGTACCAATTCTGTCGTTGCTTGGTCTTTCCAGAGAAATCCCTTTGGAGGCTTTTTGCCCTCCAGCGGGAAAACCCGCAATCCATGTTGAACGATCTGTTCTTGTTCGTTCATCGGTGGCACTATACAGGATGCCAGATCATCGGGTACGTTCCGCTACGATTCAAAGCCTCCAGAGCTTCTTTCCGTTCCCTTGGGTCTTCGATAGACTCCAGT
>CAZUAH010001365.1:0-1312 GCA_964617665.1 uncultured Pirellulaceae bacterium
CCACATCTTGCTGAAGACCGCTTCGCCCGGCTTGGTTACCGCGATGGTCAATAGGCCGCGACTGTGGGCGCGGCCCGGTGTGTTCGACAGCAGGTAGTGTTGCCCGGTGCTGAGGGTGCCGGCGAACATCTTTGCGTAGACCACCGGAAAGTTGGTTTCTGTGGGTGTAGTCCACGTGCGGCCGCAATCGGTACTCGTCGACAGAAGCACGACTTTCCGGCGGCTGCGGAAGAAGGCCGTCAACATTTGCCGTTCGACGAGCAGTGTCGTTTCGGGGCATGTGTACGTTTGGCCCGGCGCGCTCAGCGGCACCGTCTTCCAAGGACGCAACAATTGGTCGCCTTGACTGATGGCCACAGCGGGCCTCAACGGTTTCTCCCCGCGCCGGTCGGCCATCCGGCCGGCCATTACGAAATTGCCGTCGGACATTCTCACCGGGGGACAGTTCGGCAGAAACAGTTTGGCGATGGAGCCCTTCGGCTCCCATCGGTTCGTCGCTTCGTCGAGCGCGAACGCCTCCACTTGCGTGGGTAGGTCGTGACCTGTCATTCGCAGCACAAAGGTCCAAAGCGTCCCCTTGTGGGAGAGAAAGACATTGGGCACGTAGAAGATTTTCCGCTCAGCGTCCTCGGCAATTACTTCCACGTCGGACCAGGTGATGCCGCCATCGCGGGAACGGCGACCGCGAATCACCGACGCATCGACGATTTCCCGTTCGGGGCAGTTGTACCACGCAGCGAATAGAATCCCGCGGTGCTCAACAATGGTCGAGTCGTGCAGGAAACTGTATGCGTCCGCGCCGGCACGATGCATGATCAGATCACGCACGCCGCGCGGACGGGTGAGCTGGTCGGGTGTGGGAAAGGGCTTGCGTTTCGACCACAGGGTATGCGGCGAGGAAGCAGAGTCGGCGGCTGCGGTCAACACCGTGGGAAGCAGCGCTGCTGCGGTTGTGCCCAGAAGAAAGTCGCGACGGTTCGGTATCATGGGGCTAATCTTCGCTTTCCATAGATGAAAATCTTGGTCAACTCACGTTCGGCTGCAACTTTCTCTGATTTCGTCGGTGATCGTTGGGTCGTGAGCAACTAAGGGGCAACGCTCAGCTCGAACACGTGGGGACGATCTACATCGGTACGGATCGTGACGGTCGTTCCTGTACAGTGGAAATCATCATACGGTCGGCCGTCTCGGGTCAGACCGGTCACCTTTGGTATCTGAGTGCAAACAACCTCGGTTGGTCCGTCGAAACGCGGAATGCCTTTGCGTACGGCAAACCGCAAGACGGGAGCAATGTACTCGGCGCTCTGGACGA
>CAZUAH010001366.1:0-1311 GCA_964617665.1 uncultured Pirellulaceae bacterium
TCGCACAGATCAGCGTGTTGCCGTTCGGCAGGCGTTGTGCCCCGGAGCCGATGTGGCTGAAGAAGCCTTGGTTGCTGCGGGAGTAGTACATCCAGACGATCTGGTTCGAGACCCATCGCGGCGTCTTCTGCGAGTCGCGGTTCGGATGCTCCCAGCGGAAGTAGCCCGCGTCGGGCGGATTGACATAGTCACCCGTCTCACGGCCCTCGCGGCCAAGCATGCCGTTGATTTCCAGGATGTAGGATTGAGGAGTCCGTTCAAACAGGTATTGGGCATTGTTGAAAATCAAGAAATTCCCGGCGCCGGGCAGGCCTTCGTCGATCCACTGTATGTCGTGTGACCCGCCGATCTGTTTGTGGCCGGTCGTTGACTGCGTCCAGTCTGGAAGAATCGACGGCGGATCGCCCTGGGCATAGCGGGCCGGATCGCCGAACCGATAGAGGAAATCACCCTTCGGCCCAGCGGCCAATCGGGTACTCTCCTCGGGATCACCCGCGACGAACGTGCCGTCGTGATCGATGACGTAGAACTCTCCTTGAACCGAGTTGGTAACGACGTGGCCCAACTCGGGGTTGTAGTCGAGCGAGTTGCAGTGGAGCCAATCCCGCTTCACTGGTCGGCCAGGGATATTCACGTTGATGCGATGTGGACAGTCAGCGACCGTTTTGCCTTGGCCCACGTAGTTCGGCTTTGTCGGATCGACGTCCTGAACCGTATGATCGAAGAACCGCCATTCCCAAACGATGTTGCCGTCCATGTCGATCTCGACGACCGAGTCGAGTTGTGCCCCGTCGTAGGGGCCCTTCGCCGGATCGCAGCCTGCATCGATCGCCTCCTGATGCGTAATCATCCGGTTCGCAATGTAGAGCATCGTCGGCTCGCCCAAAGCCTTGTTGTAGATGCGAACCCAATCGTGATGTGGCGAATAGCCTTCACGCCGTTCATCATACGACCAGACGACATTGCCATCCCAATCAAGTTCACGAAATCCGCCAAAGCCGCTCGGATCGTCTTTCGAGGCATCGAGCAGGTTGCCGTTATCAAGGAACTGCGGCGTCGTGCCGATCGGCCAAGTGTTGATGACCTGCCCCTCCATGTCGATCAGATAACTCGTCCCGCGAGCGGAGAAGAGTGTATAGCCGTTGAATGCCCGGGCCTGGTCCCACCCGATCGTTTCCGTTGGCCCTTGTAGCGATTCGCGAGCCAATGCGATCGTGGTTGTCATCCCAATCGCGATGAGCAGTGCGGTTGCGTGTTTCATGGAAATGTCCTTGTAGCTGAAACGGGCAGAATAACTTTGGTGTTTGGCTG
>CAZUAH010001367.1:0-1298 GCA_964617665.1 uncultured Pirellulaceae bacterium
GCTTCGTACTCGGCCAGCGTAATGTACGCCGGATGGTGGTCCTCCAGACGCACCGTCCACTCGTCCGGTCGCGTCCGCCGGCGTTTCTTTTTCACTGTACCATCGGCCGCCGTGGTTTTCTCGTAGCGATAACGCGGATACACGTAAAACCCTGCATATTTCGGGTTTTGAAGCATGTCCAGCAGGCAACTGTAACCGGCCTGGACCATCTCGAACTGCGTGCCGTCGCCCGCCGTGTCGGCTCGCGGCAGCTTGTAATCGTGCTTCCACAACCACGCCAACAATTGGCTCACGCTGCTGGCTGTTTCGATTTTTTCGAACACGCGTTCGATGGCTTGTTGCACGCGACGGTCGGGATGCTTCTTCAGATGCTTGCCGTCGATCACGACGTAACCACGCGGCACGCCGTGTTGCAGTTCGCCGCGCGAAGCCTTCTCGTGCAACGCGTCTTCCAGCCTCCGCCGGATGGTGTGCAGTTCGTGAACAGCTAACGCGCCTTGGATTCCCAACACCAGCGCGTCTTGCGGCAAAGCCGGATCGAACACCTGGTTCTGATCGGCGATCAACGCTCCGTGCAAAGCGCCCCAATGCGTGAGCAAACTCCAGTCGATCGAGTTGCGCGCCAACCGCGAAGCATCCTGTCCGAACACGACGCCGACTTGTTGGTCCTGCACCATTTGCAGCAGTTCGTTGAAGTCGCCGCGATGGCCGGGCAGGCTGGCGGTGGTGCCGAGGTCGCCTTGAATGACGCGAACTTTTTCCGACGACCAACCGAGCCGTTCGGCCCGCCGGGCGAGTCCTTTTTGCACGCGATAACTTTCGGGATGGTTCTTGACTTGTCCGGGAGTGCTTTGCCGGACGTACACGATGGCCAGCCGTTGAAGATGGTGCGGTTGAATTTTTTCAGACATGGTTTCCCTCTGGGGATGAGTTGTTGTTGCGTTGCGAGTGCTGTTGATCGTGAACGTGTTGCCGTTGCTCGCGAACATGTTCGATCAGCAACGAGAGCAACTGGCAGAGTGATTGCTGACATTCCTCGGTGAGTGTTTCCCAAGCGATTTGCTCATCTGGAAAGAGCACGAGTTGTCTGTCGTGAGACGATGACCTCATGGTGACCTCCGAACAAAAAAGGTTTGCTTGAAGGTTATCGCGTGGAGTTGGTGAATCACCAACCGTTTGCCTCGAGGAGATCCCGCACGTTCTGCAGCGCGTGAAAATCACAGACAGGATCGATCCCGCACTGCAAGAGTTGACAGGCATCCTTTCGCGTCATCCATTCAGGAATAGTCGCGAGTTCT
>CAZUAH010001368.1:0-1294 GCA_964617665.1 uncultured Pirellulaceae bacterium
CAGGGTCGGCGCACATCAAGTTCTTTTGTTTGTAAGGATTTCCATCAAGAAGTCGTTATTCCAACCGGCAATCTGAGCCTTGCCTTTGATGCTTTGGTTTGACGGATGCCGTTTCAGCAAGGTGATGGCAAACCGTCGAAGCCATGCCAGATTGTTTGTTAGTCGACGATGACGAACTCGGCTATCGTCCTCGCGAAAGGTGACATCCAGTTGCCAATGCAACGTATTCTCAATCGTCCAGTGTCCTCGAACTGCCTCTGCAAAGCGTTGGCCGCTAAGATAACGACTGACGATATAGTATCGTCGGTCCTCAGTCGTTGTGCCGTCTTTCTTGCAGATACGAATTGCCATACCGATTGCCTTCACGCTGGGCCACCGAGAGAAGGCCGGATGGTCCTTGGGAGGCGTGGTCAAAAAGTAAAAACGATCTTCGACACGACCGTGACCTTTCTCGTGAGTTTCAAACTGCCGAAGAGGACCGTCAAACTGATCATCGTCGTTCCAATGCGATTCGAAGTAAGATTCGATCGCGTCGTACAGCGTCGGCTGATTCTGCTTCACATCCAGAACGTAGGCGCCTTTTCCATCGACGATCTGCTTGGCAATCTTCTTTTGGCATCCCATCGCGTCGATGGTCACGATGGCATTCTTGAGATCAATTTGTTCCAACAGTTCGGGAATCGCGGTGATTTCATTCGATTTCTCCTCCGTTGCCACCTGGCCAAGGCTGATGCCTTCATGGGCAGCCCACGCACTGACCAGATGCAAAGGGCCAAGGCCCGCCTTCCGATCATGGGACCGTCGAAGCGACTTTCCATCGATCGCGATATGCCGCGGGCCCAATTTCGCAAAAGCCCCTTGCTCTCCTCTGGAAAACAAACAATGCCTTATCCAATTCTCGAAACACTTCTGAAAAGCTTCCGGCTGCAGAGCCAGAAGAACCCTCCGGATACAGTCATGCGAAGGAATGCCATTGGGCAACTCCAGCAACTCTTCCAGCCAGTCTCGCTTGGCCTTCGCCCAACGTTCAATAGCACTCGGACCTTCACAACCGACGATAACTCCGCACACAGCAATCACGATGATGTCCACCAGCAAGTGTTTCCGGTTCCGCGTATGTCGCGGATCCGGCAGCAAATTAAAATGCCCGATGATGGATTCAACGCCGTCACGATCGATCTTGTTCATCACTCACCTCCCTGTCGTTGTTCACCAAAACCAACACAGGAAAGGTGTAGCAAAATACAAACTGCCGAGCTAGCCTACAATGCCCAGTTATGCGCGCCGGCCCTGA
>CAZUAH010001369.1:0-1291 GCA_964617665.1 uncultured Pirellulaceae bacterium
TGTGGAGTCCCTCAAAATGATCCCCAATCGTGAAGAGAATCTGGGCCGCCGGAGGCGTACCGCGTAATGGGCCCCATCTCGCCAGCCAACTCCGCGGCCGAGACAACGTTGATGCCGGGAATCGCCAACAAGCGAACGTATGGAATTTGCACCAGGTAGCCGGCAAGCTCTCGCTCCAAGACGGAGATTTGCTGCCGAAAATGCTGATAAAGTTCATGCAAATCGGTCCAGATCGCATGATGCATTGGTCCGTCTTGGATGCTGTTACCAGCCGCTTGCGATGCCCAGGCAAGGACTTTGTCAATGGTCCGAACTTGGTGGCGGATGTTGTTCTCCCGTAGATGTTGGCTCAGTCTAGCTTGACCGAGTTCGATCAGTTTGGTGGCTGAGTCACATCGGCGCGCGATGGCCAGCGCCGTCTGGTGCTCGAACAGACGATCGAACAGATTTGCATAGCCGGGCATGGCCAGGTGCAAGTGCTCGCGAATCTGGCAAGCGATGGCACTCGATTTCTCAACGAGGTTACGTCGATGCCTCGCTTGCAGCTGCAATTCTCGATAGGGTGATTCCAACTCGAACTCGCACAATCCAAACCCAGCCACGGACGCCCGGTGCTGAGCATTAAGATCGTTTCCATCTGTTTTGTTGCCTGGGTCGGCAGGCATTCGATACTGCTTGGTTGCAAAAGGATGCACGACGCGTGTTTCAAACCCAGCTTTGGTGAAAGCCCGCTTGGGAGGCAGATGGTAGTTCCCGGTTCGTTCCACCACGACGATCATGTCTCGAATATTGTGTTGCTGCTGAGCTTCGCGAATTTGCGCTACGGCCTGCTTGAAGAAGGCCGCTCGATGCTCCAGGGTCTGTTGTTCGATGAGCAGATTGCCAAAGTAGTCGGCCATCATCCACTCCGATCGATGCTTGGCTGGATCCACGCAGACAATGGCGAACTTGTCACCACCAACTTTCTTGACACGAGGCCCGATAACACCATTGGGCTTTTGCAGAGATTGTCTGTTGCGTGAATTCGACTTCGACTTGCGCTGCCCACGGCGACGCGTTCTTACTTGATAAGGCATCTGGATTCTCCGTAATTGGGAAAGGTAGAAAGGTGTTGACCTGACCTTATCCCCGTCAGAATCCAAGCTCCCATCTCTTCTCTGAAGAGAGTTTTCTGGCTAGGGAGCATCATACCTGTTCACGACCGACGCAAGTAATGGCAAGCTGCCAAGTGCATTCGGACCGGGTGGCCCCAGGGGCGTTGCCGCCCCGGGGCTCCCACAGACCCGTACGT
>CAZUAH010001370.1:0-1286 GCA_964617665.1 uncultured Pirellulaceae bacterium
GTGGCCGAGTAGGTCCAGGTGCGTCCCATGTCCTCCGAAATGCTCTTGGGCATACGACCGTCGATGGTATCGCCGCGGCCGTGGGCCATCAGTCGGCCATCCTTCAGTTGTGTGACGCCGCCGTGGATGCCGGCGATCGAACCGCCTTTGCCGCCGTCGGCAAACGTCGGTCGGCTGGTGTCGGCCGACGGATCGTTCCACGTTTCGCCGCCGTCCCTCGAGATGTGAATTGCCGTCCCGCCGCCACCACCCGGCACGGCGTCGCACGGCAGGATCATCCAGCCTTCGCGCGTCTGGAACACGGATTCGACTGGCATGTGGCGCAGGCCGTGTTCGGGATTGATCAATCGAGCTGTCGACCACGTGGCGCCGCTGTCCTTGGACGTGCGCAGGATTGTGGCCGTGCTGCCCCACGTGCCGGCGGCCGACATGCCGTTGAAATGAAAAATGGTCCCTTTACCGTCGGCCCACATGGCCGGCGCGTGATCGTTGCGGTCGGGCGTGTCCCAAAACGTCGAAGCAGCATCCCATTCGTCGGCTCCATAGCGCAGCCGGGAAGCCGCGATACCTAGCTCGCGGCCCGGTTCAGTCAGGCACGTGTACCAGATGGCCAGCAAGTCGCCGTTGGGGCATTCGACCAGCGCGGGATCGTGGTTGTGTTTCGAGAACAGCGGGCCGTTGGATCCCGGTGGAATCTTCACGTAGGGCAGGGGGCCTCGGAAGTACGGTTTGGTCGGATCCGGGCCGCTGGCGAGGTCGGTCGGGATCATCTGGGAAACCTGCAATTGATTCAACGGCGTGGGCCATGGCGGTGTGGGCTTGGTCGTCGGCGCTTCGGCCATCACCACGCGAAAGCCGACCAGCCACGTTTTGTCGTCCGGCAACATGCCGCTGCGGTTGGCCGAACGGAGGTAGGGAAGCAACGTCGAGTGGCTGCCGCCGCGCGTCACGCGGGCCTCGCCACGTTCGCAACCTACGGGATCCGTCTGTTCGCCGCCGAGATACGGGCCGTACCAATCAGCACACCATTCCTCGACGTTACCGTGCATGTCGTACAGTCCCCAGGCGTTCGGTGGCGTCTTGGCGACGGTCAGCGGTACGACCTCGTCCGGTTTGCTGCGGTCCGGAGCCGGAAACCAGCTATTGCGAACGTTCTTCTGAAATGCTTTGGGAAGTTCATCACCCGTATGGTATGCGGTCGTCGTGCCCGCGCGGCACGCATATTCCCATTCCGCTTCGGTGGGCAGGCGGTACGGCTTGCCTTCTTTCTTGCTCAGCCATTCGCA
>CAZUAH010001371.1:0-1282 GCA_964617665.1 uncultured Pirellulaceae bacterium
GGGTATGACTCAGGCAAAAAGTTTTGGTGAAATGAATTTCGGTCATGCTAAACTTGGCGATAAACGTAGAATCAGGCGATTGGTCAAGTTGGCCGATCAGATGTGTCTGCGGCCGGGGGGAACGCTGCCGCAGAAGTTGCGTAATCCAGCTGACTTGCAAGCTCTTTATCGGTTGATGGACAAAGATGCTGTAACGCACGAAGCCATCCTCGACTCGCATCGCCAGGCAACGCTGCAACGCATTAAACAGCTGGAAGGGCCGGTCCTGGTTCTCACGATACGACCGAGTTGGAATATACAACTCGTAGGTCGCTTACTGGGCTCGGCCAGATAGGAAACGGCGGTCGGCGAGGATATATCACTCACAATAGCTTGGCGGTCGACCCAGAAACGAGAGACGTGATTGACTGTGCAACCAAGTCCTGCATCGTCGGCCCAAAGTCCGCAAGTCGGAAACACGAGCCCAGAGAAACAAACGCAAGTCGCGTGAAAGCCTGCTGTGGATCAAAGGCACCAAGCCGCTGCCGGCTGATCGGCAGTTGGTTGATGTGTGCGATCGAGGAGCAGATACTGCTGAATTCATCGAGCACGAAATGAACAGCGGTAGACGCTTCGTCATTCGTTCTTCGCACGATCGTTGCATTCTGGTTGGTCACGGTGCGCCGGAAGAAAGCGACTCCGGCAAGTTGAAGCAGTACGCCAGCACGCTTCCGCAGGCAGGCTCCTGGACTTTGCAGGTAACTTCGAAGTCGGAAATGAAAAGTCCCAAAGGCAAAGGGAAGAAGAAACTGGTCAAACGTATCAAACGCGAAGCCAACATGGCGGTCGCGTTTGCGCCCGTCCAGATCAATCCTTCCAAGCCGCGCAAAGACAGCCAGCCGATGAAGGTCTGGATCGTGCGTGTGTGGGAGATTGACCCTCCCGAGGGTCAAGAACGTTTGGAATGGATATTGATTACCAATGAGCCGGTTGAGTGTTTCGAGGCGGCTTATCGAGTAGTCGGCTGGTACGAATGTCGCTGGATCATCGAGATGCGCCAACCACACTACGACTCAAGAAAGAGCTTGTACCAACTCGCAGTCTGAGATTAGAGTTGGTGTGCCAGCATTGTGGAAGCTGGCTCGATGGTGTCAAAACCATGGTATTGACAGGCAAGGAGGCAGTTTATGGACAGTAGATCCAAGCGTTCCAGCGGACCAGGCGAATTCAATAGATCAGGCCCAGAAGGTCCGTCCCCCCCAGTCATCGCGATGCGATAGCAGAGACAGCAAGCCCACCTCGG
>CAZUAH010001372.1:0-1276 GCA_964617665.1 uncultured Pirellulaceae bacterium
TGCAAAAACAAGTAAGAATGATGGTAAATCACGCGGTGAGGATAAGAAGAAGAATTCAATTGTTGAGCAGAAAAAGACCCAGAGTAATGCAATTACTGATGTAAATAAAATATCGCGAAAACAATGTCTTTTAAATGGAGGTGTTTGTAATTTTAATGTTCGCGATAATCCAAATGCTAATAGCAGTGCACCATGGTATGAAGTAGGAACATTTTATCCTGCTGGTGATTACTCTCATGCAATTAAAATTGCTTCAGATGCTTTTTATGTTGATACTCGATTGATAAAATCGATCATGTACATGGAAACAACTCATGGTTATTATGATAAAATAATTTCCCCGTTTGATTTGAATAGTTCTATTTTACCAATGAATATTAATATTAGTTATTGGGGGGATCATTTTGGATCGAGAAAATATTTGAATAATAGTGCCAATAATATTTGGGCGGGTGCAAGAATGCTCTCTGCAATTCAAAATAATATGTCAAATGCTTCAATTTCGCAAATTGCTACGGTATATAACAATGTCAATGCCACGAGGGTTAGTAATTATGGGGCAAGGGTGTCGGATATATATGTAAAACAACCATGGAAAAAATAAAGGTATGAATAATGTTGAAAAAATATATGAAAATTAATTTTTTTATTTCATTGGCCCTAGGAAATATTGGAGGTCTATTACTTCTAATTATAGGTTGGACTCATAATTCTCAAGGGGAATTTTATAGCATTGAAACGGGAAATATAAATATTTCTTATAGTGCAATAATTCTTTTTTCATGGATAGCGTTCATAACTATAGTTTGTATGTGTATTGGCTTACTGGTGTTTGGATGTTTTCGATTGGTTAAGTATTTTGCTAAATCCAATTGAAAAGATTCAGTAGTTAAACCCAGCCTGTAAATTTCATCTTTGATTTTTGCAGGCTGTTTTATTTGAATCACAAATTGTCAACGCATATCAATTTTAAAAAATCAAATTACTATATCAATCAATACATGGAAAAGCGTGGGGACTTGGTTGTATTGCACGTCTATGCAGGCGAGGATCGTATCGCTGAAATCGCATTGTCGCCGGAAGAACAAGCGGCAATCGCCGCTGGCTGGTGGCATCCGTTTAATAAATCGGGCGGGTCATTGGCATTAAGCATTTTACTCGTGGCACTATTGTGCGTGGGATTAAAACGCGTCATTCCCGAATGGGGGTATCGGGAATCTCCGGGTCGTGTGGGTGCCAATTTGTCATCCTCGTGCGTTCGTACGGGCGATGGCGC
>CAZUAH010001373.1:0-1273 GCA_964617665.1 uncultured Pirellulaceae bacterium
CACGGCCATCGCATCAAAATCTTAGCCAAACAAGAGTTGTTCGAGAAAACTGGTATCCCAGGCGGCTTCTTTTCGCTTCTGCTTCAAACTAGACTTCGAAGTGTCGCGTTTCAGCAGCGTAGTAGCAAACCGTCGTACGAAACTCATGTTCTCGGCCGCATGACCTTCGCGGATGCGGCTCCGGTCTTCACCGAACACCACGTCCATGACCCAATGTAGACTGTTCTCGATGCCCCAGTGGCTGCGGGCGCTTTCGCTGAAGATTCCCACTTTCGCATCGATGCTGCAGATGTAGTAGCTCGTCTCGCTCGTTTGACAGCCGTCGTGTTCCACTTCACGAACGACGCGGCCGATGGAAGTCAACTTCGACCACTGCTTGCCAAACGACAACATCGATTCCGGTAACGGTATGATCGTGTAATGTCGTGTTTCCTGTCGCCCACGAGACTTCTCGCGCGTTGTGCGGCGGCGAGCTTTCGTCTTCGTCGCGACGGCTTCGTGGTCGTCGTCTGTTTCTTTAGCTTTGTCCACTTCGGTGAACGACGCCTCGATCGCCTCTTGCAGCGAGGGCTGATTACCTTTGACCTGCAGCACATAGTCACCACCGCCTCCGACGATCTTGGCGGCGATTTCCCGTTGGCAACCCATCGCGTCGATCGAAACAATTGCTCCGTGCAACTCCAGCATTTCCAGCAACTCTGGGATCGCTGTGATCTCGTTGGACTTCGAATCGACGGCAACTTGGCCCAGCGTGATTCCTTGCTGCGAGGCCCACGCGCTAACGATGTGCAGCATGTCAGATTTTTCGGCGTTCGTGTACGATCCACGCATGGTCTTGCCGTCGATAGGTATGAAGATCGGTTTGCCATCCCGGTCGTGCAAACTGGACAGCGAACTAATCCAGTTGAGAAAGGCGTCTTGAAACTGTTTTGGTTTGATCAACCCCAACACCCGGCCAATGGTATCGTGCGACGGCACGCCACGGCTCAAATCAACGAAGCGTTTCAACCAGCCCTTTTTCCGTTTAGCAAACTTCTCCATGTCGTCCGGCCCATCGGCCCCTGCAATGGTCGCCGCGACCACAACAAACAGAATCGTGTGCAGCGAGTGCGTAGTGCGCCCGACGACCCTTGGATCCTCCACGTGTTCAAAGCACTCCTTAAACGACACAACCGTATCAGCAACCATGAAAACCCTCCGTGACAAACAATCGAGACAGTACTCCGTCACAGAAGTATTCGCTGCTAGCCTTGACAAAGAAAACGCTAGCAAC
>CAZUAH010001374.1:0-1273 GCA_964617665.1 uncultured Pirellulaceae bacterium
AAGGAAGGCGTTTGCGGCATGGATGCCGCAACTCAGCGGCCACACATTGTTGGGCAAGGATCACACGCAATTGCCGTCCTGTTTATCCATGTAACGTGATCGGAACGTGGCGTACTCATCGTCACTCAGACGGTACTTGAACGAAGATTCCAGTTTCTCGAATTGTGTCGGGCTGATGAATCGCGGGAGCTGCTCCTCAAAGTCAGAGTAAACAGGCAAGTCCTCATAGAAATACGTTTCAACCTCCGCGACAATATCTGCATCTTCCGAGTCCGTCACACACCACCACGCATAGGTATAGATGGATGAGGTATCGGCTATTTGGGCCTCATCAACCCCATTCTCCGATAATCGTTCCTTAAACAACTGCCACAGGTCAACGTGGCTCTGGGCTTCGGCGATTACGTTTTCAAGCTGCGGCAGGTGCTGCATCGCCAAATCACGCCAGCGATCCGCTTGATTGTTCGCCATTGGAAGCTGAACGAAAAATGATTGGGAGCTAAGTCGCCCAACGGGATTCTAGCCGACATCGGCTCTACAGCCACTTGCCGCAGTATACTGTGCTTGCATAGCTTACGGCAATTCGGGCGTCTAATTCCTGCCTTGGAGTCGCCGCCGGAGGAGTATCATCGACGCGACGACTGCCAGCAGATAATCGCGCCAGTCTGAAGCCTCGAGGTGGAAGAACGATTGGTCACCCGAATGTCCCTGGCGTCCTAGCGACGGGCCTTTTGCGCTGCTTTCTTGCGGGGTTTGCGTTGGCGTCTTTTTGGTGGCTGGGAATCAATGGGCTCTTCGAAGCTACTGGCTTGCTGGCTTTGGAGGGCTTGTTTGACGGGTCTGGTCACGAAGCGGGTCAGTTCGCGTCGTTCGTATACATCGCCGAGCCATTTGTTTCCGTAGGACGACGACTCTCGTTGGACGTGGCAGGCGTAGAGCCAGTCGGCGGCGCGCGTCAGGGCGACATAGAACAAACGTCGCTCCTCTTCGAGCTGTTCCGGGTCGATCAGACTGCGCTCCCACGGGATCTTGCCGTCGGTGGCGTGAAGCACGTAGACCACGGGCCATTCCAGGCCCTTGGCCGAGTGCATGGTGCTGAGTACCAGCGGATCGCTATGGGCCGCGCCGCGCGGCAGTTCGGTCGTGCTGGTCGGCGGGTCGACGGTCAAATCGGCCAGCATCGTGGCACGGTCGGCGAAGCGCGAAGCGAGCCCCTCGAGTTGCTCCAGGTCGGCGAGCCGCTGGTCCGCGTTTTCGTAGTTGTCTTGAAGGA
>CAZUAH010001375.1:0-1272 GCA_964617665.1 uncultured Pirellulaceae bacterium
CGTTTGAACGGATTATCCACTCCACCCTGACCGGTAGGGGAGCGGACAAGGGCTGACCGGGTGACCACGAGCTTGCCGGATTACGGATTGAGCATGAGCCGCTCCGATATGACCACCAACTCCGGTGAGATGCTCGTCTACACCGACAGAGACGGCAGCATCCGTGTCCAGGTTCGCCTGGAGGACCACACCGTCTGGTTGAGCCAGGCTGGCCTGGCCGAACTCTACGGCACCACGCCTCAGAACATCACGCAGCATGTTCGGGCCATCTACCGCTCGGGCGAGCAGGCGGAAGCGGCAACTTGTAAGTCTCGCTTACAAGTTCGAGCGGAGGGCTCTCGTCAGGTCCGGCGGACCATCAAGCACTACAACCTGGCCATGATCCTCGCGGTGGGCTTCCGAGTGCGCTCTCCTGTGGGCACTCGCTTCCGACAGTGGGCGACCGCAGTGCTCTCGGAATACGCCGTCAAGGGCTTCGCCATGGACGACCAGCGGCTCAAGGCCGCAGGTAGCGACGACTACTTCGACGAGCTGCTCGCCCGTGTCCGGGACATCCGCTCATCCGAGCGTGTGTTCTGGCGCAAGGTGCTCGACATCTACGCCACCAGCATCGACTACGACCCCAGCGTCCAGGCTTCGAAGCGCTTCTTCCAGACGGTGCAGAACAAGATGCACTGGGCCGCTCACGGACACACCGCTGCCGAGGTGATTCTCAACAGGGCCGACGCCGACGCTCCCAACATGGGGCTCACCTCCTGGCCTGGTCCCGCCATCCGAAAGGCCGATGTCGGGATCGCCAAGAACTACCTCGGAGCCCAGGAGATCGAAGCCCTCAACCGCATCGTGTCCGCCTACCTCGACTTCGCCGAACTACAAGCCGGCAACCGCCGCCCCATGACCATGGAGCGTTGGATCACCAAGCTCGACGACTTCCTGCGCCTCTCGGAGCGTGACGTGCTCACCCACGCAGGCAAGGTGAGCGCCGATGCCGCCAAGGAGCACGCGGCGGCAGAGCTGGACCGATGGCGCGCGAAGCGCAGGGGTCTGCCCAACCCCGTTGACCTGCACTTCGAAGAAGCCGTCCGAGAAACCCGTGTCCTCACGGCCCGCCCTCATCGGGGCGGTGACGATGAGTAGGCGGTCCTGATCTCCTCCCCCTCGGCCTCCGCACCTCCCCCGCGTCCACCACCACCCGATACCTCCCCCATGACCCCGGAGGCGGGCCATTCGGTTCTTGGTAGAGGATGTAAACTCGCTGTTGGCGTGGAAGGT
>CAZUAH010001376.1:0-1271 GCA_964617665.1 uncultured Pirellulaceae bacterium
GTAGATCTCTCGGTCTTCGGTACGGCGGTGGGTATAGCGAAGAGGGGCGTCGGCTTGGAAATCTTCAGGCACTCCTTGCCCGGCAAGCAAGGCCGACGTGGTCGTGTAGTCGGGGTAGAGATCCTTGGGTATTTGCACTTTGGTGTTGCCAGCGCCCAAGCGCCAAGGCGCCACGGAGCCGGCCCCAAGTTCTTTCGCAGCAGACCAGTTTGTCTTATCTCGGGAAGCAGACCAATTCGCATCGGTTCCAATATCTCTCGTCGTGCCGTCCACAAACGCAAGTCGAATCGCTGTGATGAGTCCTGCCGGGTTGGCATCGGGGCCAAAGTTGTTTGCAGTGACCGTGATTTCATTTTGGCCCGATTTCAGAACAGAGGTGATATCTGCTGAGTAGATCTTGTGGAAGTTGTCCCCTGCCAGCATCTGGTTTCCGTTGGCCTGAAGTGTGAACGCGTTGTCTGCGGTAGCCTCGACAACCGCTTTTTCGAGGCGGGACTTATCCCCGATGTACAAGGAGTAGCGAAAATGAACGTCTCCGGCGGGAGCGCTTATTGCAGGATTTCCTTGTGCATACCAGATCCATTTTCCCGTGCTCGGAAGTAGCACCACATCTTCTGCAGTATCCTCTTGAGCAAGTTGCGGTGCCCCCGAATCGAGAAGGATTCGTCCTTTCCCGATAACTCTTTCCTGAATGTAGGGAGCCTTCCCCCAGAGTTTTTCGGCAAGCTGCTGGACTTGGGCATCACACTGTGGGTAATCGCTCAGGCTTGGCGAGGAGATCGGCGGCGCGCCGAGTACCGTCGCGCCCGATTCAACCAGTTGGATGATTCTCTCGAGCAGCGCCGGGGTCATCGTTTTCCAACGCGGCAAGACGAGTAGCCGATAGGACGTGCCTCCGGGAAAGCAAATCAACCCTTCCTTAACTTCGGCCCGGTCCATCAGGATACGAGGGGAACAGCCGTCAAAGGAGTATCCCTTTTTGTCCGGCAGCCGACCGGTCGGATCATGCAACGTGCTGGTGGGCGGCTGAAAGACCTGTGGCGAGCCCTCGGGGGTCAAGTAAAGAATATCCGAGACGGTCACTCCTTGCTGCAGCAGGTAGGAACACCTTGCCAGATACTCGTGGTAAGCCCCAACCATCGGCCAAAAGGTCAGCTTTCTGTTCCAGAAAACGCCATACGGTCCGAAGGTGAAGCCAGGTGCGCTTTCGTCCGCTTGGTGCGCGAACCCGTGAATGGCGAACTTGTTGATGCCGATGGCAAACGCCCAGT
>CAZUAH010001377.1:0-1270 GCA_964617665.1 uncultured Pirellulaceae bacterium
GCGCGGAATTAACGTTTTCATTCCACGCTAGCCCACTGGGTGAATAATATAGTTAGATGGCTTTGAATGGATCGAGTAGCAATTCCGCGACCGACGTACCACTACCTCGTGACCGAATCGCGGGGCCTATGTAACCTCTGCCATCGCGAAATCATCGGCGAGATCCACCACATACTCCCGGTCGAACACGGCGGGTCAAACGAGTACGAAAACCTCATTCCGCTTTGTTCAACCTGCCACAGCAAAGTGCATAAGTCACATTTCGCGAATGACGAGCTGGTATATGCCAAGGAGGACTGGGTCAATCGGTGTTGCGACGTAGTTACTCGAATCGTGACCGAATCAAGTAATGACTTCGAACGGACACGCCAAATCGTGGATTCGTTCGATGCCGTCGATAGCGTTGCTGAATTCTCTGGTTTTCGTGAGCGGATGCGACACCTAATTGACCGCGGATCGCTCTTTCGCAACGTCTTCCGTGTGCACTCGCATCATCTTGTTTTTGACGTTGATGCATCGGGAGATTGTACGGCCGAAGAAGTCCAGCGGTTATCATCTTTCAACGCTGACAAACAACATTGTTGGCATGTCCAAGGAATGACCCCTATGAAGACGGCTGACGTGGACTTCTCAGCGTCCGTTCGAATTCGTGGGCGAGACATGGCGTCATCAGTGAAGGTCATAAAGGACCACCCAACATACAAGAGTTTTGCTATTGAGTATGCACATGAAGTCCCCGAACTAAAGCCCATTGAAATATCGACTCGTTATCGCTGGTCTGCGGCCTGGGATTTGACGGCTGATCGCTACACCTACGACGTGTTTGGCTGGGCCGAGACTGTTTGCTACAGTATGATGTTTCCAGCGGATGTAGAGGTGGCCGAGGTGCAGGATTCTTACATCGATATGTTCGGATCGGAATGGCCAAATGTTGGCCGAGTCGAAATTGAGGACAATCGGTTTACTTGGCATGGAAACCGATTACCTGTTTTCACTTCCGTTGTGATCGCCTACAAAACCAACGCCGCCATCTAACAAAGCCATGCACGCGGAGCACGGCTTGCGCGTCGTCACAAATGGAAAGTCATCGGTCCGTGCCCGGTGATGGCTGACGTTCTGTCCGGAAGACCTTGCTCGGTCGAGATGTCGTTGGTGAGTTGTTGGGCCAACGCTTTCGCTCGTCTCCTTCTTCATGATTTTGCCCGAGATGATTTTGGCTGGTCCTCGGGGGCGCCAAACTTGCTCTTTCCTGGTTAACTGAGCTGGTTTT
>CAZUAH010001378.1:0-1264 GCA_964617665.1 uncultured Pirellulaceae bacterium
GCCAGATCAAACAACTGAAAGCGTTTGTAGCTGCCCGACTTGAGGACAGGGATCCACGATTCCTGAAACACGTTCAACCGCATGAACTTGCCACGCAGTCGCTCGGCGTCCTTGTTCTTGAACACCTTGTAAAAATAGTCCGTCCTTTCAACCCAAGGGACAAGCTCCGGGCTGTTGGCTTTCCTCAACACTCCTTCGATTTCCTTCTCCACCTCGTCGATGGCCTCCCTGTCCCTCGGGAACTCGTAGTCGCGATAGGCAACCATCGAGTAGCTTCCATTCCGGATTGCAATGGATGGGTTACCCGAAGGCAGATGCCAGTAGAGTGGTTGGTGCCGAGCGAACGCGTTGCCACGGCGGGTCAACAAAGGTGAGATATCCGAACCGTCGAGATGGACGCCCTCAGGTTCATCGATGCCGAGCAGACCACAGACCGTCGGCAGCAGATCGACGACTCCAGCAGGTTCGTGCGCGACATGTCCGCCTTTGATTGTCCCCGGCCAATAGAAGATCCCGGGTACTCGGATGCCACCTTCGAAATTGGAGGCCTTTCTACCACGAAGGTTACCGTTGCGATCATCCCGATAGCTACCGTTGTCGGATGTGTAGAAAACCAGAGTGTTCTCGAGCGAATCGACTTCTTTCAGTTTGTCAAGCAGGCGAGCGATAGCGCGGTCTGTGTTGTCGATTGTGCCGGAGTAGATGGCTGCCTGATCATTCAAATCGCCATATTGAGAAACGATCGATTCCGGTGCCGCGATGGGGTCGTGCGGTTCGTGAAACCACAGGTTCAGCAAGAACGGCGAGTCGGGATCACGTTTCTCATCCAGCCACGAGATCGCCTCGTCGACGACTATCTGGCATGAATACCCTTCGATCTTTCCGACTGGCTTGCCGTTCCGTAGGAAGTTCACGGGATCCTTGTGGCTCGGGTTGGCCCCGCTGTTCATTCCAAACCAGTAGTCAAAGCCGTGCTCTGCGGGCGTCGGTTTCTTCACGTCACGGATGGGCATCCCCAAATGCCATTTCCCAAAGTGCGCCGTCGCATATCCGTGCTTCTTGAGCACTTCCGGCAGCGTGACTTCGCGCTCAAGCAGATGCGGTTTCTGGTAAGATTCGAAAATCACATTGCCGTAGATGCCCGTGCGTGCGTGATGGCGTCCCGTCAACAGCACCGCCCGGGAAGGCCCGCAAACGGCGGCCCCAGCATAGAAATCGGTGAAACGCACCCCACCTCCAGCGAGCCGGTCGAGTGTGGGCGTCT
>CAZUAH010001379.1:0-1264 GCA_964617665.1 uncultured Pirellulaceae bacterium
CCACGACCTATCGCCTGGTCCAGTCCTCGAGGAAGTACGGCTACCGGGACACGCAAGAGACGCAGTGGCCCCGCAAGCCGGGGCGGCTGGCGTGCGTGCTTACCCTTCCGTCATTCAAATAGCCTCATCTGGTCGTTCCTCCATGGTACCCCGATGAACTCGAGCACTTCTCGCAGCCCGAGCCCTCCATCTTCGCGCGACCTCATGCAATAGGCGTGAAGCTTCGGGTGGGTGCGCTCCATGACTTGGAAGCGGTTTGGCGAACTCTCCATGTGACATCCGAACATGCAGAACGCACACCCGGTGGAGCGGTGCCCATTGTCGTAGATGGGCGAATACGGGATCTGTTCCCCGCTTCTGTTCCCGCCGCGCAGATAGGCCCATACGTCGTCTTCGGTCCAGACTGATAGCGGTTTGCTGTTCGGCCTGGCTGAGTCGTATACGTTGCAGCCGTTCTCGTTCCACTCGTTTCGGCGCCCGAGGCTTTCACAGGCCATCGTTCCCACGTACGGGTAGCGCCCAGACTCTCTGGCGTACCTATCTGCAGGCTCACCCTTGAGGGCATGACAGCATTCGTCACTGACTTTGAACGGAGCGCCGAATAGCCGCTGATGGATAAACGGAACCCGGCCCAACTGGCTAAACGTACCGTCTGACTTGATTCCGGTTGCCCGAAGCCGCATCGTGGCCGTCTGCCCGATCCCCTTGGCTGCTGCGCGCTGGTACTCTTTGACGTACTGCGCGACTCGTTTGCTGATGACCGGGTATCCGTGCTTCTCGATGACCTGGCGAAACGACATCCTCGGCCGAACCCTGATCACGTTCTCTAACGACAGCGCGAAGTCACGAATCTCCGGGAACTCGAGGCCGGTGTCATAGAACACCGCTGGGACTTCCGGGTAGCGAGACCTGACAAGATGGAGCAAGACAGTCGAGTCTTTGCCGCCGCTGAACGCCACGAAAACCTGACCTTGCCAGTGGTTGTACCACGCGGTGATCCTGCGCTCTGACAGGCGGATCTTCTGCGGAAGTGCGAGACTTTGACGCTGCTCGAGCGCACCGGGTGGATGCCTCATTGCGCGCGTGGTATTCTTGCCTTGCATCGCGTACTCCTTTCTCCGCGGTGACCACCCCCGGGCCTCGTCACAGGTCGCGGGGGTCTTTGTATGGTAGCACGTCCGGTGATAGAATGCGGGAAAGGAGCCCAACCATGACCACATCCCGCACCGCCAATCTCGTCTGGGGCACCCTGGTAGCCCTGGTC
>CAZUAH010001380.1:0-1259 GCA_964617665.1 uncultured Pirellulaceae bacterium
CATAATCAGCAGCTTCACATAAGATCCATTATGTGCAGCTCCACATAACGGACCGATCCACTTCTTTGCCAGACCAGATGAGGTCCGTGTTCGGCTCGCGTGCGGCACGGAGCCATTCGAAACGAATGGCAAGTGGGATGCAGACACGGGCGGAGTGACGTGGGAACACGCCCTGGCCACGGATTGCTCGTTACCCGCGTTCTCGTACGCCGCGTGGAGCGAACCCAACGTGGAAACGCAGACCAAACGCTTCGGGCGTGCGATTCTGAGCGATCAGGATTTGGCCGAGTATGTAATTTGGTATCAGGGGCTATCGAAGCCCGAGGCGGCTGAGTGGGATGCCTTCCTAGCGAAATGCGAACCGGACGAGCAGCTTCGCGAGCGAATCGAGGCATTTCGCTTTCCCAATGACCCGCCACTCAATCGTGACGAAGCGGACGAAGAGCGGGCCAGCCTGGCCGATACCGCGAGGGAGTTGATCCTCGAAGGACTGGAAGCCGATCGTTGATTACTCAACCGGCAAAGGACTTGTGGTCAGCCATATGAATCTGCGTGCTTCCCGACCACCGCCAGGGCTGGCGAATCGGGCAAAGGAACACGCTGCCGAACACCCGCAACGAAGACGTGTGATAGGCAACGCGCCCGTGCGCGGCGCTCCACCTACTTGGACCTGCTTACTTGGCAGACGAAACTGCGACCACGCGGAAGCCTAGATTTTTCCACCGGAAATGTGGCACGCAACCGTGGCGGCTCGCAGAGCGGCAGAGCGCAGCGTTTTCCATCCACGATCCGCCCCGTACCACCCGTTTCTTGCCCGTGGAAGCCGCCTGCGGATCGCTCATCGGTGACGATTCGTAATAGCGCCGAAAGTACCCGTCGCTGCACCACTCCCACACACTTCCGTGCGTGTCGTACAACCCGAAAGCGTTCGGGGGATACGAACCGACTGTCGTGGGACGCCCAAGGTTGTCCATGCAATTTGCCTGGCGTTCCAACAGCAAGCCGGACGAAATAGTGCCGAAGTTAAACGGCGTCGTTGTCCCAGCACGGCATGCGTACTCCCACTCGGCCTCTGTGGGCATACGGTAGATCCGCCCCGCCGCCTTCTCGTCGGGCAAGTCCGACAGCTTCGCGCAAAACTCTAGTGCAGCGTCCCACGAGACGTTTTCGGCAGGGAAGCGGCTGGTGTCGAGACCCGCTACCTTTTCCTTCGCCTTGCCCTTAGGCGAAAACTCACTCGGATTCGTCTTCATCACTTG
>CAZUAH010001381.1:0-1258 GCA_964617665.1 uncultured Pirellulaceae bacterium
TGGTGGACACGGGACTGACGTACCTGATTGGCGATGGACTGGACGACACGGAGGTCAAGGTCCGCGGCAAGATTACCGAGATCAACACGGCCCTTTCCTGGACCGCGTTTATCCCGAACCCCGGCTATACCGGGGACGCCGGACGGATCACCATCACCACCAATGACCTGGGCAACGCCGGAGACGATGGTCCCAAGGAAGACATCGACACGATTGACATTACCGTCAAGTCACCCGCAGACCTGTTCGATCCGCCACCTGCCTGGAGGACGTTCCCCGGACTGTTGGACGTCTCCTTTGATGACGATGGGGTTCGAATCGTCGACGCAGGCAATGCGGGCGGAGCCGATCGGATCTGGAATATGGAGCTGTTGCCCGACGGCAAGATCCTGGCCGCTGGAGAAGTCGATGGCAAGATGGCCGTTCTCCGATTCACCGACGACCTCAACCTCGACACCTCGTTCGGCGGTGGGGATGGGATTGTGGATACCGGTCGATCGCTAGTAAGTGGTTCTAACCATTTCCCCACTCTTCTAACGCTGGATGCCCAGGGGCGCATCCTGATTGCGGGCTACAACAACTTATATCGTTATCTTCCCAGTGGTAACCTCGACACCTCCTTTGGCGGTGGAGACGGATTGGTCGAAGTTCATTCTCCTAGCTACGCTCGTTACATCAACGACATCGGCTTCCAGGGAGATGGAAGCATCCTGATCGCAGCCTCTTATTCCTCTAGCAATGACCATCCGGTGGGCGGCATTTGGAGAATGGGACCCGATGGAGGGAACTCCACCCAGATTATCACCACCGACCGAACCGGAATGATTGTCTGGGATGACGGACGAATCGTGGTCACCGATCAAGATTTTGACGTCCAACGATATACCCGCGATGCCGTCCTCGAACAGTCTTACGACTACAACCACGGCACCACCAAGTCCATACTCAAGCTGCCTGATAACCGATTCCTGATCGTTGGCTATGACACCGGTGATGACAACGACATCTCCGTCACCCGACACTTGGCCAGCGGAGTGCTCGACACCACCTTCGGGAACTCCGGACGCGCACTCGTCCCGGTTCTCGAAGGAAGCGATATCGGGTACCGGGCCACACTGCAACACGATGGCAAGATCCTCGTTTCAGGATACACCGATACCGGAGCCAGCCTGGATGTGGCCGTCGCCAGGCTCTCCTACGATGGTGTGCCCGACACCTCCTTCTTCACCGGCTACAACGATGCAACTGTCAGTTTTGC
>CAZUAH010001382.1:0-1256 GCA_964617665.1 uncultured Pirellulaceae bacterium
TACAACCACCCAGGATGGATCGCGCGGCGCCGCCCATCCGCACAACGTTGGGCGGCAACGCTGAATGGACAAATTCAACTTCAACACCGCTTGGATCTTCGCTTCGGTTACCGCCGATGATGGTGTTGACCTTGCAATGCTTATTGGAACGGCCGACTCACTCAACCACGCCATTCCCACGCTTGGGCAAATTACCCGGTCTCTCAAAGCTCTATACGCTTGCGGTCTGATCGACGTGAATGATGGACGTGTCAAACTGACCGCTCACGGACGTATTGTCGCTGACGACGGATTCGCTCGGCGCGGTGGACGGTTCTCGATACCCGACAACATGCGCAAATCGCTCGACGCGGCATCGCACCCCGCTGTTGATTCCGAACCTGATTTGTCGTTTGTCACCGGAGAATCGTTCAGTGCCGCATACCAGTCGTATCGCAAGATGCTGCAAACCTGATTGGCACTTCACTTGCCGCCCAACACTGCACGCCCGCAAGGATTCGCCATCCGTGGCGAATACGCCGTTGCCTGTGAGGGCGTGGGAAGTAACAATGATTCTCAAGCATGTCCGGGAGACTTGACGGATGGACCGTCGGCGTCGGGCGTGCGAACCCGTTGGCGGACGCTAGTCTTTCGCGATTTTCCAACCAGCTTGAGGCGAACATGTACTTATCATCGGGGATGCAGACTTACAGTACGATTACCTTAAGCGAACCTCACGCGTATGCTGCGGACTTGTTAAGGCTGAAACTTGGGATTTATGGTCGAGCCGTCAAACATATCGACATCAACTTTCACTGGGCAAACAAGAAACCGGTGGGTTCGCTTATGAGGGAGCAGGCTAAGGACTTCAACGAATCTCTGAAGAACCTGCCGCGTGTAAAGTTTGATAGACGGAACCGGAGAATTGAAGTCGATGTTGTCAGTTCTCGCTTCTTCGAGGAACAAAAGGACAAAAGGCCCTCGAAAAACGAGTTGAAATACGGGAATGCCGAATACTTGGAAGCGCTCGAGTTGATTAAGGAGAAAGTTAAGTTCGATGGCGAGTCATTTGATATCGATGAATTGACTCGTGAAGCGACCGGTATTCTTGACGAGGGCATCCCCAACGCTGCGGAACGAAGAAAGGTAGAAGATTTGGAAAACGAGTGGAGTTATGTTCCTATCGCAAACACCAGTCCGTTTGAATTTCTGGTTGCAGGGAAAGACTCGGGTGCACCAAAGTTGCTATAGCGTAAATATTCCGATCGTTCGGGTTT
>CAZUAH010001383.1:0-1254 GCA_964617665.1 uncultured Pirellulaceae bacterium
CCGATCACCGGCAAAGTCCGCGATCAGTTCCCTCTGGGAGTGATCGGCTCCTGCACCCGCCTGACGGTAACTCCGAACCAGTTCTTCTACCGTCCGGGCGGCGGCGAAGGCCGGACCGTTTATGCTGATATCGATGCACGGAGACTTGCCGACTACGAGGGGATCGTACGTCCCGGTTGCTTCGACGGCGTGGTACCGGCCAACGGGCGGCTCTATTGGATGCCGCTGGCTTGCGGTTGCTGGCAGGTTCATGGGACGTTTTGCATGGCCCCGCGCTCGTCGTTGAATGAACCGAGCAGGGCATCGTCCGCGTGGACGTCACCGGTCGAGTCGACGCTCGCCGCCCCGGACGACTGGCCGATGTTCCGAGCCAACTCGGCCGGAACGGCCAGGGTTGCCGCCGCTGTTCCGCAGAAGGCCCGCGAGTTGTGGCGGCGGCGTCTGCCGTGCGGCGGCCTGACCTCGCCCGTCTGCGCCGCCGGACGCGTCTTCGTCGGCGGGACAGACGGCACGGTGTGGGCGCTCGACGCTGCCGATGGCAAGGTCCTTTGGCAGGCGGCATCCGGCGCCGCCGTGCTGCACCCACCTGCGTACTGGAGGGGACGGGTTGTCTTCGGCTCGTGCGACGGGTGCCTTTACTGCGTGGACGCGTCCAACGGGCAGGTGTTGGGCTGGGCCGAGCTGGCACCCGAAAAGCGATTGGTCAACATCATGGATCGGCTCATGTCGGCGTGGCCCGTGGCTGGCGGAGTGGTCCTGAGCGACGACGGGATCGCCTACACGGCAGCCGGAACCACCGCCGCAGACGGCGCTATCACCGCGGCGGTGGATGTCACCACCGGAAAACTCCGTTGGCGCGAGGCATACACCCTTGACCGGGAGGAACCAAGACTGAGCTTCGGGGTCCAGGGAAACGTCTTGCTGAAGGATGGCACGCTGTACATCAACGGCGGCGCCCCTGTGGGAGTTGTGGCTCTCGACGCGGCCACGGGGAAGAATCCACGCGTCGTGGCCAACCGCCAAAATGGAATGGAGATGTTCTTGAAGCCCGACGGCCAACCGTTGTGCGTCGGCCCCCAGTTATTCTCCCACGACCGGGCAAAGACCGAGGACCTGAAGAACAGCGGGGCAATCCCGAACGTGGTGCGAATGCTTCTGGGTAATTCCGCCCCTGGGCCACGCGCCGCGACGGACGTATGGGGTCTGGCAATCGGCGCCGACGGACTGGTGGTCCTCCACCGCGACAGCGTGGAG
>CAZUAH010001384.1:0-1253 GCA_964617665.1 uncultured Pirellulaceae bacterium
ACTTCATGTTCGGCGGCTGCGTGCACAGCTTTGACGTAATCCGCGCCTTCGGCGGCGACATCCAGCGGGTCCACGCCATTGCCAACAAGGGTGGTCTGACCGAGGGCTACCCGCAGCAAGACAACTTCTTCATCAACGTGGAGTTCGCCTCCGGCGTGATTGGCCGGGTTTCGGGGCTGTACGGCGTCGTCGAGCCGCCCACGCCGATGATGCAGTTTGGCGTCTACGGCACCAAGGGCAGCCTCCAGTCGGAATTCACCGACAACCAGCCGGGAGAGATCCGCGTCGTGCTGGACGGGCCCGGCGGGATGGAGAGAACCACGACGCCCTTCGAGGCGGAGCGCGACAAGAGCGTCTACGGGCACGGTGCGGCGGTCATCCGCTACATGCGCCATTTCCAGCAGTGCCTTGACGAGAACCGCGAGCCTTCGCCCGGCGTGCAGGACGGCGCCAAGTCGGTGGCCGCGGGAGAGGCCGCCTGGGAGTCGGTCGGCACGGGCAAACCGGTCGAGGTATTCAACGATTTCTGACGGGCTCGCTCGCCCCGCACACAAGAAGTAAAGTCGTCTGTAACCAACTCGCAATCAATCCGACTCACAGACATTGGGAGTAGCTATGAACCGCGGTCCCATCATCTTAACAACCCTGTTGGTTTTCTTGCTGCCTCGGGTGCCCGCGTATGCCGAGGATCGGCCGGGTGTAACGATTCCGCGGGAAGACCTCGAAAAGATCCGAAAGGCGGCACCGGCCGAAGCACCCGCGACGCCAAAAAACCCCCGTAAGCTCCTTGTGTTCTCCCGACTCACCGGTTTCCGACACAAGTCCGCTCCATGGGGTGCGGCGGCACTTCGAGCCATCGGCGAGAAGAGTGGTGCCTACTCGGCGGTCCTCAGCAATGATCCGACGATGTTCGATAAGGACAAGCTGAGCCAGTTCGACGCCGTGGCGTTCAACAACAACTGCGGCAATCCAGTGCAGGATTCCCAACGCCGCAAGAACCTTCTGGAATTCGTTGCCGGCGGAGGGGGGCTGGTGGGCATCCATTGTGCCGCCCACATCGACTGGGCCGAGTTCATCGAAGTGCTGGGCGGGTGGTCCGTAAATCATCCCTGGAACGCAGGTAGCACGATCACCCTGAGGATCGAAGAACCGTCGCATCCTTTGACGAAGATGTTCGGCGGCCGGACGTATCAACACACCGACGAGATATTCCAATTCGACCGCTATTCCCGCGACCGGCAACGCGTTCTGAT
>CAZUAH010001385.1:0-1250 GCA_964617665.1 uncultured Pirellulaceae bacterium
GGAGTCCCTCAAAATGATCCCCAATCGTGAAGAGAATCTGGGCCGCCGGACCAGTTTATATGTCGCCCGAGCAGGCAAGTGGCGAACCTGCCGAGACGCGCAGCGATGTGTATGCCCTGGGTGTCGTGTTCTACCAGTTGCTTACCGGCAAGCTCCCGTTCGCCGGCTCGCTTACGTCATTGCTGGAGCAAATCGCGCACGCGGAACCGCCGAGGCCGCGCGAACTGCGGCCGGATTTGCCAGGAGAGTTGCAGGCCATTTGCCTTAAGGCGATGGCTAAGAACGCCGCTGATCGTTTCCAATCTGCAGGTGAGCTTTCCAAGGCACTTGGGCGCTACCTCGATACGTTGGCGCGGTCGGCAGCGTACCATCGGCTTCGTAATTGGCTGGCCTGCTCCTTGGGCGCCATCGCCCTGTTGTTCGCAGGCGTGGTCATATACCTCAAGACCGGCCACGGAACCTTGGAGCTGGACCTTCCGCCCGGCGCAAGAGTGAAAATCGATGGCACGGAAATCGATGTCGGAGACGAATCGCTGGCCGTGCGCGTCGGTAAACACACCCTGGAAGTAACCGCCGGATCCCAGGTCGTGACAGACGATTTCGTCATCCGCTGGCGGTGGGACAAAGTCGGCCGGTCGTTCGCGCTCCTGCGCGCCGTCGAACCCGAAGTCCTGCCCGCTGGCGAAGAAAACCTGCTGTTCCTCAGCCGCGTCCAGACAACGATCGACATCGAGCGACCGGTCTGCTGCATCTACCCCTCCCATGATGGCTCGTCGGTGTACGTGGCGGCGAACGACAGCCACCCGTTACCCGTGGCAATCCACAACGTGGAAACCGGCGAGGCGGTACGGTTGATCCAGTTCACAGACGAGCCGCAGGCTCACGATCCCACGGTCAAAGGCGTCGCGCTGTCGCGGGACAACCGTTACCTGTTCGCGACCAACTACTACGATCGCGCCATCCATCGTTTCGACCTCGAGCGGAACGACGCGCATTCGGCGATCGCGGTCAGTGACCTGCCTTCCAATGTTTTTGCACACGCCTTGGAGGTGTCTCCTGACGGGCAGAAGCTGGTGGTTCAGGTCGGCGTGGATGGACGGTCGAATGACCTGGACAACGATCAACTCTCGATCGTCGACATCGCCGACGGCGTGTTTCAATTGGCGGGGCTGGTGCGTTTGCCGGACGAGCCGATGCCACCCGACCTGGGCATCAGTTCCGACTGCCAGTTGGCGTACGTCGTCACGAAA
>CAZUAH010001386.1:0-1248 GCA_964617665.1 uncultured Pirellulaceae bacterium
CGTCGATGATCATCTTGGGGGACACGCGATAGCTCGTCCCTTTGCCTTCATAGAACCCGTAGCGTTCGATCATCTGCGGTACGAGCAGAGAGTAGCTGAGTCCGTAACCGGTATGCGTGTTGATGACGGTAACGTCGGTATAGGTGTCTGTGCCGTCCTTAAACGGAGAATCCTGAGTTCCGTTGTATTTTCGTGCGCGGACCTTGAACGTCAGGTCGCCCAGCTGGACTTCCTTTTCACCCCGTTGTTTCCGTGCGAAGTAGCCAAGCAATAATAGGGGGCGGGCCAGGTCCTGGTGAGCTAATTCCAAGCTTTCGACAACCAGCCGGTTGTCGTCTGCCATGACCTGCAACAATCGCTCTGTTTGACCGAGGAACCCGGCGTAGGAACCAGCCTCGCCCGGCGCACCGGGACGCATCTGCTTTTCGAGGGCATCGATCTCCACTCCGTTGATCGATTTGAGGGACAAAATCGACTTGGTGTCGTTCGAGTCGGCGACCATGAAGCCCGTATCTTTGTCTCGTTGAGGCTGAACGAACGTCAGGCCCAAGTTGGCTGCGGACAAGCCACCGACGGACCGAATCTGACCTAACTTACGTATTCGCGTCGCCAAAGTCGCAGCGGACTCAAGTTGAGCTTCACCATTGTCGTCGTCTTCGAGCGAAACAAGGTAGTCCTTTAACGCATGCTCCGACTGCCGACTGATGTAGCCACGGGATTCGTACCGGGCATGGCAATCGGTACACGAGACGCTTCCACGCGGAGTAATCTGTTTCATGTCGCTCAGCCGAACCATGCTGAATTCCCAATCCGTGACCTTCCCCGTCTCGGCCGTCTTGATCATGGCCGTCGCAATATCAGGGCTCTCCGCGCCGATCTTCGGGTACTTCTTCTTGACGAACTTGGATCCAATCGGATAGGCAAAAGCACCAGGGTTCTTGCGCCGATAATCGACTACCGTTTCGTTGACGTAGATGTCCACTTCTGCCGCTACGTGTGGACCGCGCACCGCTTGTGGGCCAATGCACAGTTTCAAGAGTTGCTTGTCCATCGGAATGCGTTTCGGTGTAATCTTGACCAACGGAGGCTGCGTATTCTTCTGGATGAGATCCTTCTCGCCGGGGCTGGATGCGTTTCCTTGAAGTTCGTCGCCATCAGCAGTCAGCGTAGCGGCCAAGGCCGTGATCAGAATGGCGGACGTAACTAGGATCGTGTTTCGCATCTGACCGATCTCCTCTGTTTGCATGG
>CAZUAH010001387.1:0-1248 GCA_964617665.1 uncultured Pirellulaceae bacterium
TCACTGCTGTCTCATAGTTTTACCAAAGTGAAAATTGAATACAATCAATCGGTTCCGGCTCTGGCGGTTTAAATAAGGCGAGCATGTCTCGCCTTTGAAATAGGTTTAGCTGTAAAACCCGGAGCATTTGCTGCATTGATACGCCTAACTTGGCTGTAAATTTTAGATACGCAAGAATCAGGTAAACAGATAAAGCAATCCATATCTGAGTGAGCACAGCGTTTTTAGAAGTACCCAGGAAGGTTTTGATTTTCAGGTTCTGTTTGATCCACTTGAAAAAGAGTTCGATCTGCCATCTTTCCTTGTATAAAGCAGCAACCGTCTTGGCTGTAAGGTGGGTGGCGTTGGTTATAAAACGGTATTCAATGCCGGTTTCAGGGTCTGTATAAGCGACAAGTCTCAGGTGTTCAGGAATGTCACCGAGTTTGATCTGACAGTCCTGAATGACACCGGCTGTTTTTGGACCTGGACGTTTTTTGAAATATTTAACCAGGGCATTGCCCCTGAGTCTGGTTACGAAGAAAACCTCATTATTCATCAGCGATTCGTACCAGCTGTAATCCGTGAAGCCACGGTCAAACACGACGCATGAGCCTTTGGGTAGATTAAGTGCTTTAGCCCACTGTATCTCATGACCTTTGCCGTCAGTCATGGACATAAATGTTGGCAAATAACCGTCAGCATCAAGGCCGACATGGAGTTTTATAGCGCCCTTGGTTTTCCGAAACTTAGCCCAAGGGAAAACAGATAAACAGAGATCAACAGTCGTGGCGTCAAGCAAAAACAGCTTCCCCTTAAACTTGAACTTATGGCGGGGAGCATACTGCTGGCAGCGTTCAAGAAGTTTGTAAAACATGGCCTTGTAGAGTTCTGCTGGCTGTTTGTTATTGACACGGGCCAGAGTAGCCCGTGATGTTTTTTTCATTCCAAGATGGTAGAGCTTGCTGGCCTGGACCTTAAGATTTTCAGTCAGGTCTCTCAGGCTTTTTCTTGAGGATAGCTGTGCAATCATCATGGCAAGGAACTGGCTCCACCTGTTAAATGATCTGAATTTCTGACCTTGATGATGTATTTTGGCAAGATATTCAAATTCATGTCTCGGAAGAATTGCAGCAATTTGATTAAGGACTGTGTTATAATGTGCCATGGCTCGGATCTCCTTGTTATTATTAAGTTTTAGGCAAACTCATTATAACATTAAAGAGGGTTTCCGAGCCTTTTTTATTGATCAACTATGAGACAGCAGTG
>CAZUAH010001388.1:0-1248 GCA_964617665.1 uncultured Pirellulaceae bacterium
CACGAAATCCCAGACGATCAGGAAATAGTTGGGAAAACCAAGCTTGTTGATCACGCCCAGTTCCCGATCCAGTCGCGCCATCACGATGTCGGACAGCTCGCCGTCAGGGCACATCTCCTCGTTCCCGGCGTACCGTTCTTTCAAGCCCTCAAGGCACAGACGGCGCAGGTACTCTTCCGCGGTCTCGCCTTCGGGCAGTGGCGCGAAAGTCGGAAAATGGCGTTTGCCAAGATCCAGGTCGACATCGACCGTATCAGCGATCTCCTGGCTGCGGGCGACTGCGTCTTCCAACCCGGGAAACTTCTCGTACATCTCGTCCGGGGTGCGCAGGAAGTATTCGTTGCCGTCCATCCGCATCCGGCTCGTGTCCGTGCGGAACTTGCCGGTGTTGATGCACAGCATGACGTCCTGCGCTTCCGCGTCGTCCGGATCTACGTAATGACAGTCACTGGTGGCCACCAATGGAACATCCATCTGCTTAGCCACATCGACAGCGCCGTCCAAGGCGAGACGCTGCACGTCGACGCCGTTGTTCATGATTTCGATGAAGTAACGGTCGCCGAAAACGTCACGGAACCATCGAGCGATCTCCATCGCCTCCGCCAAGTGCTCCTCGCCACCATGCCCTTTCAATAGCGCACGATTCAATTCGCTGGAAACGCAGCCGCTAAGGCAGACGATCCCTTCTTTGCACTCCTCAAGCAACTCCTTGTCGATCCGCGGCTTGAAGTAAAAACCTTCCAGATGGGCCGCCGTGGCCATCCGCATCAGATTCTTGTAGCCCGCGTGATTTTGAGCCAAAAGAGTCAGATGATAGGCAGACTCCCGCAGACTTCCGGCACCTTTTTCGCTACGACTTCCTGTAGCGATGTACGCCTCGTAGCCAATAATCGGTTTCAGGTCCGCGGCTTTGGCCTTTTGGTAGAATTCCAGTGCCCCGTGCAGGTTGCCGTGATCCGTGAGCGCCAGGGCGTTCATGCCGTGGTCTTTGGCCCGCTGGATCAACTTGTTGATCGAGCCGGCTCCATCCAGCAGACTGTAGTGGCTATGGCAATGCAGATGAACGAAGGGCCTCTCACTCATGATTACGATCCGTCGTGTAGGGATGAAAAAGGGATCCGTAGAAAAGTCTGATTGTAGGTCAAATGCGTCTTCGCGCTAATCCTCTCCCCCGAAAGCATCTGACGACGAAGGTGAGTACGCTCCGGAGTCCGTAGCGGATCGTCTATCGATCAATGTCAGATTGGG
>CAZUAH010001389.1:0-1245 GCA_964617665.1 uncultured Pirellulaceae bacterium
GCGTCCGGAATCCGGACACCCAGACCGGATTCCGGTCCGCTGGACTCGTGAACGGTACGGCCCACTCTCCTGGTTGTCTTGGTTACATGAATAATAACTATTGGTTACGAGATCTCCGGTCTTCATGAGAGCGGTTGGCACGCGTCCTGCTCTACCCGTTCCCCATGCCGCGCCGCCTCCGCCATCTCAAACCCGGTACCACCGTGGAAATCACCATCCGCACCATCCAGGGGCGGTATCTGCTCCGTCCCTCGAACGATCTCAACGAGATCATCCTCGGGATCATCGCGGTGGCCCAGGCGATGTATGGCCTCGAAATCCATTTCTACGTGTTCATGTCCAACCACTACCATCTCCTCGCCACCATCCCCGACGCCAAGGCGTTGTCCAACTTCGAGTGCTTCCTCAACGGCAACCTCGCCAGGCAGGCCAACCAACTCCACGGCTGGACGGGCGCCTTTTGGAGCGAACGCTACACGGCGATCTCGATCCTGGACGACGAGGCGATGGTCAATCGGGCCCATTACCTGCTGTCCCACGGCTGCAAGGAGGGGTTGGTCGAGCGTCCGCAAGACTGGCCCGGCGTGAGCAGCTTGCAGTCCATACTCCGCGGAAGACCGGATCGGGGATTCTGGTTCAACCGGACCTCGGAGTCAGCCGCCCGACGCTGTGGCCTCCAGCCGGATAGGTACGAGTTCGCCACCTCTCACGAGGTCCACCTCACGCCGCTTCCCTGTTGGGCCCACTTGCCACCTGCCGACCATAAAGCGGTCGTCCGAGACCTCGTCGCTCAGATCGAACAGGAGACTCGCCACAAGAACCTCGAGGAAGAGCACAGGCCGCCCGGTCGGCAATACGTGCTCACCCGGGACCCACTCCATCGCCCCGACCATCCCAAAAAGAGCGTTGCGCCGCCATGCCACACCACGGACTACGAGATGCGCAAGGCCTTCATGTTGGCGTACACGTTGTTCCTCGATGCATACACCGAAGCATCGGCCCAGCTCCGCGCCGGACACCGAGACACCGAGTTCCCTGCCGACTGTTTCCCCCCGTCATTGCCCTACCAGAACCCCGTCATCTCCACAGCCCCGACATAGGCACCCCACCCCTGGCGTACACGTCTCCCCACCTTGACATCCATACCTGTTCACGAACTATTCGAGGCACTTCTGCGGCTGCCTTGTGAGGTGAGGATCACCGGCGATAGGGAAGATCTTTGGTTTTTGAAAAGAGGGTGGAACC
>CAZUAH010001390.1:0-1244 GCA_964617665.1 uncultured Pirellulaceae bacterium
TGAGGTAACCCCAGTTTCACGGACACTAAGATAAGGGTACTATACCCGAGGAGGTGTCCGATGCAAAAGCGAAAGAGATTCACCAAAGAGTTTAAACTGGAAGCTCTGCGACTTTTAAAAGAATCAGGAAAGCCTGCGGCTGAAATTGCCCGCGAGTTGGGAATACGCCGTAATCAGCTATACAAATGGCAGGAAACATTCTGTAAACATGGAGAAGATGCCTTCCCCGGGCATGGACGAAGGTCAGCCAAGGATGACGAAGTTGCTCGTCTAAAGCGAGAGTTGGCGCGTGTGAAGGAGGAACGCGACATATTAAAAAAGGCCGCGCAGTACTTTGCCAGGGAATCAGGGTAAAGTACCAGTTCATTAAGACTCACAGAACGATGTTTCGTGTTAGATTGATGTGCGCGGTTCTTGGTGTAAGTGTCAGTGGTTTTTATGGATGGGCCTGTCGGCCTGCAAGTAGACGAGAACAAGAAAATCGTAGGCTGTTGAATCGTATCCGGTCGATTCATGCAGATTCAGCAGAAAACTATGGCGCCATTAAGACTTGGAAGGTTCTTAGGAATGAGGGAGAATCGTGTGGTCGCCATCGAGTCGCCAGGCTACGGCGCATCAATGGGATCGTTGCGAAACGCATGCGCCGTTTTCGGGCTTCCTACGCCGCTCGCAATAGTTCGCCAGCAGCACCGAATCTTTTGGCCCAGGACTTTACGGCAGATGCGCCCAACCGTATCTGGGTAAGCGATATTACATTCATTCCTACTCGCAAGGGTTGGTTGTACCTGGCGGTTGTAGTTGATCTATATTCGCGTAGGGTAATTGGTTGGTCAATGAGTAACCGTAACAACCAACAACTGGTGATTGATGCTTTAACCATGGGGATTCGGCAACGAAATCCTGAACCAGGCTTGATCCACCATAGCGACCAAGGTATTCAATACACTGGGTCAAGCTACCAAACAATCTTGAAAACGCATGACATGATTGTGAGTATGAGTCGAAAAGGCAACTGCTATGATAACGCCGTTGCGGAGAGTTTTTTCAGCAACCTAAAGAATGAACTTGTGTATCATTACGATTATCATAATCGCGATGAGGCAAGAGCAGCAATATTCAAATACATTGAGGTGTTTTATAACAGGAAACGGCTTCATGAGACGCTGGATTATATAAGCCCAGAACAATATGAAGTCTTGGCAAATGCCGCTTAACCAACTGTCCGTGAAAACGGGGCTAGCTCA
>CAZUAH010001391.1:0-1244 GCA_964617665.1 uncultured Pirellulaceae bacterium
CGACTTTTTCAGCAACCACGGGCACATGGCCAACGGCTATCAGCAGTATCTTTCAAGCCCCTACACCCGAGTTGAACTATCCCTATCCCGGAAATGATGATCACAATCCTGTTTGCAATCGCTGCTGTGTTGTTCCTGCGTTTTGTCAGCAACGGGATCGGGAAGTGTGAGAAAGGCGGACTAAGATGATGAGTACGATGAAGATTAAGAAGATGGCAGCCGTCGTCGTCGCTGTATTTCTGACCTCGCCATTGATTGCCGCGAGCAATCCGTTGGAGAAACAAATCCTCAGGCTGCAACCGCAGGCCGACAAGAATGGAGACGGCAAGTTGTCCAGGGCGGAGGAAGCGGCCCTCAACAAGATGATCCTGAGACGCATTCCCCAAGCCGACAAAGATGGCGACGGCGTTCTTTCCATCAAGGAACAGCAGGCGGTCATTCGGCAAGCGGACGTTCCCAAGGGCAAAGTTTATGTTTACAAGCAAGTGGATGGCGTGGACCGCGAAATGGAAATTTATTTCCCCAGGGGGGAGCGGGCCTCCAAGAAGCCCGTCGCGGGCATCATCCTGTTTCATGGCGGCGGTTGGGGTGGGGGAAGTCGTGTGGCGTTCAGCTATCATTGTGACTATTTTGCGAGCCGGGGAATGGTGGCCGCGACGGTCACCTATCGCTTGCGAACCAAGGAAGATCAGGCCGCATTGACCGAGGGGCAATCGACTAAGCGTGTTTGTATTCCCGATGTGAAGAGCGCGATTCGTTGGTTTAAGCAGAATGCCAAAGAACTGGGCGTGGACCCCAATCGCATCGTCGCAGGCGGCGGCTCGGCGGGGGGACACATCAGCCTGATCGGCACGACCAACCCGGGCCTTAATGATCCCAATGACCCCGAGGGAATCGACACTTCCGTGGCGGCTTACGTCTTGTTCAATCCCGCCCTTTCAAAGAGTGATGCCAAAGATCCGGATGTCGATGTTTTGCAGCATCTGAAAGCGGACTTCGGGCCAGCGATCGTCTTTTTCGGCAGCGAGGATAAGTGGTTGATTAACGGCTGGACGCCCGCAGCCGCAAAAATGAAATCGCTCGGCATTACCTCCGTCGAGATGCAAATTGCCGAAGGGCAAACGCACGCTTTTTTCAACAAGCAGCCGTGGAAAGATATTACGCTGATTGCCGCAGATGAATTCTTAGCGAAGCTCGGCTACCTCCAAGGCAAGCCCACACTCTCGATGCCTGAAACGGGTGAA
>CAZUAH010001392.1:0-1244 GCA_964617665.1 uncultured Pirellulaceae bacterium
CGTCTTGCCGTTGTGCCGCGGAGCCGAAGGCGACGTCGGTCACGAACGGCGGGTTAAATACTGCCCACCTACGCTTCATTTCGGTCGTCGGCACCGACCTGGCTCAACCTCAAGAGGAACCGTCGAGCTACGCCCATGGCTCGCTGAGTTCCACGGAAACGAACAAGGAGCGAGGCGTATCCTACAACTCCTGCAACCATTGCTGCCGTCAGCCCTGTTCAGGAGAAGAGTCTCTTCCACAGGCCCGGCTTCTTGCCCGGTGGTCGCTGCGTCCCCTTTGTCAGGATTTGGGGGGGCTCGACATCGGCCGGGAACAGGCGCCACGTGGAACGAGGAGGATCGAGCAAGGCCTCTCCGGACCAGAAGACCCAGGTGCCCCCAGGCCCGTCCAAGGTGTCACCGTCCTTGACCACAGCTGCGCGGTCAAACAGGTAGAGGGAGACGTTCCTGAGGAAGTTCAGCACATCGTCCGCCTCGAAGCGAGTGGTCGCGCAGGCCTCGATGTCGGGTAAGTCGAACTGGGTCATCCCCACCGTGTCTGCCAGCGTCCAGCCCCGGCTGTTCTCGATGCGGTGCAGCCGGGCGTTGGTCCAAGCCTCAATGGGGGGGGGCTCGCCCCGGTCAAGGCAGGCCGCGACCTCGCCTGGAGGCATTAGTACCTCACCGATGGGGGCGAACCAAGCCACCGCCCCGGGCATCCCTGCCACCGCCAAGGCTAGTCTGGATACACGCTGTAGTTCATCCAATGGATCGTAGTCGGGCGGGACTACGGGGTCGTTTGGCTCCCCTGGGTAGGTGACCCTTATCCGCACGAAGCACCGATGGGCCTCGACCGCAGCCTTGGCCCCCGACCAGGCCCAGGACTGGGCCACCGCTCGCGCCAGCCCACCGGGGTAGGTGCCAGGTCCGAAGAAGCCCATGCTCCAAGCCGCGAACAGCGAGGGATCCTGCTTCGGGTCCCCCATGCCGTCAGGCCAGGCCTCATGGAAAATCTGGACGATGGCGCGGCCGCGGTCCGACAGAGGGACGACCACCCCCGGCGTCATCCACATCCAGTCCACCTCATCGGGCTCGGGGAGCTTGTTGAGTTCGGGGTAGTCGGCCAGCGCCTCCGATAGCGCATCGAGGGTCGGAGGTGCTTCGAACAGCACCGCGAGACCAGCGGTGTGGATTCCTTTAGGCCCGGGCCTCGTCGAACGCGCTTCCATCGAGCTACCCTCCTTGCTTCCATGTATTTAACGTCT
>CAZUAH010001393.1:0-1242 GCA_964617665.1 uncultured Pirellulaceae bacterium
ACGCCATGCAACTCGCCCCAGCTTGCCTCCCAGAGCAAGGAAAACAACCCGCCTACTGACATTAGCGAGCGGGCCACGTCCGACCGGCCAATTTTGGCCCAATTTCACATTTTGGAGAAAACTTGGCCGGTTGTGGCCGTCGCCCTCGCTGATCGTATTAGTGCTGGGCAGAACGGCCTCGGAAGCCGTCGCCCGCTTTCGCCAGTTTTCGCATTGTGGACTTCAGCCAAAAGGTCGCGGCTGAAACGCCGTCAACAGCATCAAACGACCGAGGAGAATCAAAATGAAATGTTCAGTGCATTTGGAAGCCGATGCAGTTGGAGCTTGTGTCGGATGTGGCAGCCTTTTCTGTGCCAGTTGCCTAACCGAAGTCAGACGGAAGAAATACTGTCGTTCGTGCGTGACGGAACTCTTTGAAGAAAAGGACAAGGAAGTTGAACGAAAACGCGAGGAAGTTGAACGTGAGAAGGATCGAGCCGCCTCTGGCCAAGGGAACATCGTGGTGACCGCGACGGGCGGTGGTGGTGGAGGGGGAGGCGCATCATCGTCCAGTTCAAGCGCTGCTGCCGCCCCACCGGCAGTGGTCGCGGCGGTGCAGCCGCAGGGACAGGGAGTATCCAAAATCTTGTGCGTTCTTCTCGCCATTTTCGTTCCCATTGGGATTCACCGGATGATCATGGGTCGTTGGGGATCAGGAATCGCGCAGCTACTCCTTGTGCTTGTCTATATCGGCATCCTGTGGTCATGGATCGACGTGATCCTGATTCTGACGGGTTCCCTGAAAATGGCGGACGGCAGAGACCTTGGCCCGTAAGCGCTCGCAGAGATCGGTAGATGAGAAACACACTTGGGCGATTTCAGCCTGTTGGCAACGCCTGTTCGGAGCCAGTAGAATATCCGTCACGTCCCTCAAGAGCCTCGAATCTAGGAAGGACAAGCTATGACCTCTGAAACCGAGAACGGCCAGAAATCGTTTTCACAGAAGGCAAAAGAGGCGTTCAGTGCTTTTGTAGCCAGCGCCAAAGCCGCAGGCCAGCTTGCCGCCAAGCAAGCCGAGCGGACGAAGCTGACCAACGTGACCCTCCCGCACGCCTACCGGGAACTCGGCAAAGACATTCATGCGACGGGGCGCTACCGCGACCAGTTTCCCGATGAATTCGCCAAGGCAGACGAACTCAACGGAAAGCTCGCGGGACTTCGGCAGGCTGCGCCGGACAAAGAGGGAGAGGCAAAGTCGTTCAC
>CAZUAH010001394.1:0-1241 GCA_964617665.1 uncultured Pirellulaceae bacterium
CCCGCATCCGTCACTCGGGTACGACTCAGGTTCAGCCGCCGCAGTTGCGTCATTGCAGACAGTTCCTTCATTCCAGCATCCGTTACCGGCGTGCCGTCGAAGTTCAGTGACTGCAATCGCTTCATTTCGGCCAACTGCTTCAACCCCCAATCGGTCACCTTGGTATTGCGGAGGTCCAGCGTCTGCAGTTGTTTCAGCCAAACCAGTTCCTTCAGTCCAGCGTCTGTCACTTGGGTGTCGAAAAGCCAAAGCGACCGCAGTTGTGTCAAACCGGCTAATTCCTTCAACCCTGCATCGGTCAGTTTGGTGCCACAGAGATTCAGGGCCTGCAGTTGCGTTATTCCGGCCAACTCCTTCAGCCCGGCATCGGTCACCTTGCTGTTGTTGAGACATAGCCACCGCAGTTGCTTCAGGCCTGTCAGTTTCTTCACGTCCGCGTCCTCGGCGTTTCTTGAAGCCACGGCAAACGGCAGGTTCGGCTGAGGAAGCCCTTGGAGTGAGGAGCCCAGATTCCTGGTCGAGAATCTAAAGGTGGGTATGTCGTTCGCACTGGGTGCGAGCCGCGCTCGCGGTGTCAGCAAGCCCTGGCTATTCATACGCATCCACCAGAATTTGGCTCCCGCTTTCTCCCAAGCTTCGATGACCGCAGAATCGGGCCTCGCGGCCTGAGCGTGATTGCCCGTGTTTCGATCGGCAGTCGATAGGCTCGCAGTGTCCTCGTTGGCAGCCACCCCAGGCTTGTCCGCAGAGCCTATCAGAACAGTGCCAAGCAGCAACAATCTCGTTCTTCGCAGGTTCATGGGTCTCTCCTTTTCGGCGAGTTGGAATCGTTCATGGTCATGCCCTCGACGGCAGTGGTTCAGTGTTCGATCTTGCAGTTTGGCAACGCCTGCTGGAGCTTCTCGACACCTTCGTCGGTGACCAGCGAATCAATGAGGGCCAGCTTCTGCAACTGCGTTAGTTCAGCCAGCTCCTTCAATCCGGCATCCGTCACCTGGGTATCAGAGAGATTTAGCGACTGCAGTTGCGTCAGTCCGGCCAACTCCTTCAATCCGGCGTCCGTCACTCGGTTGCCCATGAGGTCCAGCGTCTGAAGTTGTTTCAATCTAGCCAGCTCTTTCAGCCCCGCGTCCGTCACGTCGGTATAGCAGAGTGCCAGCAACTGCAGTTGCGTCAGTCCGGCCAACTCTTTCAGCCCTTCATCCGTCACGTGGGCCGCATCGGAAAGCTCCAGCCATCGC
>CAZUAH010001395.1:0-1234 GCA_964617665.1 uncultured Pirellulaceae bacterium
AGGGATTATGAGTCCCCTGCTCTGACCGCTGAGCTACGGGCCCAAACGTTGAGTTTTCGATGTTTTCTTGTCTTTTCCCGCCTCCCTTGATACTATTCAGTGATACTAAACTGTTGTCAAGGTGAATAGTATCAACGCCAAGCTGCAATGATACCAAACGGAGGCTGTCATGGCACGCCCGAACAAACCCTGGTTCTGGAAAGCCAGAAAGGAGTGGTACGTCACCATTGACGGAGAACGCCACCGGCTCGGTCCCGACAAGGACGATGCCACCACGGAGTTCCACGAGTTGATGTCGAAACGCACCTCGGACGTTCGCAAAGACGCAGTGGCAGTCATCATCGACAAGTTCCTCGATTGGACGAAGAAGAACCGATCTGAGGAAACCTTCAAGTGGTACAAGAAACACTGCGAAGCATTCGCGGAACACCTTGACGACCAGAGACTTGCTGGCGTTCCTGCCGCCTCGCTCAAAACTCACCATGTGCAAGACTGGATCGACTCCCACAAGGACTGGTCTGATGGGACGAAGCACGGTGCATGGAGAGCGCTGTATCGCACGTTCAATTGGGCCGTGAAACAAGAATACATGGAGAAGAACCCCTCAACGAACGTTGAAAAGCCATCCCAACCCAGGCGGGAGAACACGATTACACAGAAGGAATTCGACAACCTTCTGAGGCACGTCCAAGATCAAGAATTTCGGGATTTGCTTACCGTACATTGGGACACGGGCTGCCGACCACAGGAGAGTTTGCGCGTTACCAAAGCCAACGTCCAGGATCACCACTGGGTCTTCCAACCCAAGGAAGGCAAACGTCACCGTGGACGTAAACAGATCCGGTTTGTCTATCTCACTGACCAAGCTCTTGAGATCACACAGCGCAGAATACTCAAGTATCCAGAGGGCCCCCTCTTTAGAAACACCGAAGGGAATCCGTGGACTGTCTATTCCGTGGACTGCCGCTTCAAGAGGCTTGCATCGAAGAAGAGATTCGGTCGGAAAATCTGTCTCTATGATTTGCGGCACTCCTTTGACAACCGCTTGAGAGATGCCGGAGTTGATTCCATCGATATCGCCGCCCTGCTTGGCCATGTCGATCTTTCCATGCTTGGCAGGATCTACAGCTGACTTCCCCGGCGGGCCGCACCTCACCGTCTTTGGTGAGGAGCCTCCAGTGAGCGAGAACGTCTGCGTCTTGGATTGCCAACGCAATGTCGAGGTCGCGCTCCA
>CAZUAH010001396.1:0-1233 GCA_964617665.1 uncultured Pirellulaceae bacterium
GTCTGACGGTGATGCCAAAGTACACTTTCTGGGGCGATGCAATGCGGCCACGCACGCGGAGACGGGAAGCGGGCTGCAATGTGACGGGCGGCTTGTCGCCATAGGAAACACTAAGGCCCGTCGTGTAGATTGTCATTCCCTTTGGGGTGGTATACGGGACCGCTCCGAGCTTCGGCACTTGGGTATCCGTCCCAGGCGTCCATTTCCCTTGTGTGCGGACCGGTCCGAGGGATAATTCACTCTTCCAGTGGCTGACCGAATGGGGAACCGGCCTCGGCAGCATGTCGCGATCGGCGGCCGCGATCAAGCGGTGCCTGGCGGGTACATCGACCGTGCTGCCATCGCTGAATCGCTTGACGCGTACTTTGCCCTCGCTGACGTTCAGCGTTGTAGAGGCACGTTCTGCCTCGACTTCAAACTGTGTTCCCAAGACTTCAAGCATCGCGGACCGAGTGTAGATCAACATCGGTTTGCCCGGCGGCTGCGGCTTGACGTTGCTGGACAAGTTGCCTTGTTTCAAGTGCAACATCTTCTGGCCGTGATCCGAAAAGGTGAGCATCGAATTTCCGGAAATCGTGGCGGTTGAACCGTCGCTGAATGTCAATTCGAACCACGAGCCGGGCACCAAGCCTTCGATCGTTCCTCCCGCCAGCTCCGCCCCAACTCGCATATCGAAATCGACCCGACCCCCGTCTCCGGTCCATTGCAGAGGTCCACTCAATCCAGTGATTGTCGCGATCGGCTGTCCTGCACTCGTCCGCTGGGCGGTGGTTTCTTCGACTGCCCGTTCCGTACTCGGCCGCTGGAAATAGAGGGTCGCGCTCAGAGTGACGATGATCAGTGTGGCAACGGCCAGCAAGGCGCCCATGACCTTCGTTGTGCTCGATGTCCAAAGGGCCGCTGTTCGCTCCGATAGTATCGTGTTGGTATGCTCGTCCTCGATTGGTTCGCGGAGCGAACCGCGACTGTCGGCATCGGCGGTCGCAGCAATGTCCTGCAACCCGAAGTCGATCGTAGCCAACGACCGCAACATGGCCCTCGCTTCCGCACTGTCGCGAAGAAGGGCCCGCAACCGCTCGGCATCACCGTCGGCGAGCGTGCCGTCGATGTATTGCTCTAGCAGTTTAAGGTCTGCTGGCGTCATCATAGCTCCGCCTCCGCAAGAGTATGTTCGACACACTGAAGTAATTGGCGCCGCACTCGGCTCAGCAATTTGTAGAGCGCCTCCGGCGT
>CAZUAH010001397.1:0-1233 GCA_964617665.1 uncultured Pirellulaceae bacterium
TGAACATCTGGTTCAACGAGCCTCATTCCAAACTTGCGGCGCCGGACGAGATTGTGTCGCTCTACGGAGACCTCAAGGACGAAGCCGCCCTCTATTCCGCCACGGTCGACAACACCGATCGAGCCATTGGACGACTCGTTGCAAAGCTCAAGGCGATGGGCAAACTCGACAACACTCTGATCATCTATTCATCCGACCATGGCAGCTACCGCTCTGATCGCAATGGCGGACTGAATGGTAACAAGGGGTCGAACTTTCAAGGCGGTTTGCGTTCGCCCGGGATCTTCTTCTGGCCGGATGGCTTCCGGGGAGGACGAGTCGAGAATACGCCATCCGGATCCGTTGATTTGCTGCCGACCATCTGTGGCCTGGCCGGCATTGATAAACCGGCCGGCGTGCATCTTGATGGCGCGGATCTGTCACCTTTGCTGATTGAGAAAGGGACGTTTCATCGCTCGCAACCCCTGTTCTGGCTTTCACCGTCATCGGGTCATCTGGCCACCTTGCGGGAAGGGAATTACACGCTGATGGGCTACAGTGGTTACAAATTGCCTTCGGATCATGCCAGGAAAAACGAATTGCTGCGGGAGATGGCCAAGTTGGCAGGCATCGATCCGTCAACGCCCAACCTGGGCCAACGCGTCACCAACACCACCTTCTCCAGCGCCGAATACAACCGGCTGAAGAGCGAGTTCGTTCGTCTAAGGACCTTCCAGGAAGCGTGGATTCCGACGATCAAGGCAGGCGGATTCAGTGGGTTTGCACTGTACGACCTAAGCACGGATCCGCTGCAGCAAAACGATATTTCAAGGCAGCGCCCGGAGGTCACCGAGCGTTTTAAGAAGAATCTGCTGGCACTCTACAAAGATGTCATGACCGATGCACCGGATTGGGATCCGCTTGCCGATGCATCCACCACTCAAACCACCACTCCTCGGAACTCACCCAATGCCGAACTGCTGGCAAAGATCGATGGGAATGATCCGCCGCAGGGCTATCGAGGTGGCAAGGATCATCAGAAATACGTTGATGAGCGGATGGCAAAATTGAGCCCCAGACAGCGAGCCCGCATCGGACAACTTTTCAATGAGAAACGCCGGATGGACTCCAACATGCCGAACCCCGGGTTATCGTTTGTTAAGATCCTAGAATACGTGGCCCGGGGTGAGAAGACCGTTGGTTGGGACTCTGTCCCGACCAATCAACAGAGTCGGGTCGGAGACCCAACCTACC
>CAZUAH010001398.1:0-1231 GCA_964617665.1 uncultured Pirellulaceae bacterium
TTATCGATCATCGCTCCGAAGACTCCGCGACGACCGATAAAACGCTGTCCGTTATGTGCAGCTCCACATAACGGACCCGCATGCTGTGGTGGTGTGGGAGGGGCCCCGGAGTAATCCGGGCCCCTATCCCGATCTGGTTCGTCGGTTTTATCGGCGTACCACGCCAAGCCACGTTCGAATCCGTTCCAGCGTGCCATCGGTTGATGGCGAGCGAGATTCATCGACGTGATCAGGCTTGCCCTGGTGCTCTTGAAAATGGATCGCAAAGCGTTCAGTTTCTGAATTGTATTCGATGTAGACCATAGGTCGTTTGAGCCGTTCGTGATACCGTGAGGCCGTCGATATGCCAAGGGCCGCATGTGATGTGCTGGCGAATGTGCATGCACCCAAGTCAGAATCGTGGATGGATTCTGCCAGTTCTTTGAGCGGTATCAGTTTCCAACCAGAACCAACTAATTCGTCATAGAAGCGGCGCACATCGCGCCAAGATGCATCGGTGGTCTCGCTAGTGTCGTGTACCGACGATGGTTTCAATACTTGCAGGTACTCCGCCAGCACAGTGGTGGATTTGTATGTGCGATCGACCAGTCCGTTCATTTCATCCGTGAAGTCTGCCTGCGGTTCATCAAAGTCGATGATGTATTCGAGCCGCCCGTTTCTTTCTTGCGGCCCAACCGTAACAGTAGCGCAAGCATCTGCCTTCCAGTCAGCATGCCGCAGCATCAATACTCGATCTCCAACAGACAATGACATCGTCTTTGTTTCACCGACGAACGTCCAGGATCACGCGGCGGGGAGTTGGTTCACCACTTCCAGAAACGTAACCCCGCTCGCGTGCATCCCCTAGTTCTCTCTGCCAAGTTTTGGATTCAGAGCACCCTTAGTCCCTAGAGCCAAGATGCTAATGACTAAGAGCGCTCTGACCTCTTCCCCCAGTTCTTCCCTGTAGCGAACCTCCGCGCAGCCATTAGTCTTCACGATGGAGGTTTTGTAAGTATTCGATAATCACCCTCCTGTCCACTTTCTGAGTCAGACTTTCATGCCGATAGATTTCACTTGGGGGCATCCCACTCCGGAATATTTTTGACGTAACAAGCGTTTTCGACTTGACGTCAACCACACGTATTTCGCATGTTTCATAATAACCCTTCCTGCCATATCGATCGAATTGTGTTTCGGTTCCGGCGGCCCAGATTCTCTTCACGATTGGGGATCATTTTGAGGGACTCCA
>CAZUAH010001399.1:0-1230 GCA_964617665.1 uncultured Pirellulaceae bacterium
GAAGAAGCAGACCGATCGCCTGTTGCCCGTGCATCACTTCCTGGTGACCTTCACGGTTCCCAAGGAGTTACGCTCGGTGCTGCGCCGTCATCAACGGCGAGGCTATCGAGCCATCTTTCAGGCGGGCAGCGGAACGATCCGCCACTTGGCCGCCAAGCCGAAGTGGCTAGGCACCAGCAAGCTGGGATTCTTCGGCGTGTTGCACACCTGGGGACGCGACCCGATGGTCTACCATCCCCACGTGCACTTCGTGGTTCCTGGCGGAGGCGTTGCCGAAGACGGTTCCCGCTGGTTGGCGACGCCCGAGAACTTCCTGTTCTACGCGCCCGTCGCGCAACGGGTGTACAAGGCCAAGCTCGCCGACGAGCTGCGTGCCTGCGGGCTGTACGACGCGGTGCCCGCCAAGGCATGGCGAGGCAAATGGGTGGTCAACATCAAGCCGGTGGGCAACGGGCACGCCGTGCTGAAGTACCTGGCTCCGTACGTGCATCGCATCGCGCTGAGCAACAAGCGGATCATCGCCTGCGATGCCCGCTCGGTGACCTATCGCTACACGCCCTCGGGGCAGCGGCGGTCCAAGACACGCACCGTCGAAGGCCACAAGTTCCTCCGCGGCTTCCTGCAGCACGTATTGCCGCGCGGCTTCCACAAGGTCCGCTACTACGGTTGGATGAGTCCCAACCATCGCCTCTCGGTGGATGCGGTTCGCTGGTTGGTCTGGCTGTTCCTCGCAGGGACCTATTACCTGAAGGCTGCCGCCCTGCCCGAAGCGGACGAACCATACCGCGGTCCGGCCTGCCCGCGCTGCGGCGGAACCATGCACGTGGTGTACGTAACCCACCGACCCGATCGTGCGTTGCCCGAACACGGCATCGCGTACTTGGACAGCGGATAAACGGATGAGCCTTCGCATCCACCCATCACAGACCGCTTTTTCAGCACGCCGCCGGACGTGCTCGAGGAGGCTACGCGCTACTGGCCGGTTCGCGATGAAAACCATCGCCGGCAGCCACTCGATGGCGGGGCAACTCCCAGCCGATGGCATGCTCCGACGAGCCACAGCGGACGCTCCACGCCCCGTCTTCAAAGATCATCCAGCGATTCCCGCCGCCCAAGCAGCCACCCAGCCGAATCAAATCCCATAGTCACCCGCCGTCTCGCCCCTGACGGGCCTCTTGAACCAAGCCCTTGAGCTTCGGCTCGCAAGCTCGCGAAGTCAAAGGCTTACTT
>CAZUAH010001400.1:0-1230 GCA_964617665.1 uncultured Pirellulaceae bacterium
GGGGAGCGACCCGCACGCCAGCGTGCAGGTTGAAGCCATCGCACACGGCGCACCGAGGCGGCAGCTCGTAGACCCTGCCTCGGTGTACCTGGATGCGCCGAGCGCGACGGCCTGCGCGCTGGCCGAGTGCGGCGCGGCCCGCTGCCGAGGCGGCCTGGAGCAGCATCTGAGCGTCATCAGGGTCGGGGTCGTCATGCAGATCGTGCTCGCCGAAGCCCTGCTTCGCCAGCCAGTGCTTGCAGCGCTCGGCGATCTCGATGACGAGGTCCTCGATCTCATCGGTGGTCGGTGGGTGGACGGAGACGAACTGGAGCCGCCCGTGCTCGTCTTCGAACCAGGCACCGTCAGGGATGAGGCTGTGGAAGTGCGGGTTGAGGCTGAGGGCGCTGCTGAACCGCTGGATCTGGGTGACAGCTCCACACCGAAAGTCACGGGCGCGCTCGGGCGGCAGCCCCAGCAGCTCGGCGGCCTGGTAGCGGTACCAGGTGTGGATGACAGCGAGGGCCTGGCTCCACACTCCGCGGAGCAGATCCGTGCGGCGGGCCAGCACGAGACGACGCTCCCAGGGCAGCGTGAGCACCCATTGGCGGACAGGGACCTTCGGGATCACCCGATCCACGAGCCAGGCCGCGCGGGTCGCCATGCGACGGCCACCGCAGGATGAGCAGATCCCGCGGGTCTTGCAGGAGAAGGGGACCAGGCGATGGTGATCGCAGTCCTCGCAGACCAGCCAGGCGAAGCCCTCCTTGGGATCGCCGCAGGTCAGGAAGCGCTCGACCGTGCGCTCGACGTGGCGGGGGATGAAGCGGCCTGCTTCCTCGGCGGCCTCGACCAATGCAGGCAGTTCCTCCCGCGCGATGCTCTGCAGGAGTTCGACGGTGGTGCGCTGGTAGTCGACGGTCGTGGCCATGGCCACGGGTGAACGCACGCACCATGCCAGGACTCGGGGGGCCTACAACGCCTGTTTTCAGCGTCCTTAGCGTCGAAGTGTCGGACGGATCGTCGAACTTTCGACGCTTCGTTCGTCACCTGGGTCGGCTGACTCGTGGGTATTCCTGGAGCACCGCCGGCTTGTTCCTGCTGGAATACACGGCGTTATTCCAAGGAATACACGGAATATTCCATCTGGTTCAGCTCTCGCTCATCAGCGCCCGCTGCAGCGCTGGTCCCAGCGGCTTCGCGCCCCTGCGCTCGGCCTTGGAGATGGTGCCCTGGGCGACCCCGAGGCGC
>CAZUAH010001401.1:0-1222 GCA_964617665.1 uncultured Pirellulaceae bacterium
GTCACCGGCGGGTTGTCTCCCTCGCCGATCCGCAAGTCCACGCGCCCGAAGTTCTCTAATTTGCCTTCCACTTTGAATTCAAGCTCCACACTCACGTGATTGGGACCAGCCGCCGTCGACCGGATTTCCATGCTCATTTCCTTAGCTCGCTTCCTGGAGACAGGATCGAGCTGCCACAGGGCGAAGCACGGGCTGGGGGCGACGACAAGCAAAACCGCCAAGACGGAGAAGTTAGGTATAGTTTTCATAAGGCAAGCACTCCAATTCGTAATTGCGAGCTCCAATGAGCGGCACAGCGCCGCTCATGCAGAACCATACATAAGACGACGCTCGGCAAGTCCTGGTTTTCCTCCTCCGCCGAAGTCCAAGCTGACCGGGCCTCCGCAGCCAGCGTTGCCATGTGATTCCGACCGGATCCGCGGCTCCTGTCGAGCGACTAGTCATTCGGCCTTCCTGGGGGCAGCGCATCATCTGCTAGTGGACTGGCGCGGCTTCCGAATGCATCTCTTTTCCATCGTTCGCCCGGCCATTCATATCCCTCGCGCCGCCAAGGCTGGGCCTCATCTTCAAAGGTAAACGTCAAACCAATCTCCATCGGCTGTATCTCGGTATCCGTCCCTGTTACTCTTTCCTGGTTTGATTTCTTCGCAACGAATTCGCCAACATTCACCTCCGCTCCTGAATGCCGTTGGGTTGACGGCCCGTCATATCCGCGAAAGTGATTTGAAATCGTCGAGCGATATGCATTATCAGCGGTGACCAATGAGTAGCGCAAATTCCAATCAGAGATGCCTGACAAAACGATCTTTATGCGATCGCCTTGCTTCACATCTGGACAAGCCCTTGATTCAATCATTCCTTCTTCATCGACGAATGACATACACAAGGCCTTCCCTTTGGGTACCTTGGGAACATCAACGATCCACCATTGGATGTCGTTCGCATGCGCTAGATCTCCCGCAGTCAAATCCGTGCTTGCTTCATGACGTACGGGCATTGCGTCGTGATCGCAGCCAAACGTCAACGCAAGCATACTCAGAGCTACAAACAGTCGAACCATAGTCGTGTCGGTAAGTGTCGAGTCGCAGAACGACCAGGATAAGCCGGCGGAAATGGCGCCGGTGACGTTGATGTCAGCTTGAAGCCTGACCGCCATTTCCGCTCGGATTCATCCTTTGGTTCAAGTAAGCCGCTGTCGCGGCGGGGTAGTTCGTGCGGGGTA
>CAZUAH010001402.1:0-1222 GCA_964617665.1 uncultured Pirellulaceae bacterium
AAGGAAGACCGCGACGGTGTGATCGACGTCAGTGCCCGGGGTACGTTCAACCTGCTGGAGGCAGCGATGCGGACCAAGACGCTGAAGCGGTTCGTGCTGGCCAGCGGCGATGCGGTCAATGGCATCTACTTCAACGCGCAGCCCGTTCCGATCCGTGAAGACATGCCCATGGTCGCCTACCCGGGCTACTATCCGCTGTCGAAAGTGATCGAGGAGACGATGTGTCAGCAGTACTTCCACCAGGCCCAAGTGCCTACGGTATGTCTGCGCATGTCGTGGATTCACGCCGAGGACGACATCCTCACGCATCTGACCGTGGCCGGCGAGCAATTCGGTGTGCCGGTTTGGAGTGAGTTGATGGACGACGACGCCCGAGCAAAGTACGCCTCGGGCGGCGACGCGGCGGTAGCCCTGCGGCACTCCGACGGCCAACCCATGCTGCGGCACGTCGTGGCACTGGAAGACTGCGTCCAGGCGTTCGTGCTGTCTCTGGAACGCGAAGAGATCGAAGGCGAGACATTCAACATCGCCATGGGCGAGCCGTTCGACTATGTGGAGGCGGCCGAGTACGCTGCCGAGCGATTGAGAATCGACGTGATCGAACTAGTGGATCCCGTCGGCCAGGATTTCTGTATGGACGTGACCAAGGCGCGCTATGTGCTCGGCTATCGGCCGCAGTACGACATCCGCGGCCTGGTCGACAGCGCGGTCGACTTTCGCCAAAAGGGCCAAGAACGGCGACAACGCACAGGATACAAGGGATAGGAGAAACCACATGAGCAATCTTCAAGACAAAGTAATCCTCGTCACCGGCGGCACATCGGGAATCGGCTTGGCATGCACCGAGCTGTTTGCCCGGTCAGGGGCGAAAGTGGTGACCATGTCGATCCAGGAGGGCGAAGGCAACGCAGTCCAGGAGCAGTTGACCGGCGAAGGCCATCAGTGTGTCTTCCACCACGGCGACGTGAGCCAAGAGGACGATGTGAAAGCGGCTGTGGATCTGGCCGTCGACACATTCGGCCGGTTGGATGCCGTCCATGCCAACGCGGGCGTGCTGCGAAACCAGAAAATCACCGAACTCACAGTCGACGACTTCCACACGGTGATCAACGTCAATTTGCTGGGCGTCGCTCTGGTCTGCAAACACGCGATCCCTGTGATGGAGCAACAAGGCAAAGGGTGCATCTGCATCACCACTTCGGTCGCTGCCGACATCGGCTTC
>CAZUAH010001403.1:0-1212 GCA_964617665.1 uncultured Pirellulaceae bacterium
CCTACATTCCCGGCATACTCATAACGAGGATGGCGGTTTAATCTCCAATGCGTCATAGATGTCGTGTTGTTTCTTTAGGATTTCACCGACACGCAGTTTGCGCCCCGGCATTTCGAAACATTCAATGAGATCCAGCTTGTCAAACAGTGTACTCATCGTATAACTCCTAAATAAATTCGCCTCTTGCATCTGTTTTTTGATGTAGGAAAGATAGATCAATGCAATGAAAGCAACAAAAAGCTTACCATTAAGACTCTGTTCGGACGAGACTAACACACGGCGAAGGTTTAGACGTTCCTTGAGATTGCCAAATGCTTTTTCCACAAGATCCTTGTTACGGTAAATTTGTAATGCCGTTTTAGCGCTCATTTTTTCATTGGTGATCAACGCAAAAAAACCATAGTAGCGTTTTGTCTTAGCAATTACGTCTTCCTTGACATCTACTTTGATACCCCGTTTTGGCATACGAGTAACGGTAAAGTACCTGGAATAGAGCCTTTCATGTTCCTTAAGAAACTTCCCTGAAAGAAGCTCGTTTCGTAGCTCCATCAGACGTTTATCGAAACGCTTTTCCTCTTCACCTGCTTTTTCGATATTAAAATAGTAGTGAATATAAAGTCGTCGTGGCTGCTGGATTTTATCGCCTTTATAAGGCCGCTCATGCCGATAGTTCCATGTTGTGGCAACCGAGCGCATATAGAGTTCATAGTCACTGTCATACTGCTCGAATGTTCTAAATTTCTCATACAACGGCTCAAGCTCCTTTTGCATGTTCTTAAGTGACATTCTAGCTGACAGCAGAAACTTACGGTGGTCATGGTAAAGCGCATTGATATTTGTTTCGCTATAAAAACCACGATCCATTACAAGTTTGACTTTGCCAAATCCCATCTGATCTAAATCTCCTAAAAGGTGGCGTACTGTTTTGCTATCTGGAACATTGCCGGCAAGTTTGCGGTAGTAAAACGGCAGATTGGAGGATATCCCAAAGACGATTGCCAGATTGAGCTGTGCGAGGGGGTCATGCTCCTTATTGTATCCATACTGCACGTGAGCGAGTTCATCGGAGTAGCTGGAAATGGACGTGGTATCGTAGGCCCAGAATTCATTATCCACCTTACGTTTACCCTGAAGCGAAAAAAACTGCTGTTTCTGTGCGTGTGCAATAGATGCAAAGAGTTCGCTACTGCGTTGCGATGAGATATGGTTATC
>CAZUAH010001404.1:0-1204 GCA_964617665.1 uncultured Pirellulaceae bacterium
GACCACATCTCGTCGAGCTGGCACTCATCGACGTCCATGTCCGTCAGCAGAGAGCCGACGACCTTCTCGGCGTGCTCGGCGGCCTTGGCAAGGACCCGCAGCACGGTCTTTTTGTCGACACTCTGGATGCGGGAGGTGGAGCAGACACCGACGCCCTCGGCAAGCGAAGTGGCGATGGTCGCGAAAGCCTTGTCGGAGAGGTGAGAGTGATGCAGAGCAGTCTCCCGGCGCGAGTTGCCGTGCGAGGGCCGTGAGGACGAGGCGACGATGATCCGTTCTGGTCGTATCAGCACCCCAGCAGCGCCGTGTGCAGTCAGCGAATCCGACAAGGCCCGGCCGATGCGGGTTCGGCCATCGAGAGCGGCTCGGCGCGCCTGCTCGTACAAACTCTGTGCGCCGTCGTCCTGCTCGATGAACCGAGCGTGCGGATGGACGTGAGGCTCGATGGTTACCGTCAGCCTTGGCGAGATCCCCCTTTTCCCAAGCCGACCTTCGCGATGATCCTCTCGACCGTTCGGCACGAGCAGTCCACCTTGTAGAGTCGCAGGATCTCCTTGCGCAGTTCCTCGCCCGACAGTCGAGGCAGCTCGATCTTGCGATGGACGATGTAGCTGACGATCTCCTGGTTGAGGGCAAGCAGCGGTGGACGCCCCATCGTCGAGCCGAGCAGCGCGACGTAGCCCCGTTCGGCGAAAGCACGTTCGAGTCGGTAGAAGTACTCTCGTGAGAAGCCCATCAGCCTGCACGCCTTGGTCACAGGGACCTTCTCCACCCTGGCCTCACGCAGCATTTCGTAGCGGACCTGCGGCAAGTCCCGGCGATCGAAGAACTCCGTGGTCTCGAACAGCGGGTGGGTGACTCGTTCCGGTTTCTTGTTGAGAAGACCTTGGCTTCTGAGGAAGTCGATCTTGGGCTGATCCACGAGCACGCTCCTTGCCTGACGATCACGTGGCAGCATCGTTGCCTGGCAGCGGGCATGTGTCAACTACTTTTGTCGTTTTTCAGCCGCATATGGCCGTATTTACGCGCCATGCGGGCAGTATGGCCGAAAACGCCCACGATAAACGACAAATGTAGTTGACACTTTCAGAGCGCAGATCCTGACCGGCGCCCTGTGAAACCAGCCCTCGACAAGCCGATATCAGGCAGTCGCTACCTAGACGGCGACTGGCGGACTACGCCGCTCGACTTCTCCACCACCACC
>CAZUAH010001405.1:0-1203 GCA_964617665.1 uncultured Pirellulaceae bacterium
CCTCACAAAACCAGCTCAGTTAACCAGGAAAGAGCAAGTTTGGCGCCCCCGAGTCATTGACTCTACGGACGGCGCGATCGTGGACGAAGACTGGGGCGAGTCGTTTTTGCTGCGAAACGAAATCACCAAGCTGAATTTGGAAAACGGTTTCGTTGCTGAGCATGACGGCCAAGTCGTTGGTTTCTGCCACTACAAGGAAGAGAAAGAAGCCGTGGCGAAGACCACGCTCCTTGTGGTGCTTCCTGCCTATCGACGGCACGGCTTCGGTAAAGCGTTGCAGGAGGCGCGAATGCGAGAAGCTCACGAAGCGGGATTCAGGCAACTGACGACCTGCTGCGAGCATCCCAGTTCACAGGCGTGGTACAAGAAGCATTTCGGTTACGCCCGTGTCGGCTCGGAACCGGTTCTTCACCGACTGTACTTCTTCGATGTCGGCGGTACTCCAATCTGGGCAATTCACTACGGGTTTCCCGAATACAAGATGCAAGAAATCCTGGTGTGTGATCTGGATGCCTTCTTTCGAGGAACGAACGTGTGAGTTGCATCGGCCCCGTTGATATTCGATGGTACGTCGAACAAGGCTACGGCGATCCGTTCGAACTGCGTCCGCAGACTGAACAACCTTTGGTCATCAACGCAGCGCTCACCGGAATCGTGCCGACCAAAGATCAGACGCCGCATGTCCCAATCACATCCGACGAGATTGTCGAGGACGCGTGCAAGTGCTTCGAGGCGGGCGCCACCGTTCTGCATCTGCATGCTCGAGACAGTGATGGCGCTCCCACGTATCGAAAGGAGGCTTACGAGGAGTTCATCCCAGAAATCCGCCGGAGATGTCCAGGTGTGGTCATCTGTGCTACCACCAGTGGTCGACTTTTCAATTCGTTGCCGTGTAGGTCCCAGGTTCTAGATTTGGAGGGTGATGCGAAGCCAGATATGGCAAGTCTGACGCTGGGATCGATGAATTTTCCCAAACAGGCCAGCGTCAATTCCCCGGATATGATCACCACATTGGCATTGAGAATGCAGGAACGCAGAATCATGCCTGAACTCGAGGTGTTCGAGATCGGGATGATCAATTACGCATTGTATCTTGAGAAACGTGACGTCCTGCACGCGCCGCATTGGTTCAATCTACTGCTTGGCTCACTTGGTCCGGCGGCCCAGATTCTCTTCACGATTGGGGATCATTTTGAGGGACTC
>CAZUAH010001406.1:0-1196 GCA_964617665.1 uncultured Pirellulaceae bacterium
AGCTTAGCCTCACAACCGCCTGCACCGCGCCAACGGAATTTTAGTGCGGTGGCGTTTTCTCGTGCTTGTGCTGGTCGCGGCCAATTGTGGATGTTCGCTGCTGCGATCGCGATACGCGATGGACGACCCCGTGTACGCCGAGAAATACGCTGTCGGCGCTGAACGGGGCGACTTATTGGGAAAGGCCAAACAGGCATTCGATGCCCGTCACACGGAAGGGCTCGGCGGCGTGTACATCAGCGGCGGCGCCCAAGTCCGCCCCTACACACGCAACGTCATGGGCGGCGCGGAATTGGGCGCAGAAGGATACGCGACAAACTGGTTGACTACCCGTGGCGCCTTGGCGGGCTACCTGGGCGAGGATGAAGGCTTCGGCGGGCTCGACCTGGGTATTCGGTTACAGGCACCGACTCGCATCGCACCTTTCGTCGGTCTCGGGACCTTTCATGGAGCGTCGCGCGGGGTCGAACTTGCCCATTGGGACGGAGCCGATAACGACGGCGACGGGCTGATCGACGAGTGGGGAGAAGAGAAATCAACAATCGACGGTTGGCTCAGTTCCATCTATCCCGAACTGGGCGCGCATATCTGGATCGACGGCAATTGGCGACTGACGGGATTCGGTCGGTACTTCATCACCACCGAAGGCCGCAAACACGACGACTGGCTGTTGGGCCTACAGTTGACGAGCTTCCGCAGATAAAGCTACCCCTCGCCGCCGCCTAACGAGCCCCATCTACTCGGCTCGGCAAGGGAGTCTTCCTGTTCGGTTAGAGCATGTTCTGGTTGTGCCCTGTCGTGCTGCGAAATCGTATTGCCATTTTGTCAGAGGAACACGCCCAATCAACCAATCCCACGGAATCGTCGAAATGCACTATCGCCGCTTGATCGTGGATTTCATCAAGCGGACAATGCTGGAGAAGAATCCGTAGCAGTCCAGATCTACTCAAGAACGGGGGAAACACCATGAAGAACCACATAGCCAGACTCTTTTGCAGCACGATGTTGCTGTTGTGCGGGCTTTGCCAAGCGCGTGCCGCGGAGGTTCCGCAATTCCGCGATCTTTTCAACGGCAAGGACCTCACGGGCTGGGTCAATGTGAATACGGCCGAGGATACTTGGACCGTCAAAGATGGTCTGCTGGTCTGCAGCGGTCACCCGATTGGCGTCATGCGTACGGAAAAGCAATACGAGAA
>CAZUAH010001407.1:0-1193 GCA_964617665.1 uncultured Pirellulaceae bacterium
CCGGCCTTGTCCTTGGTGTGGCCGGTGTGCTCGGTTTGCTGGTCGGTACACTCACATCCGGATTCTGCGTGGCCATCTTCATGGCCAACGCAGGCGGTTCTTGGGATAACGCCAAGAAGTACATCGAGGGTGGAGCTCACGGCGGCAAGGGCACCGAGGCCCACAAGGCAGCGGTGGTCGGCGATACCGTGGGCGACCCGTTCAAAGACACCAGCGGTCCGAGTCTGAACATTCTTATCAAATTGATGAGTATGGTCAGCGTGGTAGCAGCCGGTTTCGTCGTCCGCTACAGCCTCATCGCGATGGGGATTTTCTAACGAACACGACGTTCAAAAAAGCGAAAAGCCCGCGGCCAACACCGTGGGCTTTTTCTTGCGCGAAGGCCGACGCGACACCCGTTTAGAAATTCAGATTTCCCCGATTTGAATTTGTTTCGGATTTCGACATTCGGATTTCGGATTTGGTCTCGCAGCCGTGCATGAATCGGATTACCCGCTCAACTCTCTCAGTGCCTCAATCACCTGATCATCGTGGCCGTCCACTTTGACGCGTTGCCATACTTTGGCGACCTTGCCGTTGGCGTCGATCAAGAACGTCGATCGCTGGATGCCCATCTTCTTCTTGCCGTACATGTTCTTCTCTCGCCACGCCCCGTATTTCTCGGCAATCTTGTGATCCGGATCAGCCAGAAGCGGAAAGTTCAATTCGTACTTGTCGCGAAACTTGACGTGTTTTTCCACCGTATCGGGACTGACGCCCAGCACCGTCGCTCCCAGCTTCTCGATCTCCGCCTTGCGATCGCGAAATGCGCAGGCTTCTCTCGTGCACCCCGGCGTATCATCTCTGGGGTAGAAGTACAGAACCACCGGCGAACCTTTCAGCGCCGAGAGTCTCACTTTAGTACCGTCGTCCGCCGCTAACGTAAATGCCGGCGCTTTCTTGCCTTCTGCGATCCAATCAGCCATCAATTTGCTCCTCGTCTGCCAATTGTCATGTCTATTCTTTGGTTGCCCAACTGCGTATCATATATAGAGAGCAAACCGGAAACAAAGGAGAGATTCAACAACACCAATGCCGAAAACAGTTGAGCGAGAGTCACTTTTCGACTCTCGAACTTTGTGACCCTTCGACTTGATTTCTGGGGGCGAATTGGATTCGACCGGATAGGTTGAAGTGTCAGTGGCGTGCCGTGG
>CAZUAH010001408.1:0-1182 GCA_964617665.1 uncultured Pirellulaceae bacterium
AGATACCATGTAGCAAAACAAGCCAGTCTCGGACAGAATGAGCGAGAAGTTCAGCTTTTGGTAATCGAATGTTCTCTGACCTCAATACTGAAGGAGACTGGCCATGGCGAATTGTATTATGATCGGTTGCGATTTACACGACAAAACGATGCTTCTGAAGGGAGCCGTGGATCGACAAGAGCCATGGCTCAAGAACTGGGGAACCAGTATCGCCGCCAGGCGACGTATGATCGCAGATCTGCATCGCAGGGCCGACAAGGCCGGCGTCTCACGCATAATCTTCGCGTACGAGGCCTGCGGGTTCGGGTTCCTGCTGCATGACGAGTTGGTCGCCGCCGGAATCGAGTGTCACATCGTCGCACCAAGCAAGATGCCTCGATCAGCTCACAGCCGCAAGCGGAAGACAGATGAACGCGACGCCCAGGCCATTCTCGATGCGTTGAGGTCGTTTATTCTGGCTGGCGTGGCTTTGCCGTCGATTTGGGTTCCGCCCATGCAGGCCCGGGATGATCGCGAACTGGTTCGTCGGCGTCTGTCGGCAGCCGAAGACGCCAGCGCGACCAAGACACGGATCCATTGGCTCCTGAAGCAGCACGGCATCGAAGGTGCGGCGGCCGAGCCCTGGACCCAGGCGTACTGGATGTGGTTAGACTCTCTGATTGCAGGGTCATTGAGTTGCGGCGCCGGAGCTTCGTTGGCCAGCCTGATGCGACAGTTGAAATGGCTGCAGCAAGAGCGGTCTTCGCTGGATGAGCAAGTTACGGCGCTGTCAATGACGGATCGATATTCGAGGCAGATATCTGCGATGTGTCGACAACAGGGTGTCGGTGTTCTGACAGCCATGGTGTTCCTTACCGAGTTGGGCGATTTGCGTCGGTTCAGGAATCGTCGCCAGATCGGATCGTTCCTTGGGTTAACTCCGGCCAGTCACGAATCCGGGGAGAATAGCGATCACAAGGGACATATTACCCACCAGGGTCCGTCTCGTGTTCGCAAGGTGCTTTGTCAGGCTGTCTGGTCGCGGCTGCGTGTGGACGCCTCGGAGCGTGAGTCTTACGATCGGTTGGTTGCTCGTAATCCCCGTAACAAGAAGATTGCGGTGGTTGCTCGAATGCGTGTTCTGGCGATACGGATGTGGCATGACGGGATGGCGGCTTTGGAGTCGATGGAATCGGCGACCGA
>CAZUAH010001409.1:0-1177 GCA_964617665.1 uncultured Pirellulaceae bacterium
GATAACGGTTGAATTGACCGGCGGCGCAAGTGACGCCGCCATTTGGACCGACGTAACCGACGTCCGGTCCAATGATTGGTTCTGCGGTTTGGGATTCGGAGGTAAAACCCGATGAACGTGTTAGATGTTACGAAGGAAATCGAGTCGCTAGTGAAGAAGGCAGAGCAGGCCGAGAAATCAGAGGACGCTTTGCGATTTTCGCAGGCAGCCTGCAACTCTGCCAACGCGATGGCGAGTGTCCGCAACATGCCCGAAGACAGCGATTAGTTGTTGTCATTATCTGCGGGCGGCATCATCTGGTGTCGTCCGCAGAACGGTCAAGGATAACCGGGCGGCGGACCAACGGAGTTGATGACGCATGACGACAGACGCAACCAACACAGCGAACGGTGGAACGGAAACGGCGTTAGCCGCTCCGTGTTCATCCGTTTGTTCTGCATTTTTCGAGCAAGACGGCATCGCCATCTATCACGGGGATTGGCGCGACATCATGCCGACCATTCGGAAACACTCCGTTGATTGCGTTCTGACCGATCCGCCGTTTTTCATGCCAGCCGCACACTACCAAAGTCGCGTCAACTGGCAAAGGAAGTGGGGCGACACGAGCATATTGCAGACATTCTGGTCCGCGTTCATGGACGCAACAACGCCAGCCATTAAGCCAACGGGACATTGCATCACGTTTTGCAATCACGAAAGCTACCCCGTGTTTTACCCGGAAATGTACGGGCGGTTCGATTTCTGCAAGGCGTTGGTGTGGGACAAGGGGCATGTCGGGTTGGGCCGCGTTTGGCGCAACCAGCACGAATTGATAATTGCGGCCCGATGGAATACGTCGGAGTTCTGCGAGGACGGGAAACTGCGTGCCGACGTGTTGAAGCACACGGCCACGCCATCGAGTGACCGCGTACATCCAGTAGAAAAACCGTTGGGGCTGCTGGCGGACTTGATATTACCAACGACGCCGGAGGGTGGGACCGTGTTGGACCCATTCGCGGGAAGTGGCACTACGTTACGCGCTGCGATGGATGCCGGACGGCGTGCAATCGGAATAGAGATAGAGGAATCGTATTGTGAGAGCATCGCGAACAGGCTTCGACAACGGAATCTGTTTTAGTATGCAGAACGACCAGGATCACGCGGGCGAGAGTTGAGGTTGCGGGCCGAACGACTCTCG
>CAZUAH010001410.1:0-1171 GCA_964617665.1 uncultured Pirellulaceae bacterium
GGTTGGATGTCGGAAGGCGATCTGACCAATATCGCCGGTCGGCAGGGCTTTCTCGATTTCGACCTGCTTGCCGCCCAGGCGTCGATCACCCGCGGTGGATTAAAACTCGACGCTGCGAAGAACCAGGGCAAGCTTGCCATCCGCGTGCGCAGCACCGCCGCGACGAAGTTGAGCGTTTCAGCCAATGGCAAGTCGCTCGGCACCGCCAGCATTCGCGGAGACAATCAGTTTTCGACGGCTGAAATACCGCCTGGCAGAGCGTGGACTGGTACGATCAAGTCGTTGCAGCTCACATGGTCTGCCCCCAAAGGCACTGCGGTCGAGATTGATTGGATCCGTGTGCAGTAGTGCATGGTCGAAGACTCCATCTGGGCGGAGCTTGTTATGGGCTATTTGATTTCCCGTCCATCTACTCGCCCAGGCACAACAGTATTCCGTCCTGCGTGGTGAGAAAGAGGCAGCCTTGGGCGATCGCCAATCCGTCCCACGCTGGTGGTGGAACGTGCGTTTCGCTGAGGACATTGCCGTCGGCGCCGATTTCATAGAGATTGAACCAGTCCTCTCCGTCGCGACGCATACTGAAGAGAATTGTCCTTCCGTCGTAAGAGGTCTCGGGATCGAAGACTTCACCGTCGGTGAGGTGAGTAATCCGGGTGAGAGTTCCGTTGGGTCGGGCGGGAACGAGCGTGTAGAGATTGCTTCCCGGCCTGGTCGGAGTCGTGGTCCGCTCGATCGGATGCTGGGTCGTGGCCCGATGATAGATGTATCCCTCTCGCCAGTGAGCCTGGCTCGGCCGCGCGACACCCGGCCAAATATACTTATCGCCGAAGATGACGTCGGACACGAAAACGATGCCCGGCAACGTGTCGTCAGCGAAGACCGGCGGGCAGTATCCAAGCAGAAAGGCACAAAGCAGCAGCTTTCGGATCCAAGCAATATCCATGAGTATTACTTCCCGGTGTGTTCGTTCCAAGTCGTTCCCACACGGAGACATTGTGAAAAAATCGCCATTTCGTTCTCGTTCCCACGCTCTGCGTGGGGACGCGGGTCCGCGACGCTCCGCGTCGTAAGAAGGACGCAGAGTGCCCGACGAAGTTTTTGCACGAAGTCGGTTGGTCGATAGGGGTAGGAAAGACCGGTTGAGTACCCGGTCTCCCCTCCCTCCGAACCG
>CAZUAH010001411.1:0-1170 GCA_964617665.1 uncultured Pirellulaceae bacterium
GGCTAGTCGAGCATTACCGGTATTTCCCCTTTCTGCTGGCCGCGGTCGCATATCTCCTATGGACTCGTTGGCAAGCAGTCTCTGCCCCTACCGCCTGTCGGCCGACTCGGTCAAGCATTCTCGCGCTGTCGATCAGCCTTGTCGTTCTGATCGCAAGCGAAATGTTGTGGTCGCCTTGGCTGGGGACAGTGGCAGCCATTCTCAGCGTGTTGGCCATTCTGTTGTCGTTTGGCGGCCGCGCCGTCTCCTGCGCGTTGCCAGTCTGGTTGCTGCTATGGCTGATGCTGCCGCTTCCATTCCGCTGGGACGAACGGTTGATCCTCTGGCTGCAAGGCATCAGTTCACAAGGCGGCAGCCTCCTGTTGGACTGGTCTGGTTGCAATCACGTGTTGGCAGGCTACGTGATCGAGATCCCCGGTCACCAGTTCTTGGTGGAAGAGGCGTGTAGTGGCGTCCAGTCCTTGTTCACGCTGCTGGCGACCGCGGCAATCCTCGCAGTTTGGCTGCGGCGAGGATTCGTTCATTCCGTGCTGCTGATTGTCAGTGCGGCCTTCTGGGCGATCGCCGCCAACGTGATTCGCGTGGCACTCGCGGTTTCCCTGTTCGTCCAGAGCGGAGTGGATATCGGGAGCGGCTGGGCGCACTCGGCGTTTGGCGTCGGGCTGTTCGTAGGCGAGTTGTTGATGCTCTTGAGCACCGACCAACTACTGCTGCTCCTTTTGGAGCGACCGCCGCGTCCGGTCGAAGAAGACGACTCGGCCGATGTCGCGACAGCCCCACACCAATTCGCAGTCAGGGAGGAGCCGTCCCCCGCGCCCCAGACGAGCAATGCCATTCGCCTCGTAGCCCTGAGCTTGATTGCAGCAGCTTTTCTTGCTGTCGCCGTGATACAGGCAGCCACGGTCGTGTATCATCGGCCAAACCACGATGGGAGTGTTCCGGTTGCACGCACCGTTCGCAACGACGGTCGCCTGCCGCTTTCTGATGTGCTTTCAGAAAACACGCTACCGCAAAAGCTTGGGGTGTGGGAACGCCGTGACTTTCGAGCCCGGGCGCGTTCGCAAAACAGTGATTTGGGGCGGTATTCGATATCGTGGCGGTATGCCGGCGCCATCGAGGACGCCGAAGTTTCCGTAGATTTTCCTTTCGTCGGCTGGCACTACCTGACCG
>CAZUAH010001412.1:0-1160 GCA_964617665.1 uncultured Pirellulaceae bacterium
TTTCGCGCAAAGGCTTCAAATCTTCAACCCATCCGACATGCGAATTCCCCGACTTATTCAGGACCACGAGCTTGCTCCACAACCACTAGCTAGTGAACGTAGTGTTGTTGCCGTTGGTCTTGACGTTCATATCACCGCCCCAGCTAAACGAACAGTGATCGACCACGACGCGGTATGGCGGAGACTGCCCCTTCTCCCTGTTGAATGACCCTTCGAGTTCCAGCGGATCGGAGATGCTTGTCTTCGAAGGTATCCACACGAGCTTCCCGCTTGCCGGGTCCTGCCCCATGTTCACGAACAAGGTGTCTTTCAACCACTTCCAGGTGTTGGGCTCAAGATCCTTCGACTCTTTCAGGGGCGAGCCGTTCCACGTAACGCCCACCTTCGAGCCCCACCCAACGTTGGGCTTCCAATTCAAAGGATGGGAGAAGACTCCCCTTTGCCCGTCAACAGCAGTCCATCCATCACGCAAAACGCCTCCGACCGTCGTATCACCTGGGCGGATGCGGATGTGCTGCATGAGGATATCGTGACAGTTCGCATTGATCTCGATGCCGCAGTGCATCAGCGTGATGCCCGGCGAAGGGGCCGTCTGGCCTGCGATGGTGATATAGCTTCCCTTGGCCTCCCCGTCCTTTCCGTGCGAGCCACCAATGTCGATGCCGCGTTGAAGCCGAATGTTGCCTGAGACTTCGAATACGATCACCTTGGGGCCAGGCTGGTTCTCCAGAGCATCCCGCAGAGAACCTGGACCAGAATCATCCAAGTTGGTAACACGGACGACATCGGTGCGGAGGGGACGAAGATGCCGGCCGCTACCCGCCGGGGTTTCCATGCCAAGGCCGGCTGCGCTTGGGATAATGGGAAGCGATTTCTTCCCGGAGCCGGGGGCCTGCGGCGTCTCCGCCATGCAGGCGGACGCGACGGCCAAGCCCGCGACAATCATCAATTTCGATATCATGCCTGTATTCCTGTTGGCCAAAAGTGACCGCGTGCTCGTGAGAGCGTCATCGTAGCCCTGGCGGCCCGCCTGAGCTATCCTGGGTTGCGGCTGGAGGCCGCGTTGAGGGATCAATCGCCAGGACCCACAGGGGCCGGTCAGTTCAACGCCGATTTCCGCGGAGCGGAATTCGATGACAGTTTTTGACGGTAGAGTCCCA
>CAZUAH010001413.1:0-1158 GCA_964617665.1 uncultured Pirellulaceae bacterium
ATCCCGGTTGCTCATGCTGTTGTGAATTATGCGACATCTACAATACTGCCTTTGCCACAGAAGAAGAGTTTGACGACAACTTCACAATCCATGAAGGCGGGGCAGACCCAAGTAACGTAGACTGGGTTTCCGGCACTGTTGAAATCACAGCCAATCCGACGACATTCGTCAAAGTGCTGGCAGACGAAGTGCATCCAGTATCGCCGTATGCATCATGGGTGAGGGTGCGAGTAAAAGGCGGTAGTGGGTCTCGCCTGCGGGTGTTAGTATCGTGGTCTAACGATCACCAGACTGGACTGATTGCCGAATTGCGACCCGGCGATGCTTGTAGCGAACTGTACTTGATCCAAGTGTCTGGCGGATCTGAAACGGTCAGGAGCGGACCGACACCAGTTCCGCGTGCAGTAGTGGACGAATGGCACACAATGACGGTGTGCTATGACCCTGAAGACCTAGCGTTTCGGGCGATCGTTGTGCCCGACGATTTAAGCGAAAACACTGAAATATCTGTAACGCTATCTTCTCATACTGACGGAGAGTATGCCGGATTTGGGGCACCTGACACGAGCACTGGCGATGCCTATTTCGATGACTTCGACTTCGACGTGCTGTGGTATTGGGATGGCGAAGCGACTATTACGACTACGCAAGACGGTGAATCGCAAGGGTCACTCGCCATTACAGAGCAGACGCAGGGCGGCGGGGGGTCAAACGAAGAGCAGCTATTGGCAATTACAGCCGATAGCGGGACATTTACGCTGACATATGGCGGCGAAACCACTACGGCCCTGGCTTACGATATGTCTGCCGCCAGTCTTGAGTCTGCACTAGAGGGGCTGTCGTCAATCGGTTCGGGCAACGTGTCAGTGTCGGGGTCATGGGTAGTCGAGTTTGTCGGTGCTCTGGCCAATACGGATGTTGACATGATTACAGCTGATGTCGGCAATCTAACACAGAACACGGGCGAAAACGAAACGCAAGAGCTCGCGATCGATGCTGCTTATGGCACATACCGTTTGTCGTTCGGGGGAAAAAGCACGGGCGATTTGGCGTACGATGCAGACGCCGCGACGATTCAGACGGCATTGGAATCGCTGTCGACTATCGGTAGCGGCAACGTGACCGTGACCGGGACCAATCCGTTTACGATCGAGTTTG
>CAZUAH010001414.1:0-1151 GCA_964617665.1 uncultured Pirellulaceae bacterium
CGTAAAGGTAATGGGTCCAGTCGTCAATCGCGTCGGGCCGCTTCTTGCGGAACGCACGCCCGTCAATCAGGGCGATCCCGTCAGGCGCCAATACCCGGTCGATCTCGGCCGGGGAAACCTGCTGCCCGTCGGATACAATCAGGTTGGCGAGATTGCCGATGTACGGGAGACGGAATCCGTCGAAGGGGTGAATCTCGATCGGACCGTAGAGCCCCCGATCCTGCAGCTTCCGACGGGCCCGGTCGACATTGGCAGCGGATGCATCCAGTCCATGCACGACAAAAAGACTGGAACGGAGCAGGGCAGTTTTGGAACCGTCCTCACAGCCGACGTGGATGGCGAAACCCGCATCGCGGCGGTAGTCCGGTCCTTCCGGATTGCCATCGAAAAAGCGAGTCAGCAGGGCGAAGCTGTCCTCCGCGTTCTCTCCCAGCGGGACCAGTTCCGCATTCAATTGGGTGAGCGGCAGAAAGGCGCTGGCCAGCACGAGAAGGAGACGAAACGAGTTCCGGTAATAACAGTTACGGAATCGGTCGACTGTTTTGATCATTCCATCTTTAGGGTGTTCTCTCATGTTCGTTATATCCGTCGGTTATTAAGAAATGCGGCAACTCGTTTAAGGCGCGATGTTCACCCGCTCCCGCGCGGGCTTCAGTCGCTTTACGTCGGAACCGTTGAAAACAGCACTCTCTCGCAACTCATCCTCACCCGCGCCCTGGACGTATTCGGCGAACTCCTCAAGAAGCTCCGCGCCCCGCCCGCTGCCGGGAAATTGGCCATCGATGACAACCTCCTCCTGAAAGAGGGTCTTCGGATTCTCGCTGGAGCGCGCACCGGTCGGCAATCGTTTATAGGCCGCGCCCCGCGCTATCCCGTTGAGGGTCGACCAGTAAACGAGCTTGTCCTTGCCTTTGATGCAAACGATGTTGCAGATGCTGTCGCGATCCCAGTAGTTCAAACCTCCGAACATCATTCCTTCAAACTTTCTTCTCGCGTCCGCAACGCGGTATTGCTGGTCCCGATACACCCCGGCAGCCTTATTCATGCTGCTTTTGCTATTGGCGAAGAAATAGACCTGATCATCAGGTACGGGACTGTTCTGCGCCAGATGGGGCCAGAGGTTGATCCCATCGAAGGGGAAGTCCGGTTTG
>CAZUAH010001415.1:0-1145 GCA_964617665.1 uncultured Pirellulaceae bacterium
GGCGGGAAGAAATTGGGAAAGAAGCCGTGCTCCTGGTGGAGCTTCTCCATCGACGAAAAGAGTTTCTCAAATTGCTGCTCAGCAACTTGTTCGTCGATCAGGCCAATCTGACTTGCAGCCGCCAAACTGGCAATATAAAGGCCCACGGGCGTGCTGTTTGTGTGACCTCCACCTCCACCTTGAAAGTTCTGCGGAATACCGGTGACAGGATCACACGTGTCGTTGATAAAACTCCACGTGTCGTGCATCAGCGCTTCGAGAAAGTCCTTCTGTTCCTTGTCCAGCACATCCTTTCGCTGAACAGCACAAGCGGGCGAAGGCACAAGCAGAACCAAAATGAACACACAAAGTCTCTTCATTTGTTTTCTCTTCTCTTGCACTGCATTCAAATTCGGTACTTCGTACTGACGCATCACCGCTTATCCCCTTGCGCAACGACCCTGGCGTTGTCGAAATGGAGCACCCCGCCGGCACCGGGCTGATAGTCTTTAAGACCGAGAACGATTCTTCCTTTCGTCGCGCCGGCGGGCGCGGTGACTTTGCCCGAAAGCGTCTCCCACTTCTCAAGGGGCGTGTCGGTGGTTTCCGGATCGTAGGTGTCCAAATCGGCCGAGGAGATCAGCTTCAACGAATCGTCATAGAATTCTGCCCGAAGATACCCCTTCCAGAGCTTCAACACTTCTTTCGTGACGGCCGAGTTGAGCACTTCGACACTGAAGGCATATTCCTGACCCGTCGTGACATCGAATTCCTGGTACATGCCGGAATCGGAGTGCCAGAACTTCACCGCCCGACCTTCGATGGTCAGCCCATACGCCGAGTAATACAAAACACCGGGGCCCCAGGTCGTCCAGTGGTCTATCCTCCCTCCCGGGCCACACTCTTTGTCGAGCGGTTCGAAGAGGATCATTCTGGCCTTGTCGGTGCCTGTCAGTCCGGACTCCAGACCGCCGTTGCGCAACAAACCGCCATGTGCCTCACCCGAGACACGAACCTCCAGCAGCCGATAGGACCGTACGGGGCGGCCGTCGTGACCGCGGATCTCGGCGATCAGTTCGCAGTCGGCGGGTCTACCGGGAAATGACACCTGGAACTGCGTGACGCCCGTCCCCAGCGGCTCGACGGCGATCTGTCTTGTCTGCTGC
>CAZUAH010001416.1:0-1140 GCA_964617665.1 uncultured Pirellulaceae bacterium
ACATCCGATGGTCGCAGGACCAGATCCTGTTCAGGGCTACCAAAGGCGGCAAAGACAGTCTGTTGCCCCTGACGTCGCAGGTGGGCGAAAGCCTACTCGATTACCTGCAGAACGCGCGTCCGCGGCGTACGTTTCCAGAAGTGTTCCTGACCTGCCAGGCACCGTATCGGCCCCTGGCGGCGTCTAGCACGCTCACGTCGATCGTGAGCAAACACATCCGTCGAGCCGGCATCGAGGCGGCCAGCAAAGGCTCCCACACCTTCCGCCACGCCTTAGCGACCCGAATGGTGGCCGATGGCCATCCATTGAAAGCCGTGGCGGATGTCCTGGGACATCGCCATCTGTCCACAACATTCATCTACACCAAGGTCGACTTCCATGCGTTGAGCCAGGTCGCGCTGGAGTGGCCCGAGGAGGTCGTCTCATGAGTACATGGACTCTTTGTAGCTGCTTGGCCCCCCAGATCGAGATGCTCATCAATCTGCGGCGGTTTTCCGGCATGGACTATCACAGCCAAGCGACGTTGCTGGGTTACTTCGACCGCTTTCTGGTCGAGCAAGGCGTCCAGCAGGCCCGCATGACGCGTGAGATCTGTGACCGCTATCAAGATCGTCTATCGGCACTGGCCGCTGGCACTCGGGAGAACCGGTTCAGCGTTGTACGGCAGTTGTGCGAATATCTGACCCGGACCGATCCACTCAGTTACATCCCCGAACCGTTGCGGCTGCGCTCCTCACGCCAGGCACATCGGCCGTATGTCTTTACGCACGAGCAAGTTAGCGCGTTGTTGAGTGCGGCTTCCCGGTTGCCTCCATCCGGATCTCTGCGGCCCCATACCATCGGCACACTGTTAGGGCTTCTCTATACCACCGGCATCCGCAGCGGAGAGGCTTTTGCTCTGAATATCGAACACTTCTTGCCCGATGAGCAGAAGCTGTACATCGCCGAAGGCAAGTTCCGCAAGTCCCGCTGGATTGTGCTGAGCGTCTCCACGACTCATGCACTGCAGCAGTACCTGGATCGTCGAATGGGTAAGGGTGCCAACGCTCCCGACTCGCCGTTGTTGCTGAACCAACGCCGTCATCGCTTGAGTCGCCCTGCGGTGCGCGACGCGTTCATGCACCTGTTGCACGAGTGCGG
>CAZUAH010001417.1:0-1134 GCA_964617665.1 uncultured Pirellulaceae bacterium
ACCTCACAAAACCAGCTCAGTTAACCAGGAAAGAGCAAGTTTGGCGCCCCCGAGCGGGAGTCTACTCTTGACGCGCGACACTTTCGCAGTGAGGGTCTTCAAATGCCGTGCCAGTGCTTGATCGGCATCGGTCCTTTTTCTGGAGTCGTTGGATCACGCGATGAATGCCACTGCCGTCGCGATGGCCGTAGTTGACCCCGTATCCAATCCAGTTCGTCTCAAATCAACTCTCTACCTTCTTCAATCCACTCTGCGCGGAGTTCGACCCGACGGATGGCATTTACGTTCAGCAGTCGGGCGGTCGCCCGTCCGGTGGGCGTAAGACCGATGATTTCGCCTCCTTCGAAACGAAAATGCTCCGGCCAGTCGTCCTTGCGGGGATTGAATAGGGCAACGACCTCGCCGCTCTCCGGGTCGATGCTCGTAAGATTAGGCCCTTTGAAAGCGTTGCATCGATCGCACGCCAGGGCCAGATTGTCCGGACTGTCGTCTCGTGCATGTTGCCGGGCGACCACGTGTTCCACATGGAATGGAACGAAGGGCGTGGCTTCCTGCGGAATCCGGCAGTACTCGCAACGATCCGCGGCCCGCCGCCGCACGAGGCTACGCGTCGCGGCGTCCATAGTCGTTTGCGTCGAGAAACCGTCTCGCCTTCGCCTGAATGATCGAGATCACATCGACCGCTTCCACGAATTCTTTGTACTGGGCATCCTCTTCGGGGGTGAGTGTGCCGTGGTTTGCCTTCTCCCGCAATTCGGCGATTTGCCCCTCAAGTTCAGGATCGGCACGCAAATCGACAATCTTGCGCGCGAGAGCCGGCGTGAAGGCCTCCACAACAGGGTCCAGGAAACGGTCTAGATAAGTGACAGTAGACATGCCCAAATTATACCAGAACGCTGTAAACAATACACACCGATTTCCCGAATCGAGAATACGTGAGCGTCTTGCATTTCATTTCACAGAACCGCACGCCAATCGTAGGTCAAGACGATCACGATCCAGGTCCGTCCGCCAGTTCGGCAACCGCCTTCACGAGAACGGTCTCGGCGTCTGCGGAGTAGAAGCCGATATCGGCCACCAGGCCGCGGGCCTCGTAGCCTCCCTCCGCAACGACTGTCGCGTCGGGCACATAGC
>CAZUAH010001418.1:0-1132 GCA_964617665.1 uncultured Pirellulaceae bacterium
CAGGCTACACTGATCCGTCGCAGGCTTTGCTTCGAATGGAATTCGCATTGACGCCATTCACGCGAAGTTGGCTTTGTTCAGCGCCAGATCTATCCTGCCTGTCCCCGTTGACGTCAATCGACCACCGCAGTCACCACTCGCGGGAACTGACAGGAATTCGTTATTAACCACAAAGGAGACAAGCCATGGTACATTCCCCTAGAAAATGTCTATTCCTTCTTCTGGGCATCACCCTTGCATTTGCCAGCTTTTCCAGTCCTTTAGCAGCCGGTCAGGAAGATCCCGTAATAGAAGTACGTGTTTACAAAGTGGCTGAGGGAAAAATGGATGAATGGGAGCGTTTCTTTCACGACAAATTGGTCAAGCCCCAGGAAAAAGCGGGGATAAAGATCCTCAGTGCCTACCGAACTCTGGAAGACGAGAACTTGTTTGTATGGAGCCGCCAGTTTTCCAGCAAGGCCAACATGGCGAAAGAACGGGCCGCCTTTTATCAAAGCGACGACTGGAAAAAGGTCCTGCTCCCAGAGCTGAAACAAAGAGGCCTCATCGAAAAGGTGGAGATCGTCTACACGGTGAGACCAAGCAAATAACGAGTGCAATGCGGTTGTGGCCGAATAGCGCCAGCATCACCGGCGGGAGACACTGCAAAGCTCAACGTGGATACACGCTCGGGGAAACGGCCCCCCGACTCTCGTCGCAAGAAGCCTCGTACATGTAACCTGGAAGCTGAGAGGCAGGGGCATCGCCATCGTCACCTGGCCGGTGCCATGCCTCCATCCCTACCGACAGTGGCAGGCTGCTAACGGATGAAAACAACGGTTCCGTCGCAGTCTCACTAAACCACCGTTATGTGAACGATCTATTGGGACTCGCGATTTGCGAACTCTGGACTGCAGATGCCTATGTTCAGCATGGAACAAGAGAGGGCGTGAGTGTGTTGGGCGAGAATGTGCTCTTGGCATTGGACGTTGCTCAAGGGCACGCGATTTGCCCCAAGCACTCCAGCATCGTATTCTCGCCGATTGTACTTGGCAGGTGTCATCTTCTTTCGGGGTCGTCGATGCGATGCGCAGTCTGCACTTCCGGCGGCGCACTCTGCGAGCGCGTGGCCATGAAGTAGCGGCTCGGATTT
>CAZUAH010001419.1:0-1132 GCA_964617665.1 uncultured Pirellulaceae bacterium
CGCTTGCGACTCATCATTACATTATATTTGGAGGTAGAATGAAACTGATACAAGGCGATTGTCTGAAAGAACACATCAAAATAGAAAGTGGTAGCGTTGACCTTATTTTAACTGATTTACCTTATGGAGCTATGAAAGGTGCTGAAAAGAGTGATATTTATGGCTCTAAAGATAAACCAAAACACGAATGGGATACTGTTATACCTACCGATAAGGTAATGCAGGTAGCAAACAGAATATTGAGGAAAAATGGGAAAATGGTTTTATTTGCTCAAGACCCATTTAGCACAGAATTAAAAAATAAAGCAATATCAAATTTACCTCACAATTATTCTTGCATATGGGAAAAAGATGCTTTCGCTTTCGCTTTAATTGCTAAAAAAGCACCTGTAAATTACTATGAGGATATTTTGGTTTTTAGTAAGTTTTCGGGAATAATTGAAAAAAGCGATTACTCAAAATCACACCCATTAAGGGGTTATTTTAATGAAGAACTTTTAAAAAGTGGAAATACAACTAAAGAAATTATTGATTTGGTAGGGTGTTCAGCTTCTCACTATTTTACTAAAGGAAATCAATTTAGATTACCAACTAAAGAAAAATACATAACACTACAAACAACTGGTTTTTTTAATAAAGATTTTACTGAATTAAAGGAAATACACAATAATTTTAGAAAAGAAAGAAACATTGAAAGGGAAGATTATTTAAAAAAACACAGCGAAAAATATCCAAGCACCTTTAACCTATGGGAAGGTAAAAAATACAAAAGCAACATACTAAAATACAAAAAAGATTACAACGGACACCACCCAACGCAAAAGCCTGTTTTATTGCTTGAAGATTTAATAAAGACATTTAGTAATGAAAATGACTTAGTGGTTGATTTGACAATGGGCAGTGGTTCAACTGGAGTCGCCTGTAAAAACTTAAACCGTGATTTCATAGGAATTGAACTTGATGAAAAGTATTTTGAAATAGCAAAGAAGAGAATCGAATCAGCACAGGTGCAATTAACGATGGCAATATAACAATCAACTCAACCGGACGCAAAAAGCAGCGCCGGTTATTTAAAGAATTGGAGAGGACTATGAATAAAATTGAACAGATTGAACAATTAGTAAAAAAGTGG
>CAZUAH010001420.1:0-1127 GCA_964617665.1 uncultured Pirellulaceae bacterium
CATGACCTTAATCTGCTCACATGACAGGCTATTGCATTGTTGATATTGATCACCATAAAGATTGAAAACATCAGCGACTTCAAAGGGCTGTTTCATTTGTCACCCTCCTGTTCAACTTCAAACTTATCGAGAGGGCTTTTGAGAATGGCAAATCTCTCCGGGATAATATGGAGGTAAATTGTCGTGGTATTGATTGACTTATGCCCAAGGAGACGACTGATTGTGTAAAGATCTGTTCCTTGGTATAGGAGGTGGGTTGCGAAGCTGTGACGAAGGCAGTGGATGCAGCAGGATTTGGTTATGCCAGCTTTTTTTTATTGGTCACAAACACTTTCCGGGCGGCAGCGTAAGAGAGATGTTCATCTTTCTTGTAGCCGTGGAATAACCATTTTTGGGGCCGGTATTTGAGCCAATAGAGCCTTAGCTCTTCAAGCAGTTCTTGGGATAGAAGTGTATACCGGTCCTTTCTGCCTTTACCTTGCTCTACTCGAATCATCATTCGTGATGGATCGCTTTCGATGTGATGCGGTTTCAAGCTGATCAGTTCACTGACTCGAAGACCAGCGCTATAAGCGGTTTTAAGCAAAACACGATGTTTGAGGTTGGTAACAACAGAAAACAACCGTTGCACTTCTTCAATACTGAGCGTTACCGGCAGTTTTCTCTGACGGGGGCGTGGTGGGATTCCAAATCGTTCGACATTTTTCCAGTGACAAATATTTTTGTAAAAGTAGATAATGCCCGATAGATAATTATTGCATGTGTGCCAACTCACCTTCCGCTCCATAATAAGATGACTGATATACTGATGAACCTCGTCATTTGTGATAAGGTCAGGTGAGCGGTTGTAAAATTTAGCTAATCCTTTAACGCCGCCGACATAGCTTCTTTTTGTGCACTCTGAAAAGCCATGCAAAGTCATGTGATCAATTAACTGTTCTCTCAGGCTGCTGTTCATAATGGCACCTCCTTGGTTGAGTTGGTAAATCAATTGGGCTTGAAATACCTTATCGACCAGGGAGGTGTTATCTTCGATTAATTATCTTCCTAAATTGAAAAGACTGGATGCTGGTGGGTGAACTTCAAGTGGGTTCGGTCTTGTACAAATCCGCGTAGCGGTTCAGTTC
>CAZUAH010001421.1:0-1123 GCA_964617665.1 uncultured Pirellulaceae bacterium
TCACGAGCCGCGAGAGGAGACTGTAGCGCTTATTGGCCTGCGTCTTCGGGTCGAGATCCGACTGTTCGCTCGTCAAATACGTGAACGGCCAGTGCTGCTTGCCATAGACCGGCCTCCCGCCTGCGACGTGGCCCATCTGTGCGCCGTGCCACATCGTGCCTTCTATGACGTAGATGTTCCCTTCCCGATCGACAGCGACGTCGTTGATGCCGACACTCTTGACGATGCCCTTGTTCTTGAGCACTCCGTCGGGACCGTAGACATCAACGCGCGTCTGGCAGGCCTTCTCGCCCCTGGCAGTGAGATCGCCGAACTTGACTCCTCCGGTCATGGCAGGAGGCTTCATCTTCCACTTGTCGGTTTGGGCAACGACGAAGATGTCGCCGTTCGGCCCAAGGCACAGTCCCTTGGTCAGAGCGAAAAGATCGTCACCGCCGCCGAGCACGATCGCGTCGTTGTTGCCGAACTTGGCGCGCTGGCCGCCCGGTGTGAATTTCCATATCTCGTGGGGCTTGTTCCTGGCGCTGATCGTCACGTACCAGTTGCCGTCGGCATCAAAGTCCGAGTATCCGTGGTACGTGGAGTGGCCCCAAGGCAGTTCGATGGTCTTAAGTGACGTTCCTTCACTGTCGCACTCAAGCACAGCCATATCCCTGCCCTGGTTCATGATGACCAGCCTACCGCTGGAGTCCATCTCGAGGAATTCCGGGAAGCACAGCCCGCGTTGGCTATTCTCAGCCGCCTTGACCGCCGGTGGTACCGGGTTTCTGCCGGGGAAAGTGTCCCGACCGTCCGTCCTGATGAGCTTCCCCGTCTGGGCATAGACCTTTACCCGGTCACCATCAAGGACACAAATATTGCCGTCCTGGTCAAGGGCCACATCTTCCGGGCCCTGGAAGTGGCCTTCGTCGTCACCAGTATTTCCTTTCTCGCCAATGTAGTAGCGCGGCGTCGCCAGATCCTCCTTGCCATTGTGCGTGAAGGAGTTCACGGGGCTGAAGTCCTTGGCACGGATCCGCGCGACAATGTGGTGAAAGTTGTCTGTGACGTAGAAGTCGCTGTCTTGTCCGGCGGTTCCGGCGGCCCAGATTCTCTTCACGATTGGGGATCATTTTGAGGGACT
>CAZUAH010001422.1:0-1122 GCA_964617665.1 uncultured Pirellulaceae bacterium
GACGGCAGCAGCGCCGCTTGTCGGTCGGGCTGCGGAATCAACGCCTGCAGGCGAGTTTCCGCCACAACGGACGATCACACGCGGTCCGAAGCATCACTGGTTCGGCTATTACGACAAATTGGAGTTTGATCCGAGCGGGCGATACTGCTTGAGCATGGAAGTCGACTTTGAACATCGGAGCCCTCGACCCGATGACGTGATTGAAATCGGCATGGTCGACCTGAAAGACGGCGACAAGTGGATCGAGTTGGGCGAGTCGCGAGCGTGGTGCTGGCAGCAAGGCTGCATGCTGCAGTGGCGGCCCGGATCGAAGTCCGAGGTCCTTTGGAACGACCGGCAGGGCGACCATTACGTGTGTCACATCCTCGACGTGTTCACTCGCAAGAAGCGGACCATCCCGCACGCCGTCTACACGGTCAGTCCGTGCGGCAAGTGGGCCGTCTCGCCCGATTTCCGCCGAGTACAGGACATGCGACCCGGTTACGGCTATCCCGGCCTGCCCGATCCCAACGGCGACGTGCTCGCCCCAGCCGACTCGGGCATCTTCAACATCAACCTGGATACGGGCGAATCCAAGCTTGTTGTCTCGGTGGCCGACATGATCAAGATCCCAATGCCGGGCGTCGATTTGCCGAAGGCCAAGAGCTACTTCAACCACCTGCTGATCAGCCCTGACGGCAGCCGCTTCGAATTCCTGCACCGCTGGGGGTTTCCCAACTGGCGAGGTGCCACGCGCATGTTGACTGCCGCGCCGGACGGCTCCGACATTCGTATGGTTGATCCTTACGGCAAGACGTCGCACTTCATCTGGCGCGACCCGCACCACATCCTTGCGTGGGCCTGGCATCCGTCGCACGACAGTGCCTTCTACCTGTTCGAGGACAAGACGGGCGGAAAGGTGGAAGTCATCGGCAAGGACGTAATGACGGTCAACGGCCACTGCACTTACCTGCCGGGCAACGAGTGGATCTTGAACGACACCTATCCGCGCGGCGCGAACCGAGAACAGAGCCCGTACCTCTACCACGTCGAGACCGGCAAACGCGTCTGGTTGGGGCATTTCCACCTTCCGCCCGAATATCGCGGCGAATGGCGCTGCGACACTCACCCCCGTTTCAGCCC
>CAZUAH010001423.1:0-1122 GCA_964617665.1 uncultured Pirellulaceae bacterium
GAGGAGTTGGCGGCGATTTCACCGAACTTCGTGATCAAAGTCGGCGTGAGCGAAGCGGGATTCAAGGCCATGCGCGAATTGGCGGGGAAAGGCGTGCGGGTAAACGCAACGCTGATCCACTCCGTGCCACAGGCATGGCAAGCAGCGCGGGCCGGAGCGGCGTACGTCAGTCCGTTCCTAGGCTGGAAAGAGCAGTACGGCGACGAGGCCGAGTCTCTGATCCCCGAGGTTGCCGTTATGTTGGAGAACTACGGCTACGAGTCCGAGATTATTGCCGCGGCGATTCGAAACGGCCGCCAAATCGCCGACGCGGTCTTAGCCGGCGCACACTGCGTCACTGCGGGATTCGCTGTCTACCAGGACAGTTTTCGCAATCCGTACACCAACATGGGCGAGCAGATCTTCCAGAACGCGTGGGATGCAACGCCGGAGAAGTAGATGAAGGCTGCGTTCTACGCGTCGTTGGTGGTTGTTCCCTGGGTCGCGGTGACGTTGCTGTTGCGCTGGTTAGTTAGCTCAGAGTTTGAGGGCCGACCAGTGGGCTTAGTGGGCGTGGTGTCTCGATGCGTCACATTGCCGCTTCTGGGCGCATGGATCTTGTCGACAGGCGATGGCTGGCGGAGGCTGATGCCGCGCGGCCGCGGCGGATGGATCCTCTTGATGGGAACGATCTCGATTGTCATCAACATCACCTGGTTTGGGGCCGTCAGGTGGACCACCGCGACAAACGTAGGTATGCTCATCCGCCTCGACGTCGTTTTCGTTGTAATGATCGGGGCTCTGCTTGGTTTGGAGCGAATTGGGCTTCGGCAACTGGCACTGCTTCCAATGATGTTCGTTGGTCTGGCTCTGTTGATCGAGATCGGCGAGTTCGATTGGGGCGGCCATATCGTAGGCGACCTGATGACGGTGATCACGGCATTTGGCTTGTCGATAAATGCTTTTGTCATCCGACACATCCTGTTGATGATGGATGAAGAGTCCGTGGCGTTCTATAATCACGCCATTAGCGCACTGGGGTTCTTAACGCTCGCCATCGTGGGCGGCGGGTCTACACAGTTGCCGGTGGTGTTGGAGAGTTCGAGTGCCTGGATGCCCATCGCTGCGTTGGGCGTGTTACTG
>CAZUAH010001424.1:0-1121 GCA_964617665.1 uncultured Pirellulaceae bacterium
CGTAGTGACAGCCTTTCCGCGGCGGTCAATAACCTCTCCAGCGAGAAAGAATTCGCTCAGCAGTACCAATCGCTACTCGATCACTACGGCGTCCGAGGTCATCGCATTAATGTCCGTAAGCCGCATGAAAATGGCGACGCGGAATCGGCGCATGGCCATCTAAAATCGCGGCTTGACCAAGCGTTGCGTTTGCGTGGCAGTCGGGACTTCGCCGATGCGGATGAGTACCTGGCTTTTCTCCGCCAACTCGTTGCGCGGCGCAACGAGACACGCGCCATGGCGTTTCGAAAAGAATGCGAAGCCTTGGACCGACTGCCGCTGCAACGGGTCCGCATCTTCACATCAACACGAGTCACGATCAAATCCGACTGCGTTGTGCGTATCAAGCGAAACACCTATTCGGTGAGCAGCAAGTACATCGGCCTGGAAATGGACGTGCTCATCTACCAGGATCATGTCGAACTCTGGTATCGAAACGAATGTCTGGAGCACCTTCCCAGACTGTTCGGACAAGGCAAGGAGCGGGTCGATTTTCGCCATGTCATCGATTCTCTAATTCGTAAACCGGGCGCCTTTGTGAATTACAAATACGTCAACCATCTGTATCCCACAACACGGTTTCGAATGGCCTACGACCAGTTGCTTGCGCGGAGCAGCGAAAGGGTCGCGGTCAAGGAATATCTGAAGATATTGCACGCCGCCAAGCATGAAGGACTGGAGCCTGTAGATGACGTCTTACGATGGTTCCAGTCCCAAGGCAAAACCGTTACGGCGGAAGAAGTCATCCAGACCGTCCAAAGCAGACAACAGATTCCCGGCCCGACGGACGTCAACGTCGAAGCTCCGGATCTTTGTACGTTCGATTCTCTACTCTCACACAAGGATGTGTATGATGAAAAAGCAACCCAGGTCGGCGACCGTGAAGTCGACCACGAACACGCGAGCATCGAAGAAAGCTGCCTCATCGAGGCGCAACTCGAAGCCTACGATCGACACGCCGAAGTTATCGGATCAGTTGAAGCAACTGCGTCTGCCGACGTTCCGGGAGCAATATCCAATGGTTGCGGAACAGGCAGCGCGAGAGGACTGGACGCACGCTCAGTTCCTGTTGGAACTGACGA
>CAZUAH010001425.1:0-1120 GCA_964617665.1 uncultured Pirellulaceae bacterium
GCTGGGAGATTGTCAAACGCAACGTCGACCGCATCAAGGGAATGGTCTCGGACATCCTTTACTATGCGAAGGATCGAGAGCCCCTATGGGAAACCGTTTCCGCGGTTGAACTTGCCGACGAAGTCTGCGGTTTGGTGCGTTCAAAGGCGGAGGAACACAGCGTCGACCTTGCCTGCGAACTGGATCATACGGCTGGCGAGTTCGAGGCAGATCCTCGGGCCGTCCGGTCGCTGTTGGTGAACCTTTTGGAGAACTCTTTGGACGCCTGCCGCACGGACAACAAGAAAGACGAGCATAAGGTGACGCTTCGAGTGAAAGGTCTTCCGGACCAGGTTCAATTCGAAGTGCAGGACAACGGCATCGGCATGGATCAGGAGACGCGAGAAAAAGTGTTTAGCCTCTTCTTCTCGTCCAAGGGTACGGAAGGAACCGGTCTGGGTTTGTTCGTTGCCAACCGCATCGCTCGGGCGCACGATGGCAGCATCGAGCTAGAATCCGAGGTTGGCGTTGGAACAAAGTTCGTCGTCGAGCTGCGTCGGAATCGGCCGCCGCAGGAGTCGACAGAGCCCCTCAGTTGAGCAAAGGAGATCCGCCATGGCTGAAAACGCGAAGACTATCCTCGTAGTGGACGACGAACCGGACACACGCACCTACCTGACCACTGTCCTAGAAGACAACGGTTTTGCCACCGTCGCTGCCGCGGACGGAAACGAGGCATTGAAGAAGGTCGAGGAGAGTCGACCCGACCTGATCGCCCTGGACATCTCTATGCCCGAGAAGTCTGGTGTGGCGGTTTACCGAACCCTGAAACAGGACGACGGACTGAAGAGCATACCGGTGATCATCATCACTGGCGTTTCAGACGACTTCGAGAAGTTCATCTCCTCACGCCGTCAAGTCCCCCCGCCTGAAGGCTACATCAGCAAGCCTGTGGACGTTGAAGAACTCCTGGGCAAGGTCAACGAACTGCTGGCCTAGCGAGAGAACTTTGGATAGACGGCTGCTGGAATAGATCGCAATCGGACCAAACGTTCGAACCCACTTGGTGATTTGGCTGAGATGGGCGTTTGGCGTCCAATACCTTGACCGAAAAGTATAGGTTTACTATACCAATATTTAC
>CAZUAH010001426.1:0-1119 GCA_964617665.1 uncultured Pirellulaceae bacterium
AGCGGCAGTGGAAGCAGGCCGAGGAGTACTTCCTAACGGCCCTGGAGATCTACATCGAGATTAAGGACCGCTACTCACAAGCCAGCACCTACAACCAGTTGGGCGGCGTAGCCGGGGAGCAGGAGCAGTGGAAGCAGGCCGAAGAGTACTTCCTGATGACCCTGGAGATCTACGCGGGGGTTAATGATGGGGACCTTCTCGCGATGACGCTACGCAATATCACTCGATTATGGCGGGCGAGCGGTGACGCGGATTTGCCCGGGCGGGTAGCAAAGGTTCTCGGCATCCCACCTGAGAAGGCGGAAGACACCTTGCGGTCGGTTCTCCCGGATGAGGGCGAGTGAGCGGGGTTTGATCGGATCGTCGATGCCCGGTGAGCGTTGGATCGCAGATGTAGCTGGGTGAACGAGCGCGAGGAGAGGGCATGCCTCGTCGGGCGTATCGACCTACCGCATTTACAGTGCTTGGCCAACGTGCCGAGGAGTGTTGGCTCTCCGCACTCTTTGGTCGACCCAAGAATACGAGATGCACCCACAGTTGGTAGCATTTCGGAGTTTAGTCGCATGGCATCTAGCTAGAATTGCCGTTTCACCGGTTTTGCCGTCGACATACAGAATCGTTTCCCCCGTTTCACCGTTTACAGTTGCCGATACGTGAACCCATTGATCCAGTACAAGACCGGCCTGGTGAGTGAGGGTGCTCTTCTCTTCAGTCGCATTCGAGTCACTCTGGATTGATCTCATAACCATCAATTCCGATCCACGCCCCTGATGTCTTGACAAGCTTCAAGGTATGAGCCGCATTTGACAGGCCTGTCTTGGTGTAGACTCTTTGCTGAGAAGCCGGCCCGGCGGCATAGGTGTTTACGTCCGCATCGGGTTTCCCGTCTATGTAGACCTTGAACGTGCCGAATTGAGGGTGAACCCGTGATAGGATGCTGATCGATGTGCCCTCAAAAGCAATTACAGCATGATCATTGTTTCTCGCGGTGAACGTCTCGTCGGAATCAAAACAACCTGGTAGGGAATGATGACTCCATGAGCCGCTGTAGGTGATTGAAGCATCTGTTCCGGCGGCGCACTCTGCGAGCGCGTGGCCATGAAGTAGCGGCTCGGATTT
>CAZUAH010001427.1:0-1118 GCA_964617665.1 uncultured Pirellulaceae bacterium
GTTCATCCGACAGACGCCCACATCGAGCCCTGCCGTAGTTCGTTGACAATCCGACGATACCATCGCTCCTCAACTTCGCACAAAATGGCCCGCCGTCCGTAGTTCCTCGCAGCCTTGCCGACTACGCCAGACCCCGCGAAACAATCGAGGATCACGGCATCATCGCGGCTGCTGGTTTCGATGATGTGTTCCATCATGGCCAATGGCTTCTCACACGGGTGCTTGCCGGGGTAATCGCTGACGGTCGCATAATCCCACACATCCGTATATGGCCGCTTCTCGCTCGCGTTGAACGGTCGCCGCATGTCCTCGTATTCTTGCCGCATGTCCTCGTATTCTCGCCGCAGGTAGTCGTATTCTCGCCGCAGGTAGTCGCCGTCCTGGCGGTTGAATAATTCTTGCAGCCAGTGATAGTTCTCGGCTGTGGGTAGGGCCCACTGCACGCGCTCAAACCAGTGGCCAGCCATGCCGGTTACTGTGCGGCTCCCCGTCTTCTTTTGGAACGCTTCCGCTACCCGGCGAGTCGTCCACCCCGCCTTGTCTCGCTCCCCCGCCAGATACGCTCTCAACGGCTCGAACACAAACCCCCGCAACTCGTCGCACTTCGCGCCGTAGCCAGCTTCACCCTTGGCGTGGTTGTCGGCGTTGAAGTGCTCGGCGAAGATGATCTGTTCTGACTTGGGAACATACCCGCGAAACACATCCGCGCCGTACATGATTGCTTTCGTTGGGTCGCTCGACTTACTCCACACGATGCGATTTACCACATTGAACCGCTTCCGCACTTCGCCCTCCACACCCCACGCCATCTGAGGAGACGCGAACACGTACAGACTCCCGTTCGGCTTCAACACCCGCCGCCACTGGTCGCACAAGCCACCCATCCACGCAAGGAAGGTTTCCGGCTTGTCCCATTGCCGATCCCACCATTCGCTTTTGACCTTGAAATACGGCGGATCCGTCACAATCAGGTCTATCGAATCGTCCGGCAATCCGGCTAACACGTCCTCGCACCGGGCGTTGTGTATCGTGATACCGTCACGCTCATAAAACGGATGAACAAACGATTGAACCGGAGCGGCAATTACCCCGCCTTCAACCGTTTCCGCCGTTGGTGT
>CAZUAH010001428.1:0-1113 GCA_964617665.1 uncultured Pirellulaceae bacterium
CTCGCGGGGACTCGCACCCCGCCGATCAAACGCATTCAGAGGCGCACTAGCCACGTTCGCCAGAACGTGGGATGTGGCCAGAGGTTGCGCCCACGTTCTGGCGAACGTGGCTACGACAGTGTGTCACGCAATCCCCGGGGGCGTGAAATATCCGGGCTAGGGTTTAGAAGTGCTTTTCGACAAAAACGGACGGCGACTTCAGCCCTGTTTCTGGACTGGCCAGGGCAAAGGACGCCCCCGCGACCACGAACGTTATTGTTCGGTTGATCGACGGGTTGGGAGACTCGTACGCGCGAAGAAGTCCCAAATGGCCTGCGTGGCGTCTAACTTGTCGGTCTGGGGACCGGTGATGATCCTGGGCAGGGTACGCGGGGCACTCGGCCACTCGTGTCCTTGGCCTTCAATGGTGCACAGCCGTACCTCGTGTCCGGTCCTTCCCGGACCGTAGCGGACCAGTTCGACGCCGTCGGCCCGGCGCATCAGCTCGGCTTGTTCGGACGCTCCGATAAGCCGGACCCAGTTAAGAATCGAATCCATGACAGGCGGTCTCTGTCGGATATCACCCCAGGGCGTCCGCGTGGGTCCACCGGCCATGGGATTCAGCGGGTCGGCCAAGCCAATAATATAGAACATCGAAAGGGCGCGGGTGGGCTTCGGGTCCGTCAGGCACAGGTGCCCAGATACGGGGGCAATGGCCGAAACTCGATCCGAGAGTTCGACGCCCACGCGGAAAGTCATGGAAGCGCCGTTGGAGAAGCCCGTCACGAAAACACGGTCGGCATCAACGGCGAAGTTCGTCTGGAGATCATCCAAGACCGCGGCCAGATACCCAATGTCGTCCACGTTGCGCCGGGCCACGGCGCTGCGCGTACTTCCGTCGTTCCAGATGCGAGGGTTCTCGCGAACGGAAGGAGGCCGCGTAGGCTCTTCGTGAGTTGCTTCAGGAAACACCATCAGACAGCCTTCGCGCTCCGACAACTCAGGCCAACCGTACACCTGCGAGGCAAACTCCGCCGAACCACCGCCGCCGTGCAGCACCAACAAGATGGGAATTCGTACGACCCCTCCGGCGGCGCACTCTGCGAGCGCGTGGCCATGAAGTAGCGGCTCGGA
>CAZUAH010001429.1:0-1110 GCA_964617665.1 uncultured Pirellulaceae bacterium
CTTCAGCAAAGCGCGCGCCTCCCCCTCTACCGTTCTGGTGTACGCTCACCGAGCACTTGCGGTCAAGTTCGAGGAAATGATCAGGAACGCCTTCTTGGCATTGCAGAGTTCGAGCCCATTCTCAAGGTGGGTAGTTGCTTCGCGAAGGTATGCGGTCGGAAGCGGTCGCCTTGAGAGTTTGACTTGGGCGATTGCTTGCTCGCCAGTTGGGGTTTCGAAGACCCAGTCTATGCCGCGGTCCGGTGCTCCCGGACGTGCGAATTGGCGAACATTCTTGCATCCCACGGCAACCAGCAGCGCGCCGCAGAGACGCTCAAACTGACGCCAATCAAGTTGCGAGAAATCTGGAGTCATGCTTCTTGCTGGCTAACGACCACAATCACCGGGTTGCCGCCAGCGACGTTGTTTTCAGATTTGGCCCGGACGGCAACTCCGGTGCATTGTATTGTTATTTGCTTTTGCGACGCCGAGCCTCACGTTCTTGGGCCGCCTGCCGTTTCGGAAGTATGTAGATTGAGGTCAGTACGGTTTCCAATATATCCAATGCGGCATGAAATTCTGCTTCAGTCGGCTTGGCCAATTGATGAACTGCTTCATTGCCGAAAATACGCTGAGCGTGCAGTGCGTCGGCCTGCTCCGCCGTTATGATGTTCTGTTCATGAAGCCAAGTAATATTTTTGTAGAGTGTGTTGTGCGGTGCATTTCTATGTATGCACACACCTTCGACTACCGCACGAATACCGGCCGCGCTCAGCGTAAAGATCTCGTTTTGAAGAGCGTTCAGAACTTCGAGGTAAACATTGCGAAGGTCAGGCGGGAGCCAATAAATGTCGATTGGACGCCGGAGCATGTGGCGAGCGGGAAAAAGAAATTCCTTTTCAAGATAGCCGCTGCCGTCTTCCTTAAACCCGTTGAGCGGACTGGTTGAAATCAAACGGAACGATTTTGTTTCACAGCCAGCGCATTCGATGATCTGCATTGCGACGCTGTCGAATGGCATTTGTGCGACTATCGGCAGGTCGTGAATCACGGTGTGATTGGTGTTGACCCTACAAACTATGCACAAGCATTTCATCGAGCTTCAGTTCGTAAATGGCTTTGGCAAATAAC
>CAZUAH010001430.1:0-1108 GCA_964617665.1 uncultured Pirellulaceae bacterium
TTCCTGAACCAGACGGCCCCATGACTGCGATGTACTCGCCCGAGCCGACTTCAAAGCTCACGCCGCGCAATGCCCGGACGGTCTCGCCCTTGAGATGATATTCCTTGGTGAGGTGGTCGACTCGAAATGCGATCTCGGTTGCGGCTGGAGTATCTTGGTGTGTTGTAGTTGCCATGGTGCGATTGTCAACGAAGCGGAAGACAAGTCAGTTGCGTTTTCGTAACAAAATGTATCGGTTCGTATCAGGAGGTTCGTGCTTGGTAGTATCTGCCTGCATTGTCTGCGATACTCGTAGCGTTCGACGTTTTCAATGTGAGTTCGTCAAGAACGAAACCACTGTTCGACGAAGGAGATCGCCATGCGACGTGTGACTACAGTACTTGCCGTCATGAGTCTGTTCGTACTGCTCACGACTGCTGTCGATGTGTCTGGCGAGGAAGTCAAACTATTCAATGGCAAGGACCTTTCTGGATGGGAGCATTTCCTTGTCGATGAGAGCGTAAAGATGGAAGACGTCTGGAGCGTCGAGGACGGTATCCTTATCTGCCAAGGAAAACCGGGCGGCTATCTCTGCACGAACAGAGAATACGAGAGTTTCAAGCTGGTCGTCGAATGGCGATGGCCCGGCAAGCCAAGTAACAGTGGGGTACTGATGCGGATCACGGGAAAGCCTTCCATGCTGCCGAATTGCGTGGAAGCCCAATTGAAAAGCGGCGACGCGGGCGACATCTACGGCTTCAAGGGCTTCAAAGTTCAAGGTGACAAAGCTCGATGGTTCCACCTCCCGAAGATCGCCGGTGGCCTCATGGGGTTGAAGAAAATCGAGGGGAGTGAGAAGGAGCCGGGTGAGTGGAACAAGTACGAAATCACGGTCGACGGCGACAAGATCACGACGATCGTGAACGGCAAGAAAGTCAACGACGCGACAGGCTGTGACGTCCGAGCTGGAAAGATCGGGCTGCAATCAGAAGGTGGCGAAATCCACTTCCGTACGGTCACGTTAACCCCGCTGAAGTGAAGACGCTGGCGATCCGTATCCGAGCCCTGCATGATCGCCGAGTCATGTTACATCCGCATGCGCCTTGCTGCGAGCTAGCTCCGAACTCAA
>CAZUAH010001431.1:0-1103 GCA_964617665.1 uncultured Pirellulaceae bacterium
TTCAATGACATTCTTCGATCCATGGAGGGGTCCGTCATGACAGCAACGACTGCAGTGGGAACTGGGGATTGGTCGGAACACGTGGGGCTGGTGTTTTCACGTCTCAACGAACAGCAACGGCGATGGGTCGGCGGTCTTCTGTCGGATTTGCTGGGCCGAGGTGGCACCAAGCAGATCGCCGAATTGGCAGAACTTGACCCGAAAACCATCCGGCAGGGAAGAATCGACCTGGAACGACAACTTGAAGACTACCCAAACGATGGTCGCGTGCGGCGGCCTGGCGGTGGTCGTCCACCGCTGAAAAAAAGGATCCCACCATCGAGCAGGATCTGAAAGAACTGGTGGAACCGGAGACCGGTGGCGACCCAGAAGGGCACGCGAAATACACTCGCAGCAGTTTACGCTCGCTGGCAAAACGGCTGGGACGCGCCTCGGCGAAGACGGTCGGACGTCTGCTCAAGGGAATGGATTATTCCCTGCGGACCAACGTCAAACGACTCGCTGGAAAACCGCACCCACATCGCGACCGGCAGTACCGCTTCATTCAGCGGGTCAAGGCTCTGTTCCGCAGACACGGTGATCCCGTCATCAGTGTGGACGCGAAGAAGAACGAGTTGGTCGGTAACTTCAAGAACGCCGGGGAGTGCTGGTGCGTCGCTCCTGAGGAGGTCAACATGTACGACTTTCCCAGCGACGCCGAAGGCAAAGCGACGCCCTACGGCATTTACGATCAGGTGGCCAATCACGCCTACGTGGTGATTGGCATTAGCGTGATCACGGCAGCCTTTGCGGTGGCATGCATTCGGCGCTGGTGGGAAACGTACGGGCGGGAGCGATACCCGGATTCTCAACACATCATGATTGAATGTGACGGGGGCGGATGCAATGGTCACCGTGTGCGACTGTGGAAGCACGAGCTTCAGCAACTGGCCGATGACACGGGGCTCTCCGTCACGGTGTGCCATTATCCCAGTGGAGCGTCGAAGTGGAATCCGATTGAGCATCGGGTTTTCAGCCAGATCAGCAGCAACTGGGCTGGCTACCCACTTCGTTCACTCCGACGGATTATCGGGTTTATTCGTGGCACCACAACGGAAACCGGT
>CAZUAH010001432.1:0-1098 GCA_964617665.1 uncultured Pirellulaceae bacterium
CCCGGATATTTCATCCGCTATTGGAAAAGAGATCTAGCGCGACGGCCCAAGTCCCGGTAAAAGTAAGGGATTGAACGAACTCCTTACTCACCAGGACGAGGACACGTCACATGACAGAGTGTAACACGGACGCGATTCAATTTTCAGGGGCAAAGCGACGGCAGGTGATCGCGGATTTTGCCGGTGGTCGGCTCACAACCGACGCGGGCGTTCTACTGCTCCGGGAAGTCGACCGACGAATCGGGCTGATTGACGCGATCAATGATTGCGTGCCTGATCCCCGCCACCCCGTGTACATCACCCACGAGCAACGGGAGATGCTCGCCCAGCGGATATTTTCGATCGCACTGGGCTATGAAGACCTCAACGACCAGCAAACGCTCCGCGACGATCCGGCGTTGCAGGTCGCGTCTGGAAAGATGGCCGAGGAGGAATTTCCGCTGGCCTCGCCGTCGACGCTTTGCCGCCTGGAAAATCGAGTGGACCGCAAGGCGTTGATCGAGATGTCGAAGCTGTTCGTCGAACGCTTCCTGGCAGCCCATGATAAGGCTCCGGAAGAGATCGTGCTGGATTTTGATGCCACCGATGATCCTATTCACGGACAGCAAGAAGGTCGGTTTTACCAGGGGTACTACAAGCACTATTGCTTCCTACCGCTATACGTTTTCAGCGGTGGACATTTGCTGTGTGCCTTGCTTCGATCGTCCAGCGGAGATGGGGCAAAATACTCCCGTGCGGTGACCAAGTTGTTGGTCGAACGCATCCGCCGCGAATGGCCCGATGTGAAGATCACGATCCGCGGCGACAGCGGTTTCTGTCGCTGGAAACTGATGCGATGGTGTGATAAACACGGCGTCGACTACATTTTCGGCCTTGGCCGTAACAAAGTTCTGGAGCGTCGTATCGCGCCATTGATGGAGGAGGCGGAAGCCGCGTTCGAAGCGACCGGCAAAAAGCAACGCCTGTTTGGCGAGACCGAATACGCCGCCGCTACATGGGACCACCCACGTCGTGTGATCATGAAGGCCGAACGGCTTCCGGAAGGTCCTAATCGACGGTTTGTCGTCACCAGTTTGACAGAGGACCCAGGCCAACTAT
>CAZUAH010001433.1:0-1096 GCA_964617665.1 uncultured Pirellulaceae bacterium
GGCAAACACGACCCCAGCCGTTTGCATGGTCAAGTGGGAGCTGGCGGGGTGTGAGTCGCTTCGGTACGCGTAGCTCGAGGGGTCGGCGCCTACTTGTGCGCGGCCTTCTGTGCGCGGATCGGGATCACCTCACCTCGGGGGAGTGAGCCCAGGTCCGCACGTTCGACGGCGGCTCTCACGTCGTCCAGGCTGGCCTTGCGGTAGTGGCGTAGCGCCACCTCGGGGGAGTGCCCCAGGATGGCTGCAGCCGCGCTCACGTCGCCCACTTTTCGGTACAGCTCATCCGTCGCCAGCCGGCGAAGCCCATGCGGGGTGAACGGCTCCACCTCGGATCGCTTGCACGCCCGTCGCAACGCCTTGCGTAGCCGTCCACCGTCCAGGCCGGCAGGAGTGCCCAGCACTGTGGCGTCGGGGTCGCCGGGCTCCCCAAACTCCGCCAGCACCGCGCGGGGTAGGGGAAACACGCGCTCTCCGCTCTTACGGGCTCCCGGATGGCGCCCCAGGCGAATCAGGCCCGTGTCCGTGTCCACGTCGCCCCAGCGCAGAGCCATGATCTCGGAGATGCGTGCTCCGGTCGTGAAGCAGAGCAGCAACGCAAGCCGGTGCCACCCGCCCATCACCTCGAGCACGGCGGCCACCTCACCCCGGGTCGGGGTCCGGTCGTTGTAGGCTCGTCGCTCTGGAAAGCGCACCGTGGGGAGGGTAGCTGTGCGACAGAACCCGTGTCCGTGTCCCCAGCGCCAAGCGGAGCGGAGCACCTGGAGGTCAAAGCGCACCGTGGACGGTGCCGCTCCATCGTTCAGCCGCTCATCGCGGTAGCGGTCGAGGGTGTCACCGTCCAGCCTCTCGAGCAGCACGGCGCCGATCCCTTTCTTGACCTTCTTCGCGGCCCGTTCGTAGTTCTTCTGGGTGCGCTCTCCAGGGACGCTCTTTCCTTTCAAGCTGCCCAGCCACACCTCGAGCAAGTCGAGCACGGTACGCACGGGTTCGTCGGCGGGCTCATCCTTGCCCGCGAACAACTCCCCGGTCGCCATCCTGGCGTTGACGATCCGCTTGGCCGTTTCCCGGTCGGCTCGCCCGGTCCACACCGTTTCCT
>CAZUAH010001434.1:0-1090 GCA_964617665.1 uncultured Pirellulaceae bacterium
TCAACGCTGGTTGTCCGCTTTCATGCTACCCCATGGCGTTCTGTCGCCTGCTCCATGCCTGCGCCATATCCCAAGGAACTTCGAGATCGAGTGATAGACGCCTGGAAAGCTGGCGGCGCCACACAGGTGGAGATCGCCGAGCGATTCGACGTCGGGACCCAGACGGTCGTCCGCTGGATAGGGCGCTACCGTCGAACTGGCTCCTCGGCCCCCTTGGCGATGGGAGGCGCACGCCGGCCCTACGCGGTGGACGAGGAAGGTGCGGAGCTCGTTCGAGAGATTCTCGACTGCAACCCCGACAGCACGCTTCCCGAGGTCTGCGCGCTGTACGAGGAAGTCCGTGGCATCCGAATCTCTCCCCAGACGATGTCGGACACCGTTCGTCGTCTCGGATACACCAGAAAAAAGGGGTCTTCCGCGGGCGGGCGGGTTCGCGCTCGGAGGTGATGGAAGAACGGGATGCCTTCGTGGACGCACAGCCTTCACTCGAGCCTGCGGGACTCGTCTTTCTCGACGAGGCTGGCGTCGACATCGCCATGAGCAGGCAGTACGGCTGGGCACCACCAGGGCGGACGCCCGTGATCGAACGTCCGGCCCGCGGTCGACGCATCAGCCTGATCGGCGCGATCGCCATGGACGGGCGCCGAGCTCTCCGTCGTGTCGAGGGATACGTCAATGGCGACGAGTTCGTCGATTTCCTCCGCAGGGATCTCGGGCCCGCCCTTCGTCCCGGTGACGTGGTGGTCATGGACGGACCGAGCATCCACCGGGTCGAAGGGGTCGCGGAAGTGCTCGCCGAGTACGGTGCGACTGCTCTGTACCTCCCGCCGTACAGTCCCGAGCTCAACCCGATCGAGATGGCGTGGGCCTGGATCAAGGCGCTCATGCGGCGTGCGCCACCTCGCAGCCTGCCTGTCCTCAGAGAGCGCATCGAAGAACTGTGGGCACGAATCACCCCCGACCTGTGTGCGGCATGGATCCGGCACTGTGGCTACCAGTCAACGTGAAACCGCGGCGCTGTATGGCGTATTTCTAGTTGATGTAGCTACAGTGGGCCACGAGTGTTCATGTCTTCAAACCCGTTCTCCGA
>CAZUAH010001435.1:0-1089 GCA_964617665.1 uncultured Pirellulaceae bacterium
TGCTGACGTATTCTATGGAGAACACATCCTCCAAGGCGTGCAGCCAATACGTGCCCCTATCCGTGAGAGCAATCCGTTCCCCGTCATCTCTAGAGAATCCAAAGAGTCGCAGAGCCTTGAAGTACTTGCCATATACGCTGTCGAGACTCTCTCCAAATCTCCTTTGAAAATCCGTTCTTTCGCAAACTGTCTCGTAGATTCGCCAGTAAAGCCATCCGGCCATCTGCATCTTTTCTGAAAGATCAAGCGATAGGGCGATCGCCGTTCCTCTTTCTTCGATGGCGTTGGTGTACTCTGCAACGCTGAAGGTGTTGAGGTAGAAAATGTCCCTGAGGTACGACCCTCCACTCGCACCGAGCCCAACGTATAGAGGCACAGTGACCGAACAATACCTCGGGACTCCCGACTTTGTGAACGCCCATACGGACGATCGTTCATATCCCGCCGAGTAGAATACCCGTTCGAGCACTCTCAGCATCTTCCGTCTTCTGAGGATGATGCCAGGTCCGAAGTTGTCCATTCGGCCGTTGCTTCCCATGCGTGTATAGGGAAAACGGAATAGCGGGTAGGCGGCGACTTGATCCACGCCAAGTCCTACCAGGTCACGCGCGGCTTGTTCCACCTCCCCGCGGGTCTGACCGGGCAATGCGAACATCAAATCCACGTTGACGCACTTGAAACCACGGTTCATGGTTCGCTCTACGGCCGCCTTCGCGATTTCTGCCGTATAGGGTCTGTTGAGGAATTTCAAATGCCTGTCCTGCAGAGATTCGACCCCCAGGCTCAAATGCTGCACGCCCAGCGATTGGATTGCGTCGAGGTTCTCGTTGGTCAGATCGTTGAGATGACTCTCCATGTGGATGTCGCACCGTACGTTGAACACTTCGTGGACGTGCTCCAACAACTCGGCCAGGCCGCGTGTCAGCATGGTCGTTGGGGTACCTCCGCCGATGTACAACGACGTCACCGGGCGGCTACCGACTAGATCCGCATAGAAATCTAGCTCTTGCCGGAGAGCGGCGGCGTATCTTGCTGCCGCCTCCGAGCTGTACAGCTCTTTGTTGTATGGGCAGTAAGGGCAGATCTGCC
>CAZUAH010001436.1:0-1084 GCA_964617665.1 uncultured Pirellulaceae bacterium
AAAGAAGAGAATTCGACACGCCACCAAAGGACGAGCTTCCCGGCTTAGTTCAACGTTTGGCATCACTGGGCACGCGCCATTGATGCTACCATACAATTCCGACTGGATCGCGTGCTCCAGTGCATGCCGTTGTTCTGTCTCGTCGGTCAGCCATCAAGAACGACGTTGCAAACAGCATCGACTACCGCAAAGGCATCCGCTGCGTACAAGTCAGCACCGCCGAACGGATTCAATTCTAGCAATCGAAGTTCACCCTCGCACTTGCATACGTCGAGAACGTAGACGTCCGCGGGCGCGTCGATATTTGCTGCGATGTGAGCTGCAAATCTCGTTGCGGTGGAGTCAAGGTCTGCAGGCACGGGCGAACGCGTGGTCGGATCATAGGCCGATCCGGCAATGACCGAGTTGTTTACAATCACGAAACGCCATTCGTCGCCGACATCGCGCTGTGGTGCGGCCACGACCGGGAGCGTTTCGTCATCGTAGTAGAATCCGTGATCGAGTTTCTCCAGTGTCAGGGTCTCGATGTCAACAACGCGTCCACTAAACGGCTTGAGCGGGCTATCCGGTCGAACGAAGAATGAAGTCGGCGACCCAATTGCAGCACCAATCGACGCTGCGTTCGCAACGAGTTCGTCAGCGGGCGCAAAATGCCAATCTGAGTGAATAAGCCATTGCCTCGCTGATTCGTACCAGGATGAGCAACGAAACGCGTCAGTGGGGCAGTAGGAACCGGGTGACCAGTCAAGGCGTTCTGCGATCAATGATGCATTGCCGAGCGAGCCGTGAAAGACGATTCGTGACGTCGGCACCTTTGCCGCAATGCCATCGGACCACCATTCGTCATTCCAATCGATGAGGACGTGCCCACGATCGCGGATCGCATTTCGAAGCGACTCATGCGTATCCGGAAAGACGTCGGATTCTAGGACCCACGTGATCGTCGGCATGGTGCTGAGTTGAAGTGATTGAGAGACAGAACGACCAAGATCACGCGGTGGCCGCCATGTGATCATCCACTTCATTCCGCCGCGATCGGCCACTCGCGTGCATCGTGTACGCCCGACATGGGCGTGAACTTGTG
>CAZUAH010001437.1:0-1082 GCA_964617665.1 uncultured Pirellulaceae bacterium
CCGGCTGAACCGCCGCCGGCAGACGCCACTGCACCCTTAGTATGCCCCTGGTATCCTGCCTGTGTATTGCCAACAGCGAGTGGTGCGAAGTACGTCAAGCGATTCGCAAACGTGTCTGATCCTGATTTTGCGAACCCACTAGAAGGCAGAACCTCATTGTCAGGATCTGACACCACAGTGGGACCGTGGAAATGCTGGTCAGAAACAGTGTAGTCCGTCTCATTGTTATAAGCTGCGTTGTGCCGCAGAAAATTCCCGGAGACACGGAGGAAACCTATTCCGCCTGCACCGCTGAACCCCTCCACAATGTTGCCGTAGATGCTGACTCCATAACCATCGCACGAAACACCTCGTCCCGTCCCGCCAGCCGAAAGCACTGAGTTACTAATTAAATATTCGTAGTGATAGTCGGTGTGAATACCCCAGGAGGCACCATCAATCGAAACGATGTTATACAAAGCAACCATCGAATTGCTGTACAACTGAATGGCACGGGAGAATTTCTTTGCTGTTCCGTTTTTCAGATAGTTTCCGATTGCTACTGTAGGACGGTAGATCCCAATTCCAGAACAGTCATGGATATTACACTTCTCGATATGATACGAACCGCCGCCAACAGCCCGATACTCGTTATCGTACAACTCAAGCCGCAGTGCCGTCGCCGTCACTCCACTAAGTGGAAGCAGGTAATAGCTACCGCTGTTATTGTGAATTATCCCATCGCAGTAACTCCAATAGGAGCGGGCTGAGTTAACTAACGCATAGGCACCCCCGTTCAAGTCAATGTCGAATACGCCGCCATCGCCCGCGATGGTATCGTAGCCCTGCCACATAAAATGTTCAGAAAGAGATGCGCCGTTCGCGTAATTGGCTGTATTGATTGCAGATGCCAACACAAACGGAGATTCGCTGCACAGATTAAGTCGATCACCGGCAGCCTTGCCATGTGTTCCAGCGATGTCGTCTACAGCAAACTGTATCGTCTTGTACGCGGTTGCATGCGATGTACCAGACCCCGCGACATCGCTGCCGTTGGTATTTCGGACGTAGTACTCGTTGAACGACATCACACCTCCAAGATA
>CAZUAH010001438.1:0-1081 GCA_964617665.1 uncultured Pirellulaceae bacterium
GTTGAACGATCACACCATGGTCGAAGGGCAGCAACTGCAGATCATGCTGGGAAAGATTCGACGGGCTTCCGGGCATTACGCGGGAAAAGTGCTGGCAATCGATCCGCATCGGCCTGTCAGTTACAGCCAGCGGCAGGTGCGTCGCCATCGCAAGGACAAGGCATCCAAACCGACAAAAACCGCCCAACGGTTCTTCTGTTTAGACGCGGATACGACCCAACCTGTTTGCTTCACCGCAGCCACTTCCGCGCGAACGGTCAGCCAAGCTACGCCGAAACTCTTGAGCATGGCGGCGGAGATTCTGTCGCCGCCACAGAAGGAGATCTTGGTCGTTGCCGATACGGAGCACTTCACGGCCGAACTGGTCGACCACGTGCACCAAGAGACGCCTTTCCACATCCTCATGCCCATTCCCAACCAGCGTAGTGTGCAGAAACGGTTGCGGGCGATCCCGCCCGAACAGTTCACGCCACGGTGGGCTGGCTACGCCACGACCGTGCTCCCTTACGCGCCCAACCACAGCCACAGTGGTCCCCACTATGAACTGGTGCAACGCATAGGGGAGCGGCCGGATGACTGGTATTTCAGTTCCTTCTTTTCCACGACGGACCGCGATCCGGTTGATGCTTTGACGCAGGACTACCCGAAACGCTGGCACGTGGAAGAGTTTTTCAACGCCAACCAGGCTTTGGGCTGGAAGCGATCAGGCACGCTAAATCTGAACATTCGTTACGGCCACATGACCACCGCGTTAATTGCCCAAACGGTGATTCACCAACTTCGCACTCGCATCGGCGAACCGTACGCCAAGTGGGACGCAGAGCATCTGGCCGACTCGGTCTTCCGGGGTCTGGATGGCGACATCCGGGTGAACCACGACACGATTGTAGTAACCTACTACAATGCGCCAAACGTTGGCCTTCTCCGTGAACACTACGAGCATCTGCCTGAAAAACTCTCAGCAGACGATATCGACCCGAGAATCCCCTGGCTCTACGATTTCAAGCTAGATTTCCGCTTCAAGTAATACCGACCCGCACTACCAGAGGTCATCAAATAAATGGGCCTCAGAAAATCGCTG
>CAZUAH010001439.1:0-1080 GCA_964617665.1 uncultured Pirellulaceae bacterium
CTTCGTCTCCTGCATCGTCTAGCGCGTCCCCGAACTCTCGCGTCTCGCCGGTTGCTGCGCGGAGACTTGCCTCAGTTTCATCAATTTTCGTCCTCAGATCGTCAAAATCGCGATCAAGTTCCTTGATGGCGTCCGCTGTTTCTTGATACTGATTTGCGTGCTTGTCCGCTGCTTCTTCGGCGCTTCTAAGTTGATCCTCTAGAGAAAGGATCTCTTCACGCAGTGCTGACGTGTCCTTGGCATAAGCAATGGGCGCCCCGGTCAGGAGCGTGTCATTCATGCTTTTAACGCCAGATTCAGTTCGCGCCAGCTCCTCGCGTGCGGATTCAAGTTCTCCTCGGAGTTTGTTTACTAATACATGCTCGACAGTGGCGCCAACACCATCGATTCCCTGCTTAACGCGAAGCATGGCTTTCAGCATGATCTCAACACCACTAATGATGTTGTCGACCATATTGGCCACCGTGTTCTGGTTTTCCTTGGCGTTCTCGGCGATTGACGCGGACATATCAAGGAAGGTGTCAGCCGCCGCAAGCAACGCCGCACGAACCCGCGGCGTATCCGTGATGATGGTGCCGATCGCCTCCTTGACGTCACCCCAGGCGCCGGTAAATGCCTTCGTAGCCCCGAGCCACGTACCGCGCATGTTCTCGGCCATGCCGCCGAACTGCTGGTTGATGAGTTCGATGGCGCCGCCCTGGCGTAGTTGCTCCTCTGTCAGTTCGCGGACGGCGGGGATGTAGCGCGTGAGCGCCGATGCGTTGCCACTGAAGGACGCCGCGAGACCGCGCAGCAACGTTTCGGTAGGCAAGCCCGCCGCCTTGGCGTTTTCCAGGGCTAGCGACATCTCCCCAAGTTTCTCAACCGGGACGCCCATGCTGACGGCAAGCGCCTGCTGGGCCAGCGTCGCCTCATCGTCTGCGGCGGTGAGTTTCTGGATTTCGACGGATTGGCGCTTGAGGCTTTCGAATAGTTCGTCGCTGAACTGCCCCGTGGACTTGAGCGCGGTGGCTAACTTGACCTCGGCCGCCTGCTGTTCGCCAGCCGCCGCGACGCTCTCACGCGCAAACCTGACGACCC
>CAZUAH010001440.1:0-1076 GCA_964617665.1 uncultured Pirellulaceae bacterium
GATCGCTCCATGAGCACGCCGAACGACCGCCTTCGCGTGGCGTTTGCGGCGAATGCAGATTCGGTGGAGTTGGCGGTACTCGATGCTTCCGATACCAAGCTGGACTTCACCGCCTACGACGAGCATTACGCTGCCGGTGTACGCGCCATCTACACCACCAAGACCCCGGGTGTGTCGGAACTGACGAGTGCGGGTGACGACTTCACCGATTCCGGGTTCTTCAGTTATATCACGAACTGGACTCAAAATATCCCGGTCGATAACAGCGGGGCTGCATCGACCGTGATCGAACTAGCGGATCTGGTCAACCCGGATTGGGTCTGGAAGGATGATTCAGCTGAAACGGTGGTGTTCATTGACCTGGCCAGTATCAGCGAAATCGCCGACATCGATGCCGACGTTGTATTGACGATTGAGGTTACGGCCAAATCCGGCGCAAGCACCGCGGTCGAAGAAATCGATGTCACGATCAAGCCTGACGGTGCGGTGAGCTATACGTTTGTTGCGAACGGTAACTCGTATGGGGAGACCAACGGCATTGAGATTGGTTCAAGCGACGGCGGCAGCGGAAACCAGTTCACCGGAAACGCACGCCATCAGCTCCAGAGCCTCGGTTTCAGTGCGGATCAGAATGCCAGCGGTCAAGTCGATGACAAGGTATTCGGCATGTTTTTCGATACGGATGCCTCCGGGTCGTTCCTGCTCGATAATATTCTGCTCAACATGTCGACAGATACGGCCCCGGTCATTCCGACCGGTGCCTTGTTGAAGCTGGAGCTGTGGAAGATCAACACGCCGTTGGGCTCGCTAACCACAACGGATGTGGCCACCACCTTCCCGGATCCCGAGCTGGTCTTTACCGGAACGGGTGTGTTCCCCGGTACGTATAATGATGACGATCTATATATGATCGACCTTCCGGACATCACGCTGACGAACGATGCCCGCTATGGCTGGTCGCTCCGTTGGAACACGGCTGCTCCGGCCAACCTGGTAATTGGTGTAGACCGTGGGCCGGGTAACGTCGGCGGAAGCTTTGCCGGCAACCACCTGCGTTATAACAACATCGGTAGCGC
>CAZUAH010001441.1:0-1075 GCA_964617665.1 uncultured Pirellulaceae bacterium
ACTTTCTGCTCGCCGAAATTCAGGAGTAGGCCTACATCGGTCCGTGTGGCGACAAGGTAATTCACGAGTTGAACTTCGTGAGCTTGCACGATTCGCCGCACCGACTTGAGTTCCACGATGACCTCCTCCTCGACGACAAGATCGGCCACAAACTCGCCAACGACCTCATCTTCGTAATACACAGTGATCGGGTGCTGCGATTTTGCCTTCAGCCCCGCCTTCTTCAGCTCGATCATCATGCACTTCTCGTAGACGGATTCAAGAAAACCGAATCCCATCGTGTTGTAGACACGGTAAGCGCAGCCAATGATCTGCTTCGTGAGTTCTTCATGTTGCATGATTGCCTCCTTCAGGCTGTGATGAACGGGATATCTGCCAGCATCAGAACACCAACTTGACAGGACTACAGGATGGACAGGATATCGCATCTGCCTCATCTTGTTGATCCTGTCATCCTGTCCACAACTCTTGCGCTTCTCGGGAATGCTGACGGGATCACAGGATAAACGGGATGAGAACTCACTTCATTGTCGTTTCCTTGCCGAGCAGCGGAAACTGTCTTACCCGTCCTATAGGCATGCGTGCCCGTATTATGGCACGACAGATTCGAGTAGAATATGCCACCGCCGTGTATCCGTCACGGCCTGGTGCAACGAGGGCAAGGCGATTAAACGCGATGACGCGGACCGGTAGCGAAATCCCTTGCGTGACCCACCGACTTCAGGAAAGGCCCGAGCAGGCCGTTAAATGCGCTTGCCCCTTTTTCTTCGCTTGGGTCCCTGCCCCCTTGAATCACCATTTGCTCCTGGTACGATCAACTCTGTGGCTGGGAAATCAAATTTCCTATCCTTTACTCGCCACGCACGACCTTCGATCACCGCGTGCGGTGGGATGATCGCGGCCCCGGCTTGACCTTTAAGATGGTGTCCTGCAAAGATCGTAAGTTGATGGCGAGTTCCGATTGGGTCGAATACATACCTTTGCAAGTGAGAATCAGCCGTGGAACGGACACCGACGCTTTTTGATAAGCAGGTTACGCGCAAGACGTACAAGCCGCCCAGGAGTCCACTTAAAT
>CAZUAH010001442.1:0-1074 GCA_964617665.1 uncultured Pirellulaceae bacterium
CGGGTTTGGCGTCCGCCCATGCCCCATGCCCTGAGCGGCGGCTCGTCGCGCATCGCCCAAGAGGCTTTGTCCAGATCGTGCACAAGATTTAATCCGGGCAGGTCACAAGAGAGCCAGAAGAAATTGAACCAATCGCGGATTTGGTATTCCATCTCCGACCATTCAGGTCGGCGGGCTCGCGAGCGGAGGCTGCCCGTATTGCACGTCTCGACAAGCGAAACCATATCGCCAATGGCACCGTCCAGCACGCGATTCATCGTTTCGCGCACGCCGGTGTGGTACCGCCACGCGAGGCCCGACACAATGCTCAGCCCCTTTTCCCTGGCCAATTCTCCGGCAGCCAGCACCGTATGCACACCCGGCGCATCGACGGCGTGGGTCTTCTCGCAGAACACGTGTTTGCCCGCTTCGACGCAAGCCTTCAGATAGATCGGGTGGAAGTGGGTCGGCAGGGCAATCAGCACAACGTCTACGTCGCTTTCGATCACCTTCTGGTAACCATCGAAGCCGGTGAAGCAATGATCGTCGTCCACGGCCACTTGGTCGCCCTTGGCGTTCTTGATATTCTTCCGGCTGGCCTTGATGATTTCGGGGAAGACGTCAGCCATTGCCACCAGCCGGGCGTTCTTGTCGGCATTCAGTGCATTGACCGCCGCTCCGCTGCCGCGAGGACCGCAACCGATCAGACCGACATTCAACATGTCGCTCCCGAAAGCGTGGACACTGCGACTGGGCGCCAAGCTTCCCGTCATGGTCGCGCCCATCGCGACGGCCGACGTTTTCAGAAATCTTCGTCGAGACCCGCGCGACGTTCGGTCCGACGGGTTGCGTGTAGATTCAGGCTCAACTTGCCGCGTTTCTCGGGGCAACCGCTGCATGTCTATTCTCCTTCCCTCTTTTTGTTTAACCCGAAGCCGGAGGCGACGGCGAGCGCGACGTGTAGACGCCCCATCTTTTGGACCGCCATCGCCTCTGGCTTCGGGTTAAACGAGATTATGGTCTAACAGAATGGCAACCTATCTAGTGCCGCAACCGGGAATTGTGTCGTCACCAAGGCTCGTTCTTGCCTAGCTT
>CAZUAH010001443.1:0-1067 GCA_964617665.1 uncultured Pirellulaceae bacterium
AGACTTGGAGCAGCCACAACGGATTGGCCGAATAGTCGTCTACAATCGCCTTGACTACGCGCCCGGTCTCCACAACGCCGACAATCTGCTCATCCTTATCTCCGACAACGGCCAGGACTGGACTACACGATATGACAACCAGGGAAAATTCTTCGGTGGTGTCGGACGCGGCGAACCGCTGACCATCGCATTCAAGCCGCCTGTGACCACTCGCTTCGTGCGTCTGCAGGTCCGAAGCGACGCGCCCATTTGGTTTCATCTTGACGAAGTCGAAGTCTTCGGCACGGCAGACCCACAGAAAAATATCGCCTTAAGAAAACCTGCGGATCAGAGCAGCGTCAGCCAGTGGTCCACGGTCAAGCCTCATGCGATCGTCAAGCCCGACGAACCCTACCCGACGAAGTATTTCCTGGAACGTGGACGGATGCTGGCTGCTGATTTGCGAACAGAGGGCGTCGACACGCGTACAGCAAAACGCGAACTGGATGAAATCGCCGAACAGCTCGCAAAGATGCCTCGCGACGCACCGGACGAGGCACAACAAGCGGTGTATTTCAAGACCCGCTGGACAATCAGGCGGCTGGCCTTCGCCAATCCTTTGTTGGATTTCAACCGACTGGTCTTCGTCAAACGGTTCACGCAAGAGACTTATCCTGACGTTTGCCTAAACCACATGCCCTGGGTTTCGCGTCCCGGCGGGGACATTTGCACACTTGCGTTCGAGGGGCCGGATGTGCCACCGCGAGTGCAAAATGTGATCCGCGGTGCACTCGGGCCCGGACATGTTCACGGCATGGATCTTCGTTGGGACGCCCAGAGAATCGTGTTTGGATACGCAAGAGCCAAAAGCAGCGAGCCGCCCGAAGGCTGGCGCGATCGGCGAACGAACTACGACCTGCGACGTTCCGTGGAACCAATTCACATCTACGAGATCGGCGTCGATGGAAAGGACTTGCGTCAAATCACCGATGGCCAATGGAGCGATCTGGATCCTACGTACGCCGCCAACGGCGACATCGTCTTTGTATCCGAACGTTGCGGGTGCTCGCTGCAGTGCAACGAATACG
>CAZUAH010001444.1:0-1061 GCA_964617665.1 uncultured Pirellulaceae bacterium
CATCGACGGCTGGCCCAATCGACGCCCAGCGGATCCACGCGACGCTCGAAGCGATAGGACGACGGGCTGTGCAGCACCAGTTTGCGAGCCGTGGTGCGAATCGAAAGCGGAGCAAAATCCGCCGCTTCGATCAGCACGTCCACCGTATCGTCCGAAACTTCGGTGTCCGCCCCGCCCATCACGCCACCAAGTGCCACAGCACGACTGGCGTCGGCGATCACGCACATGCCCAGTTCCAACTCGTAGAGTTTGTGGTTGATCGCCTCGAACTGCTCGCCCGGCCGAGCTTCGCGAACAATGATCTCCGGTCCGTTCAGCTTGGCAAAGTCGAACGCGTGCAGCGGCTGGCCGCATTCCATCATCACAAAGTTGGTGATGTCGGCCACATTGTTGATGGCTGGAATGTCCAACGCAGCCAGACGGTCGGCCAACCAAGCAGGACTAGGACCGATCTTCACGCCGCGGATCACTCGTGCCGTGTAGCGGTAGCATAGTTCCGGGCATTGGACGGCGACCTTGGTCAGATCCGTCACTTCGGGTCCGCCGTCGGTCGGCGCAGCAGTCGGCGTTTTCAATTCACGATTCCACAGCACGGCGATTTCCCGTGCCACGCCGATATGGCCCAGGCAGTCGGGGCGGTTGCTGGTGACCTCCAAATCGAATTGCAGATCATCACCGACGGTCTTTGTACCTTCGTGATTCAGGCCAGACATGGAAAGCCGCTCGGCCAATTCGTCGTGCGACATGTCCAGAGCGACGTAGTCTTTCAGCCAATTCCAGGAGACTAACATGGGCGTGGGTCTGGGCGGTTAGAGGTTGCTAAACGTAAAGAATGTATCGGGATACGGGATACGGGATGCGGGATACGGGATACGGGATACGGGATACGGGATACGGGATACGAGTTTCCGTACCCACATGCCAAGACGCGAGACTTGCATACTCGAATCCCGTACCTCGAATCTCGACACCCGGATCCCGCATCCCGCATCCCCTTCTTCAAAACTGATGCAGGAACCGCACGTCGTTCTTGTAGAACTCGCGAATGTCCGTGATACCGT
>CAZUAH010001445.1:0-1060 GCA_964617665.1 uncultured Pirellulaceae bacterium
TTCCAGTAAACGACTTGCGCAAAAGGTGTATCATGAACGACGGTCCCCAGAGCGTCGGCCATTGATGAGACCCACCGTCTGGCGACGGTAGCTACCACGAAGACACGAAGTGACGCGATTCGGATGAAGTGTTACCAAAGAGGGAAGGCACACTCATGAGACGAGCACTTCTGTTATCACTTTTGCTGGCCGCCTCGGCTACGGCACGGGCGCAAGGGAATGAAGCACGGCGCCCGAATATTATTTACATCTTCACCGACCAGCAGAGTGCAACGATGATGAGCTGCACCGGAAATAAGTACCTGAAAACGCCGGCAGTGGATTATTTGGCGGCGAACGGGGTGCGTTTCGAAAAAGCCTACACGCCGAATCCGGTTTGTGTTCCGGCGCGTACCTCGATGATGACCGGCTGGTTACCCGATTCGCACGGCATCCGGCGCAACTCGAGCGTCCTTAGATTTAATGGAGAACACAATTACGAAGAGACCAATATCTCGGCGCAATTGAAAAAAGCGGGTTACCACACCGCGTTTGGTGGCAAAACACACCTGCCCAAAGAACTTTATCCGGATGTGTTGGGTTTTGAGGTGATGAGTACAGGGCGCAAAATGGATCTCTCCGAAGATGCGGTCGAGTTTATTAAGCGCAAGCACGACAAACCCTACTACCTGGTGCTCTCTTACATCAACCCGCACGACATCTGTTACTTCTTCCGAACGGATCTCGGGAAACCGCACGCGCTGGTTGAGGAGCTAAGAGCCAAGGCGGCAACCATTCCGGATTTTTACGAAAGCGACCAGTGTCCGCCGTTGCTCCCAAATTTTGAGCCGCAGCCGGATGAACCGGCGGCTTATCAGGCGATGAAACAGATTACGCTGGATAATAAGAAAAACATCACGGAAGACAACTGGCGACTGAGCCGCTGGATGTATGCGCGGATGACGGAAATCGTGGATGCTGAAATCAGAGTGGTGCTCGATGCGATTAAGGAGACGGGGCAGGAAGAAAATACCGTGGTCATCTTTTCGAGCGATCACGGCGATAACGAGGGGGCCTATCG
>CAZUAH010001446.1:0-1059 GCA_964617665.1 uncultured Pirellulaceae bacterium
ACGCGATCCGCTCCAACCCGAACATTGTCGGTTACAGCCTCACCGGCATGAACGATCACGTCAGTTGCGGCGAAGGGCTGACGACCACGTTTCGCGAGCTGAAACCCGGCACGGTGGACGCGATGTTCGAGGGCTTCGCGCCGTTGCGGTTGTGCTTGTTCGCCGAGCCGGTGAACGTCTATCGCGGCACGCGTATTCGCTTCGAGGCAGTGTTGGCCAACGAAGACGCGCTGGTACCTGGCGAATATCCGGTCCGACTGCTGGTCGTGGGTCCGCAGCACCAGCGCATCTTCCAGAAAACGGTGAACGTGACCATCGGGAAGGAATCGCCTTTCGCTTTGCCCATCTTCGCGGACGACGTTGTGGTGGATGGCCCGTCGGGCCGGTATCGGTTCCTAGCCTCGTTCGATCGCGGTGGCGCGGCGACGGGTGGGGAAACAGAGTTCTATGTTGACGACCCAGCCGAGATGCCGACGGTGAGAACGGACGTCGTGCTGGCCGGCGATGACGCCGAGTTGGCACGGTGGCTCGGCGATCACGGCATTCGCTGCCGGGCGCTTGCCGCGGGCGAACCGTCGCAGCACGAGGTGATTCTCGTCTCGAAGACGCCGTCGGCGTTTGAGGAGCTGTGGCTGCGAGTCGAGCGTGGAGCAACGGCCGTGTTTCTGTCGCCGGATGTCTTGAGAAAGGGCGATCAATCGCTTGGCTGGCTGCCCCTGGCAAACAAGGGCACCGCATCGCCGATTCGCGGCTGGCTCTATCTGAAGGACGAGTGGGCGAAGCGTCATCCGATCTTCGACGGCCTGCCCGCCGGCGGGCTGATGGATTACACGTTTTACCGTGAGATCATTCCCGATACGGTGCTGGCCGGTCAGGACCCACCGGCTGAAGCCGTGGCCGGAGCGATCAAGGCATCGCAAGATTACTCGTCGGGACTGATGCTGGCCGTCTACAAATCAGGCGACGGACGGTTTATCCTGAACACCCTGCTGATCCGCGAAAACCTCGGCGCCAATCCCGTGGCCGAGCGACTGCTGCGCAACCTGTTGAACTACGCGG
>CAZUAH010001447.1:0-1054 GCA_964617665.1 uncultured Pirellulaceae bacterium
CTCCTTCAGCAAAGCGCGCGCCTCCCCCTCTACCGTTCTGGTGTACGCTCACGCCGCGGCTGCAACATCCGCGTGGCCAGTGCCGTCGATGACCGTATGGCAGAGCACCGCACCGCGGCCCTGGGGCGTCGCTACTACCGCGCCTTTGACCCTGCCGTTCTCGACCAGTGCGCCACAACCCAGGGTGCCGAACCAGATATCGCCGCCGGCTTTACGAATCTCGCTGCGCCACCATTCCTTCTTGCCGATCACATAAGACGGCGCGCCGATCTTCTTGATTCCAGCTTCCGTCTCCTCGGTGAAACCTTTGCGATACCCGGCGCAGTAGATGCCGATCAGCCCCGTCGTGCCCACGCCGCCGAGGCCGTGCAGATACTCGACCACGAGTGTCTTCGCACCCTGTCGTGCGGCAGCAATGCCCGCAGGTGCACCGCCGGTGCCACCACCCACGACGACCACGTCGTACTGGCCAAGGACGGGGATGGAGCCATCTTCGGCGCAAAGAGTCGGCACATTCTGTTCGGTGGGCCGCAGTCCGACCAGAGCCTCGCCTACATCGCCGGATACCGCCTGTGGCGAAGTCGCACCTGGAACACGGACACCCGTCAGCGCCGAAATGCTCTTGGCCTTCTTTGCCGCAGCCTGGCCAATGCGGCGGCCCAGCCGAATGAACTCCAACGGACGAATCAGTTTCGCCGCGGCTCCACGCAATACGTCGGCGCAAGGGCCGAGTACAAACACACGCGCAACGCCCTTCGGCCGGAATGCAGCAATGTCTGCTTTCTCCGCGCCCGGCCACTCACCTGATAGGCTCGTCTCGCCTTCCATCGGATCGGGCGCAATCTGGAAGAGGACCTCGGACTCGTCCACCTGTTCCGGGTGGAATGTGAGGTCGCGGGCCACTTGCTCTGCTTCGGCGAACGAGGCAAAGGAGCCATCATTCATCGGAATCGAGAGCGTGTATTCGATGATCTCCGGATGAGACTTGGACATGGGCACGTTGTACTTGGTGGCCCACCCGCCCGTGCCGTACGAAACGGGCAGTTTGCCGCCG
>CAZUAH010001448.1:0-1050 GCA_964617665.1 uncultured Pirellulaceae bacterium
TGCCAAAGAAGAAGGAATTTGGACTAGCAAATCTGGGGCCGAACGCTATTGGGGCGGGAGTCGTTTCCGGAGACGATTCCCGCCCCATTCTCTTCCCATCGCTGCGATGTGCGACTCTTGGGCTAGCCCGGTACGCGGGATGACGCCTCTGTTCTTACGTGCTACAGACGATAGCCGAAGTCGAGCAACGCGCGTCGGACCGCTACGGCGTCTGCGTGATTGATCCGCAACACGTTGATCGTGACGCGGCCAAGTTGCGTCTCCCCAATCAGGATGGAACCGTTCCACTCGAAGTGATCCGACCATGCATCTTTGCGAGGATGATACAGCCGGACGATGGCATCCTCCCCGGCGTCCCAGCCGGCCACGTTGGGACCTTTGTACGTGTTGCAGTAGAAGCAACTCCAGGCTAGGTTCCACTCAACCGTCGGACCATCGTGTTTGTCCGCGATGATGTGATCGACCTGAAACGGATTGAATGAGTGCGTTTCAGGAAAGTGGCAATATTCGCAGACGCCGTTGGCGCGGTCTTGTACGAACTGACGCAGCGTCTCATCCATCATCTCGTCACTTCGACTGAAGCACCTTTCGCGACTTCAACTTCAGCATCTCCATCAAGCGGCCGAAACGACGGAATTCTTCAAGCTCGGCGTCTTCTGCCTCCGTCAGATGGCCTTTTCTGGCCTTCTGCGCCAGTTCATTCATGCGTCGCTCGTCATCCTTGGCTAGTTCCAAGGACACGATAAAGCGAGCGACATCCAGCGTCAGCCCGCTTTCGTGACAGTCTATCGCCCGACCCAGCATTTCCGCTTGGTTGTTTTCGATGGTGATCGTATTCATGGCAGTTATTGTACCGCGCCAACCATGTCGAAGGCGAGAGAACTCACGGAGTTTCTTTCTCTAACGTCCCGCGTGGGTTGCGATCTGCCCCAGTGGCTAATCCGACGGAAAACTAGCCGAAACGCCCACCGGGTCCCAGGCCGAAAGGCCGCCACGCTTCCTTGGCGCTCTGGGGTGCCATCCAGGCACCGGGCCGATCAAAGCGGCGGC
>CAZUAH010001449.1:0-1049 GCA_964617665.1 uncultured Pirellulaceae bacterium
CAGCGATTTTCTGAGGCTTGTTCATTTTACCTTTCGTCATCAGGTTACCTGAGTGCCGGAAGTAGCCGCCAGGATACATTTAATTAAATGTGACGCTTAAACTCGGGGATAGGAGCCAAATCCCTGACATTTCCCGATGGCAGCGCGGAAATAGCCAGATTTGTGCGCCATAGTTTAATTGATGTTTCTGCCCTTCCGTGATATCATGCCGACACGTTTTCCTATTGGCTGCGTCGCGTGCTATCAGGAGGGTGGCTCATGCACTTTGAACTGGAGAGTCGAGAACTTGTCGGTGAAGCCGGTTCCATCGTCGTTCCCCAGAATGATGAAGTGACTCGCAAATTGTCCATGCTCATTGAAGGCCAGTGTGAAGGACTCGGACCCACGAAGGCCGCCGCGAAGTACGGCTTGACTTATGCCCGCTATTTCCAACTGCGCAATGCGTTCTTGGAGTTTGGCTCCGATGCTTTGCGCAGCAAAAAACGCGGGCCCAAGACCAATTATCGGCGTACGGGCGAATTGGTTCGTCAAGTGATTCGCCATCGCTTTCTCGATCCGGATGCCTCGCCCGAAGTCATTGCGCAAAAACTCCAACAAGCCGGCTTCGTCATTAGCATCCGCAGTGTCCAGCGTGTGATCCAACAATACGGCCTGCAAAAAAAAACTGCATAAGTGCCGTCCCTCGACGAAGCCGGAAAAAATCCAAGTCCAAATCACCAGTAACGTGGCCCGACCGATCGACGGTGACCCGCTCAGCATCGAACGGGGCGTGCGGCAGTTGCTGGCCGATAAAATCAGCGACAACATGGTCGGCTTGTGGCTGCTGGTGCCCGAACATCTCCGTCTAGGCACTTGGGATCTGTTGCGAGGATGGACCGGGCGGCCCACGCCCCGCATGGAGCCTCGTCTGGCCTTGCAGTTGGTACACGAAGCGGCGCTTTGCACCACCGGCATGCGAGAACAACGTTATCTCACGCTGAAAGGTTTCCCCCTGCTCAATGGGCTACCGTTCTTGGCCACCGACACGGCGGTACACCAGTTGTTGAACG
>CAZUAH010001450.1:0-1049 GCA_964617665.1 uncultured Pirellulaceae bacterium
AGCAGCTCACGGCCTCGTCCTCGGGGGTGACGGCCACGGTGTAGGCGATGTTGGCCCAGGGGATCGCGAAGCTCACGTCCACCTGGCTGGCGGCGTCGAGCACGGTGGCGCGGCCGTTCTTGGCGCTCTGCTCCACGTTGGCGTCGACCACGGCCAGGGCCAGGTCCACGGTCTTGTTGGTGCGGATGAAGCGCACGCGGCCGTTGGAGAGCAGGCTGGCGGCGTAGACGTGGCTGGGCTTGGGTGTGCCGGTGAGCACGGTGATCACGGCGACGTGGCGCAGCAACCGGGTGGGCTCGAGCACCTCGTAGATCTCGTCACCGTCTTCGGTGAGGACGGAGGACGCGGCGGCCACGCACCACTTGATGCCGTCGTGGGAGGTGACGACGAGGGCGCGGACGGTGCCCGCCCCGATCTGGGCGAGGTGGATGGAGACGGCGTACTTCTGCTCTGCGGCCTCCACGTCGTCGGTGGTGGACTCGAGGATGGCCCAGGCGGTGCCGGTCTGGTTGGTGTTGCCAGGGGTGGCCAGGGCGCCGAGCAGGGCGGTGTGGGCGAGGAAGGTGCCGGCGAGGGACATGGTGGGCCTCTTGGGGATGGGTGGAGATGGAGTCGAGGGTCAGCGGTGGTCGTCGTCGTCGTCGCGGTCGAGGTGGACCAGCTCGACACGGAGGGTCGGGGTCCATGAGCGCAGCGCGACGGGCAAGGCGCGGGCGAGCATCCAGAAGCCGAGCAGCACGGCTCCTGGGAAGGTCAGGTCGCCCAGGTTCAGGGAGATCGCTCCCCCCGAACCGGGCATGGTCAGCACGGTGGCGGGGTCGGGCTCCGCGCCCCAGGCCACACCGAGGAAGGCCAGGCTGGCGAGCCAGGCAAGGGCGAGGACGATGGGGACCAGGGCGCGGGGCATGGGTGACTCCCAGGTGGGATGGAGAGCGGGGATCAGGCCTTGGCGGCAGCGAGCTCGGCGGCCTTGGCCTGGAGCTTCTGGATGCGGACGGCCTTGCGGACCTTGCGGGCCTTCTTGTTGCTGGCGAGCTTCCACAGCAGGC
>CAZUAH010001451.1:0-1048 GCA_964617665.1 uncultured Pirellulaceae bacterium
GAAGCCAGCAGCCATCACACCTTGCCCAACGCATGGTCAACACCGAACACGAGTTTCAGCTGAACGCGTCATAGGGACGGGAAGAGGGTGTGCGCTGGCGATTACTTGCCCCATGCGGCCCCGAGTGCTGTGGTGATGTGGGGAGGGCGGTCAGAAATGGCCGCCCTTTAGCCGATTTCGTCGGTCACGTTACTCGCGCTGCAATGACCAACTCAGGGCCTCTCCCGCTCCAAGGTATACATCGCCTGCCCGGACTTGGCCTTAGCCGTCAGCTCTTTCGGGCGCTCTTTGCCCTCTCTAAAGCAGATAAGGAGCCGGTCACCCGTCAACGAGTAGATGCCCACTTGGGTCTTGCCTTTCTCCGAGCCGTCGGCATGCGTCATGTCAAAACTGGCTGGCTTGGTCGTTGGGTCAAGTTTGAAGCGGTAATTCGAATAGCCAGGTTCGCCCGGCTTGAAGCTGAGCGTGTCGTCCTTGAAGATGAGTTTCAACACCGCGACGATCTCCCCGGGAGCCTTTTGGCCGTCCGCTTCGAGGGTGACGATCCGCCAAGTCCCCTGGATTCCAGCGATATCCCTGTTGAGGACGTCTTGTTTGGCAGGCTCCTCAGCAATCAAGCTGGTTGCCATCAGAAAGATCAATCCACCGATTAGTACCTGCGACTGCATGATCTAACTCCGAAAAGATGGGGCATGTTACTTCCGACGAGAGAATCCATGCAAGTCCGTCGTTTGAGGCGGAGTCGATTACTGTAGGCCGATGGCTTGAACAATCGAAGGGGTTGTCGGCTTCAGTAACGGTCGAACAATCATACGGGGAGCACGTCGGCTGCAACGAGCCTGTTCGACGGTGTCTCTCGTCTCTATTTTCTTGATTTCTACATGAGTTCGTTTGCCTGCAGGAATCGCCCGTAGGACTCTCAATTCCTCTGCAGGATACGCTCGGGCAGAGGGAGACCCTTTACCTTTCTCTATTCTCGACCATGCGTCCTCCAAGCGTTTCAACACGTTCTCTCTTTCATGACTTGTCTTGTAATGCTCGTCTGCTA
>CAZUAH010001452.1:0-1046 GCA_964617665.1 uncultured Pirellulaceae bacterium
GGGGCCGCCGGTTGCTCGCGCGGCGGAGCAGGGCGATGGTCGCGCGAGATCGTCTCCACATCCACTTTTACGTCACTCGCCTGCTGGTAACGCTGCTCGGGTTCGCGCTCCAGTGTTTTCAGTACGACTTCGTCGAGCCGCGCGTCCAGACGGGCCTTCTCCGATGGAAGCTTGAACCGGCCCAAAGGCAATTCGCCCGTCAACAGTTCGTAGAAGACCACGCCCAACGAATATATGTCGGCGCGGTGATCGACCGACAGCGGCTTTTCCAATTGCTCGGGGGCCATGTAGTGAAGCGTGCCCATGACCTGCTGTGACGCGGTGAGCGTGATCTCGATGGGCGAGCGGCCCAGCAGCTTGGCCAGCCCAAAGTCTGCGATTTTGACGCGGCCTTTCTTGTCCAAGAGCACGTTTTCCGGCTTGATGTCGCGGTGGACGATGCCCTCTTCATGCGCGTACTGCAGCGCGTCGCAGATTTGTGGCACCACAGCCAGGGCTTCGGCGGGCGTGACCTGCCCCGCCAGGATTGCCTCGCGCAGGTTCACGCCGTCAACGTATTCCATGATCAGGTAGTACAGCCCTTCGACTTCCCCGAATTCAAAGACGATCACGATGTTCGTGTGAGCCAGCCTGGCCATGGCTTTGGCTTCGCGGGTGAATCGCTCGGCAAAGGAAGGATCTGTCCCCGTCGTCGGCGGGAGAATTTTTAAGGCGACGGTGCGATCAAGCAATGTCTGCCGAGCCTTGTAGACCGCGCCCATTCCGCCTTGGCCCAGCAACTCGGTGATATCGAGTTGCGGAAAATGCTGAGCGATTTCTTCCGGCGGCGGTGGGACGAAACCCGCGGTTGCCGCCCCGTTTTCGTCAGCCTCGCCCGATGATTGCAGGGGCTCGCTGTTCCTGCCCCCGCGCAGTAAACACGCTGGGCACAGACCTTTAGGAGCGTCTGGTGCTAGCGGCGTACCGCATTCGGGGCAGGCATTGGTTGGGTTCATCGAACGAATCCTGAAACGGTGTTCATATCTTGCTTAAACAAAAACACCGCA
>CAZUAH010001453.1:0-1046 GCA_964617665.1 uncultured Pirellulaceae bacterium
GTGAGCCAGCCATCGCAGCTGACACCGAGATTCTTGCGCCACAGTCACAGTCGACGTGGAAGGTCATCACGCGAGATCGCCCAACGGGTTCGCATGCCCGAGGCCGCCCCGAACGAAGCGGAAAACGTCGAGCAGCCGAAGACCAGCATAACACGCGGGCCGTTTGAATGAAAAACCAAGGCGTCCGCCGAAGGCGGCCTAGCGGGCATGCGCTGTTGGCGGTTTGCTCGCAAACGGTGACTAGGGAGTGTCCGCTCTCGACGTCTTCATCATGGTTTCAATGCCCAAGCCAATGGCGAGGGTGACTGGCAAAACAACAAAGACCGTCCATGGCGCAATCCCCATTGACAGCGCGAATGGGTAGAGTACACCACACGCGGTAAGCGCGTCTTTGCGGCTCCCAAAAAGAGTAGGGAGACTCAACGCGACCGCAAGCAACGTCCACAATGAACCAGCAATCCACCACGAATGTCCAGTGATGTTCCTGAAGGACGTCATCGCCCAGGAAACCAATGCTATGGACACGACAGTAACTAGCAGTCGCGCCATTGAGAACTGCGGAAGCTTCTTCGGGGAGTCGGATTGCTGATTGCTCACACAAGATCCGCCAACAGAAGTATGTGCGACACGGTGTCGCAAGGAGATGTGTACTTGCCCAGCCTACCAGATACAGAGCGGAGATGCGAGAGAAACCGATATGCGAACGAACACCGAGGACGAGGATCGACACGCCCCGGGGTTTGGACGCGGGAGGGCGACGCAGAGAGACTACGAAACGTCACTTGCCGGGTTTCGACAACAACGCAAAGCCAATCAGAATGAGGGCAATCGCGACTAACCAGTAGTGCACAATACTCGTCGGAGTCCATACGTAGTACGTCCAAGTGACATAGCGATTTTCTTCGGCAAGGATTTCGAAGAGATAAATCGCCGACGCTACGGTCCGTATCAACGCGTTTAACGTCAGTACCACACCTGCAACGACGACCAGTTTTGCACACAAGTCCCGCATGTCTGTTCTCCACGAATAAGGCGGCAGCGACAAC
>CAZUAH010001454.1:0-1045 GCA_964617665.1 uncultured Pirellulaceae bacterium
CTCACCGACTCCACCGCAGCGCCGCAGACCCGTGTGCTGTATGTCAAACGCTACGGTAAAACCATGATGGGATTACGGGCCGGGGAGCCCAAACTAGGCGATCTAACGCTCCAGCCTCGCGAGGTCGCGTTCGTGTTCATGCTCTCGCCCGACGCAACGAGTTCGGACGGACGCACCATGGGGTCAATCCTCGCGGAAGGCGCGCTCAAGGACACGCATCAGACCATGGTCGCGCACATGCAGGTTGATCAGGCACCGGCAGGAGCATGGACGGGCAAGCTCGTCACCGGCGAGACGAGCGCAGCCGTGGCGGCGGGCCAGCCACAGCCGAAAGACGAATCTGCGCAGTCGCTTTTCAAGAAATGGCAGGACAGCGCCCGCATAAATGGCAAAATCCCCGGTGGGGCACTTGGGTCGCTTGCCGCTGCAGCGTCGAACTTTATTAAGCATAACCCGACAGACGAGCGAGCGCCGAAACTCGCAAAACTACTCAAGCGAATTGACATATCGCGCGACTGGACTCAGGCGGATGCGGTCACGCTGCTCGACGATGTGACGGCCGTTTACTCCAGCCTGCCAGAGTGGGCGGAGGACCTGACGCGGTTTAGCATTGCGGAGATCATTCGGACCGGCCAGCCGTTGCCTGCAGAACTGGAAGACGCACCGTGGGGCGAGGCACAGCCGAATGGCCTGCGCGCGGCATGGCTGCTGGATCCTCGTGCGGAGCAGCACCGGCTCGGCACGCCGCTGAAGTCGCGCATCCTTTTCCACAACGCGGGAAAGAACGCGGTAGTGTTCCGCGCGCTGACGTGGAATCAGTCCGGCCGCCACATGGCCCGTGATGCGAAAGGCACGGTCGTCAAGATCTCTTCGACGGATTGGACAACGATCCCGCAGATTTTCGCCTGCCGTCTCGCGCCGGGCGAATACACCGAAGTGATCGGCGCCGGCATCGGCGTCGGCGCAGACAAGGACCATGAGGATTGGCGTGGGACACGCGTCGGCGCGTGGATCGAGGCAAAGGAGGGCGACGAAGTGACGTTCA
>CAZUAH010001455.1:0-1045 GCA_964617665.1 uncultured Pirellulaceae bacterium
CCGCCCTGCCCCATTCCGCCGCTGGTACCGCTGCCCGCCAGTCGCCACCAGAATGCCGCGCGCGGCCAGTCCTCCATCAAGCTGCAGTACAGGGTTCCCAGTTGGTTCAATGCCTTCCTTTGAGCGGCACGATTGTTCTCGTTCACAGCCACCACATGATGGAGGAACTTGATACCCTCACGCCATTTGCTGCGATTCGGATTGATGACCTCCCAAACGTACTGGCCAATGTACTTCCTGCTGTTCCATTCTTTCTTGCCTGGGTCTGGCCAAGAGAGGTCCAGTGTGCGCGGAAACTCCAACGCGACGGAGTCGAACCACTCAGGCGGCGTGCGCCCCACAGTCTCGATTAGTTTGACCACCTCTTCTCGCGAACGTTCAACTCCAACCGTGGATCCTGCAGTACCCTCTGGATTTCCTGCCGATGATCCAGCGTGCGAGTCACCTGTACCACCCGGTCGCTCGTTCAGCTCGTAGCGTTTGCCGTTCAGCGTCACCGCGTGCACCTTGCCGTAGGGATACGTCCGCACGAATGTCCGACCGCCGATCGAGACTTCGATGTCGAATTCTCTTTGATCTTTGCGGATCTCAACCACTTTGCCAGCCACTGTCGAGCCGGCGAGGAACTCGACGGTGTCCCCAGCCAAGGCATTGACAGCCGAAAGGCTGAGGACAGCAGCCCACAGAAACGTCGCCGTCAATAGAAAGTGGATTCTCCGCAGACGCCAAACGCCAATCGCAACAATGCCTTGCCCCCATGACCCCTCGCTCACTGCAGTTTCTCCATCAGGAAAAGGATTCTGAAAGGCATTTCCGCTGCCCCGCCCCACGCCAACGCTCCCAAGTTTAGCAATATGTGGACGAAAGGAGGAAGACCCGCTGGCAACTACCGACGGGCCTTGCCTAGTTCGAGATGGGGTGTGGTACGTGTCCAAGTTGAGTTGGCGCATAGATTTCCGGAAGCCTCACTAATAGGACAGCGCCACTTTATGTGAGGCTGCTAGACCCCAACGGCCTCGTGCCGTTGGTGAAACAGATTTTCGGC
>CAZUAH010001456.1:0-1043 GCA_964617665.1 uncultured Pirellulaceae bacterium
CCTCACGCCGATCTTCGACCCGGAATTTTCGGATTGGAGTTTCGGTTTCCGTCCAGAACGTTCTGCCGAACAAGCAGTACTCCAAATCCAATCGACCATCCGGAGCGGCTATCGCCACTGCGTAGACATGGACCTATCGAAATTTTTCGACAGAATCCAACACGACGTGTTGCTCGCAAGAGTAACGCGGAAAGTCCACGACAAGCGATTGCTCCGTTTGATCGGTCGGTACCTACGAGCAGGTGTGATGGACGGCGTCGACCTGCAACCATCGATCGAGGGCACGATGCAAGGCAGCCCACTTTCACCCTTGTTGGCCAACATCCTGTTGGATGACTTCGACAAGGAACTGGAACGTCGAGGCCTGCATTTCGTACGTTACGCGGACGACTTCATGATCTTCACCAGGACCAGCGAAGCCGCCCGCCGTGTCTTTAATTCGGTGGAACGATACCTGACGCGAAAACTGAAGCTGGTGGTCAATCACCAGAAGAGCCACGTTTGCAGTACGGACGGAGTCGAGTTTCTCGGCTTCATGTTTGTGGGCTACGGCAGCCAGATTCGCGTCAGCGCGAAGAATACTCGCAAGTTCAAGGATCGGGTCCGCGAAATTACGCGTCGCAATCGCGGCGTGTCGATGACGCACCGGTACCAAGAGCTACGGGAGTATTTCCAGGGCTGGGTCGGCTACTTTCGCATGGTGCCGCTGAAGAGTCCCTTCACGAAACTGGACAAGTGGGTCCGCCGCCGCATCCGTAGTTGCTACTGGAAGCAGTGGAAGAACCCACGGACCCGGATTCGCAACCTGAAGAAACTCGGAGTGGCCAGGCGAGAGGCAGCCAATCATGGTATCAGCAGTAAAGGCCCCTGGGTCATGTCGGCCAGTCAAGCAGTGCACCAAGCACTGTCGGTCGACTACCTGCGCGAGCGAGGACTGGCAAGTCTATTGGAAATCTGGACGCGGCTTGCTGCCAAGAAGCGAACCGCCCAGTGCGGACCTTATGTGAAGCTGCTGATTATGTGGAGTTGAGCGGCCTGTTTCG
>CAZUAH010001457.1:0-1042 GCA_964617665.1 uncultured Pirellulaceae bacterium
CACGTAAAACCTGAAAAGTGTCATTCGATTAACTACCGCGGAAATCCGCGTTGAATTCCATTCGCTGCAACATGTGTCGTTCGTCGGCGTGCTGCTTGCGCCATCGCCCGAGGATCGGCAACCACAGCGCGGACCAGGCTTTCAGGGTCCACGCCAGGGAGGTCATGACCATGTAGGCCCAATTGCTTACCAGATTGTCGACCGGTGCTTTCAAGGCGCGGACACCGCCACCCAACTGGGCGATGATGTTCTCTTGATCGCAACGATCGTTGCAGCCGAAGACCACCTCGCTGGCTACTGACTTTCGGTCATTGGTGATGTAGAAGAAGTAACGTATTTCGTCAATCAAGCGTCGTTCGCCTTTCTCCCGGGAGATGTTCTTGCGTACCACGACCATGCGATAGGGCTGTTTGCACTTGGTGGGCTGGTAGTCGAACTCCGCCACCTCCTCGCTCCTGACGCCTTACATCTCGATTTCGTAGCCCTTGCGGCCTTCACGTGCGAGAAACGAGTTTGCCTGGTCGTCGCCGACGATCTCTCGCTTGGCCGGGTCCCAATTGACCGCTCGATCCAAACGCATCGCGATGTTCGAGAGATGGCAGATTTCGAGCATGCGGTTATGCGTCCAGACATCCGAGATCGGTTGTTCTCGCGACTTCATGCAATCGGTGAAGTTCTCGGTATGGTTCTCGCTGACTTTGCCACCGTAGACCTCTTCGACCGCTCCTTCCGGCAACGGATTGTCCTTGAGATCCTCGACAGGCTTTCCAACGATCTTACCTCGGTTGACGAAGAACCGACCTTCCGTGCCCTCGAACAGAATGCCGTTGTCACCTTCGTTCGTGATGATCATTTCGACGTCGTTGGGCATGTCGGCTTGGATCTTAAACTTGGTCGCGATGTTGTACCGATCGTCGACCACCGGATGCCCATCCTTGTACTCGCACGCCATCTCGTACTCGAGCGGCGTCACTTTGCTGGGCCCCGTGTCGCTGGCGCCGATTGCCCAGCAGGCAATGTCGACGTGATGGGCGCCCCAGTC
>CAZUAH010001458.1:0-1040 GCA_964617665.1 uncultured Pirellulaceae bacterium
ATGCCGTAGTAGGTAAATCTGTCTTCAAATGTTGCCATCGATGAAGGCTTGTCGCCAGTCCGCAAAAGCGGGTCTTCGCTCAACTTCTCGTTATTGGTTCCGCCCGGCGATGCGGGTACAAAATCACCCATCAGTACCCAATCCATCGCGTTGAAATCGGCATCATTGTCGTAGTAGCTGTTGCCGTGGTGATTTGGCAGATCGTATGTGCCAATCCAGCCATCAAGAGCTGCCTCGAAGCCTACGAAAAGCGAATTGAAAATGTGGCTTGTATATGCGTACGTGCTCGTAGAAAACCAAATACCATCACGAATAGTGCCTTTTGTTCGCTGCACTAGAGTATTGTTTTCAAAGTGTATCCCCGCCCCGCATGAAACTGCCCCGCCACCATCGATATCGATGATGTTACGCGATAGCGAAGCAAGGGCTTTGACGCCCCCGAATGCCGATATTGCAGTCCCCATCTGCCTCGTACCGCGATCTAAGAAGTAGCAAGAATCGAAAGCCATTCCTCTGGCAGCGGTCCCGCCGAGATCGTGAAAGAAGCAATTGTGAAACGTGGTACGGTACGGATTCGTGCCAGAGGCACCGCCTCCATCAGACGCAGTAAACTCGCAGTGGTTAAAACACCATTTGTTGTAGTGCTGTACAAGCTGAGCTGTTGCACCGCCATTTGTAAAACGGTAGTGGTAGAAGTTGATGTGGTTTCGCTGGTGCGAGTTACCGCCCCATGCGTCGAAAATCGGGGTATCTATTCCGTCACCGTCAAATGTTGGTGCTGTCAAACTGGTCGGATCATCCTCTGAATCAAACGCACCAGACCCCGACCATACTACGTGAGTCAGTTGATCTGCGGAATTTGTTCCTGCAGGCAACGTCCAATCACTTCCAACGATTGTTGTGCCCTGCTTGATGGCCAGAAAGTTTCCATTGGTCGTATCGAACGTCATATCCGACAGCATGAAGCCATAACGACCATACGGATCACCCAGCGAACCGTCGCCGGTATCGGTGTCGATGTCGGGATCGCAATAGAGGAT
>CAZUAH010001459.1:0-1038 GCA_964617665.1 uncultured Pirellulaceae bacterium
GAAAGCATGCGTAATTCTGGGGATTCGCTTGTGTGACATTCCCTACCCACAGCGTGCCTTGCGTTTCGAGGACATGCATGTCCTCGCCGTGCTTCCAGTCGAACAATCCACCGGCGAGATCGTTGACGCTCAGTTGGAACAAGCCACGCGACGGATCGGAATTCCCCGGCAAATCGTTAGCGATGGCGGCAGTGACGTGAAGAAGGGGGCCGCGTTATTCGCTGGGCGTCATCCTGACACAGCCGTGACTTACGACGCCGCACACCACGGCGCGATCGTGCTCAAGCGACGTTTCGAAGACGACCCACAGTGGTCGGAATACATCGGTCGTCTGGGGCAAGTCAAGTCTTGTATTCGGCAAACGATCGACGCCTCCATGGCTTCGCCGAGTCTGCGACCAAAAGCACGTTATATGAACCTCGAGTCGTTGCTGAAATGGAGTCGCCGGATTCTGGATCTGTTGGATCGAGACGCGAGCGGCAGCAGTCGTGCCGAGTTACGATACGGCTGGTTACGCGACTATCGTACAGCGATCGAGAAATGGTCGCGTTGGGAAGCAATGGTGCGCGCGAGTGTGTCGTATGTGCGAACGCGCGGTTTGTCGGTGGATAGCGAGTCAGGGCTGCGAGAACATCTATCGGAGGTTCCACCTGAGTTGTATGACGAGACATTGGCGATGGAACTAGAAACCTTCGTGCGCGAGTCGAGTGCGGCGGCAGGCCCAGGCGAATGTTTAGTCGGCAGTACGGAGGTGCTGGAATCGTTGTTCGGGAAGTGGAAGACGTTGGAGCGTCAGGAGTCACAGAGCGGCATCACCGGATTGATATTGAGCCTCGGTGCCTTGCTCGGAGCTTGGCCACTGTCACGCATCCAAACCGCTTTAGAAGCAACGCCTGTGAAGCACGTCGTCAGTTGGTGCCAAGACAACCTTCCGTCAAGCGTACAATCCCAGCGTCGCATCACCCTGTCGGGACAGAAGGTGTAAACAAAACCCGAACGATCGGAATATTTACGCTATAGCAACTTTGGTGCACCCGA
>CAZUAH010001460.1:0-1036 GCA_964617665.1 uncultured Pirellulaceae bacterium
TGACGGTGTTTTCGCCCTGCTTCAGCAGGCCCGTCAGATTGAACTCAAATTCGCATCCCTTGATGTTCCCGATCAGACGATAGTAGGGGTGCTTATCGAAGGCAGCAGCGCTGGGAGCATAGGGCACGGTGATGCCGCCGTCAGGGGCGACGAAGGTGGCTTCCTTGCCGCTCATGTACAAGGATTGCTGTGGTCGGTTGGCGATGCGATCCCCCGTCACGCGTTTGCCGTTCACGGTGACTCGCAACGTGCGGGACGCAAAACCGGCCACTTTCTCTCGGTGGAACCGGGCCTTGAAGAAGATGAAAGGATCCTTGCCTTCGGGAAGCGCAGGCGCGTCGACGGTGAATGCCAGCGATTTCTGTTGCTGCACCTTGGCCTGCTGTAGGATGGGAATGGATCGCACGGGCGGTCGAGCCTTGCCGTTCCCGTCGCCGAAGACTACCGGTAGCAAACGCGCACGCGTTCGGGTCCATGCCTGCGTGCCCACTGTCATCCACGTTTCCTGCCGAGGCTCGGGCGTATCGCAGTCCGACAAGGCGAACTCGAAATTCGCGTCGTCGTTCATCGTCATCGGGGAAGCTTTCAGGCGGTTCCAGGGAACGAACGCCTCGATGAGATATCCGTCGTCTGTCCTCCGGGCCACGACATTTCCGCCTTTCTCTGGCGCGTCGGTGGGCGTCCACGCAACGATTTCCGGCGAAAGCGGGGCATTGCCGACATTGACGTGAAAGCTGCCCGGGCTGATGCCGACGTGGAACTGTCCTGTGCCCAAAGCGCTACGTTCTGCCTGGACGCCGGGAGCTAGATCCATCAGAAGGCTGACGTGATCGCCCTTCCACACGTCCTTGCCGCTGGCCGTCTGCGAGACGATGTCGTCGGTCACCTCGGCAGCGACGAAGATGCCGGTGCGATGCCAAGCCAGACGTATCCTGCCGCTCAGATCTTCGCGGCCAGTCCACGTGCCGGCACCAGCAGTGACATGCGTCTTGTCCTTCAAATCGAGAGCATTGGGCACGTTCTCCCAGTCGGCCAG
>CAZUAH010001461.1:0-1033 GCA_964617665.1 uncultured Pirellulaceae bacterium
TTCAGCGGGCCGGGCGCGGTGGAACTCTCGCTGCCTTCCGCTTCGACGACGGTCTGAACTCGATTTGCGAGGACCCAACCAAAGCGTTCTTCTTCCGTGGATTCAACGAATATCCCGACCCAAGGGCCTTGTCGACGATTGACGGTGAATCGGTCGCCTTTCTTGATCGAAGCAATCACTTCATCGCCAACTTTGACCTTCGCGCTGTCGGCGATAACCTCGATTTCCTCTTTGGATATTGACTCTTTCGATTCGACCTCCGCCGAGTTCTCACCGGCCTTATCCGCAGGCTGTGCGCCGGCAGGGCATTGGAAAAGTCCAATCAGTGAAACGACCGACAGGATATACGGCAGAACGGTTACAGCTCGCGAACGGTGAATGTAGACCACGACCTTTCTGTTCATGTCCAATCTCCCTGCACTAAACGTTGATGATCTATGAGCGACGCAGATAGTCCCGCCGGATACGCGCTGCCATATCACTTGCTCGGTTCGGGCGGTCCAATCAGTTCGGTCAACAGCTTGTTGAGATTCTCTCCGCGCGCGTCGATCGAAACGACCTTGCCATCTCGATTGACCAGGAATACTGCCGACGGGCTTTGGACTCCGAGTTCGACAGCCATCGGGTGTTTCCGTCCGGCTCCTTCCGTATGAAGCGTTATCCAGGGGATTTCTTCTTTTTTCAGATACGCGTTCATCTTGTCTGTGTCCTCGTCCAGGTTGATGCCCACAACATCGAAACCTCGATCGTAATACAACTCGTATGCCTTGCGCATGTCGGCGATTCCCGGTTGGTACGAACTTGACCAGAAGTCAATCAGTACAACCTTTCCTTGAAACGCGTCCCAATCAAACGGATTGCCGTCAAGCGTGGTTCCCTTGATATTGACCTTCTTGCCGAGAAGCCCGAGCCGTACTGCTGTGCTAGAATAGTTGGCAGCCATCTGCGTCAGATACTGGTTCTTGCTTCGACCGGCTGTACTGGTCCGGCGGCGCACTCTGCGAGCGCGTGGCCATGAAGTAGCGGCTCGGAT
>CAZUAH010001462.1:0-1022 GCA_964617665.1 uncultured Pirellulaceae bacterium
TTGCTGGAAGAAGCCTTCGAACGAGCGGATCCGAAAACGATGGTGGTCATCGTTTTTCACCTGCAGAACCTGCTTCAAGAAAGGAACGACTGATGTATCAGGAACATTTCAAACTGAAACGCCAACCATTCAGCGAACACGCAGCGGCCGATTCGTTGTGGATCGACGAGCGGATGAAGGAAGGTCTGGCTCGGCTGACCTACCTGGTTGAAGGCGGCACGCTGGGACTGGTAACGGGCCCGACAGGCGTAGGCAAGAGCGCCTTGTTGAAACGTTTTCTGTCAGACCTGCCGCAGCGTTGTGAAGCGGCCTACTGCCACCTGACTCACCTGCGGTCCTCCGGCGTGCTGAAGTCGTTGGTGGTGCAGTTAGGCGAGGTTCCACGACTGGGCAAAGACCGGCTGTTTGAGCAGATCTTAAGCGCCGCCCGTCGCGTGGAGGGGACGTTGCTGGTGGTGATGGACGAGTCCCACTTGTTGGACGGCGAAGCGTTGACAGACCTACGCTTACTGATCAGTTCAGCGGTAGACGTGGCGCCGCCGCTGAAACTTCTACTGGTAGGGCAGCACACCTTGCGTGCGACCTTGAAGCGGTCGCAACACGCGGACTTGCTGAACCGGATCAACGTGCATTACCAGTTGCGAGCGTTGAGCAAGGAAGGGACGAGCCGCTACCTGGACATCCAGATGCATCAGGCGGGCGGCGCGGAGGACGTGTTCGACGCCGAGGTGAAAGGGCTGATCCACGACTTCACGGGCGGGATTCCTCGCCAGATCAACAATCTGGCGACGGCCTGCTTGCTGGGAGCCGCGGGATCGGGTGTGTTGCGGATCGACACGACGTTGTTTCAGAGGACGGTTTCAGAATTCCAGTTAAGCTGAGGAGCGTTGCGATGGCCAAGCGTTATAGTGCGGGACTATTGCGTCGGTTGCGGAACGAGATTCCGATAGACTGGCTGATCGGCTATCTTCGTTGGCCGCACAAGCGGCGCAATGGCCAGTTCGTGTTCGTGTGTCCGGTCT
>CAZUAH010001463.1:0-1022 GCA_964617665.1 uncultured Pirellulaceae bacterium
CACGCCGCACTTCGTCGGGCCGGGGTCGATGCCGAGGACGATCATCCCTCACCCCACCCCACCACCTCGGCGGCGTCCTCGAGAGCGGAGACGAGGGCTTCGGCTTCGGTTTCGAACCTTCTGCCGGACACCAAATAGTACCCGCAGGACTCAATCCCCCACCCGTGATGAGGGCCTGCAGAGCATCTGAACGAAAACAGTTCGCTGTCCTGTTCTGCCTCCCTCACCAGCCACAGCAGCCCGCCGAGGGTGCAGGGGTCGCGGAGGTCGGGGATGGCATCATGCGGAAGCGGCCACATGTCCTGATCGCTGTACGGGTCATCGCTGACGCCGTGAACCAACCCCTGTCCGTCGCAGGCGTGAACCACTCGGATTCCGCGAACAGTGAGCATCCCAGGAAGCCAGCGAAATCCGCTACAGTTCCTCGCTCTCGTCCCAAGGGACTGGAACGTGTTGCCGGTGCCACTCTCGGTGGTGTTTCTCGCAGAGACATCGGACATTTAGCCAGTCCTCCCGTCGGTAAGAGTCGTGGTGCCAGTGATGAGGACCGGAGCAACCATCAGGACCGGACTCGCAAGGAACCTCGTCAGATCGCTTGATTCTGCCATCGGCGACACGATTGTTGACAGAGGACTTGCAAAGCATGTACCAGCGCTTTCGCTGGTAGTAGCGTCGTGAAGTCTCTCGCCCTTTGTCGCTCGCTCTGTATTTTCGCTTTGCCCGAGCCAGCGCAGCCTTGCCCTTCTCGCTTTGACGGTAACGCCGATAGGCTTCTCGCCTTGATTCGCTACCCTCTCTCGACCTGCGGTATTCAGCGTCGCACGACTTACAGCGAGATCGCCGTCCGTGCTTGCCTTTTGGATGGCGGGAAAAGGCGTTGAGGGGCTTGGTTTCCAGGCACTTTGAGCATGTTTTTTCCATAACATGTGTATACCATAATTAGGCAGCCACCGCCATCCAGCACACCCCACCGCCCGCCGCCCGAGCTCCATCGCCTGTTCGGGGGTCATGACTCACCTCGG
>CAZUAH010001464.1:0-1018 GCA_964617665.1 uncultured Pirellulaceae bacterium
ACAGGGGGGGGGCTGGAAGCCACCACTACCAAGCTCGGTCGCGATTCCTGCTTTTGAAGACTGGCTCTGGCATGAATTCTGATCCCCACTACCACCGATGCAACTCTCCGACGACCCTTCCTGCAGTTTCCGCCCATTCTTAACACCTTCGTGACGTAACTGGCAGATGGATCGGGTTTTCGGCCGCAATGGTGCTGCGTCTCTGACGCCGAAGCAAGCGTCGGCCCTGGCCCGGCCGTTGACTGATGATAAGCTCGATACGCGTTGGCGAAAAGCTAGTCAACTGCCATGATTTGCAGCGACCGGGTCTCTGGAAATCGGCGTATGGTAGTTGCATCCGGTCGACGTGATCCTGTCAAGACACACCAGAGCGTCGAACGATGCAACTGGACGCATCGGTCGAAGGGCTGCAAATTGCTGCACCGGTGGGGCGACGTCCGCGCGCCGGAAACATGCAATTCGATGCGTCCAAATGACTGCAGGTTCGTCGGTCCCGCGCCGGTTTCAAATGGCCTCCATTTTTGACACTCCTCGTTCATCCCGACCGGCACAGGGCCGGGGGTTGTCGGGATCAGCGAGGAGTATCCTTCCCTGGACACTCGATAGGGTGCACTTCACCGCACCTTAACCTGGCGGGATTCTCACCCGCTTGTCACTACGACAACTGATAGGCATGTGAAGCAGTTCTGAGTCCGGCCTAATGGGACACGGACAAAACCGATCGGTTTTCAATCCGTCCCACGTACGTAGAAACTCACTTCCGCCGCGATGCCCTGGCAACCAACCCAGCCATCTGCGAGAATGCAACCAACATCGATTGGATGTCCGCAGGGCGTATTTCAAAATGGGAGGCATTTCATGTCCCGTATGCTGATGATTCTGTTTGCTATGACAATTGCGACCAACGCCGTTGCCGAGGAGGCCAGCAAAGGCAAGGTCACCACGAAGGTCTACTTCGATGTCCAAATCGGCGGCGTCAAGGCGGGCCGCATCGTGATGGGGCTGTTCGGAGGCGACG
>CAZUAH010001465.1:0-1017 GCA_964617665.1 uncultured Pirellulaceae bacterium
GAGAAGGAAGAAGCCGCTGCGGGCACCGAGAACTAACTCTCGGCCGTGCCGGCTTTGTGCAAAGCATCAAGCCACGACTCTTTAGGGGGTCGTGGCTTTTCTCGTGCGCTCTTGGAGACGCTGCCGGCCAGAAAATACCCCCAACAGAAAATCTCCTTTCATTGGGGCATATCTACATGCAATCGTCCTTTCAATCGCTTAGACTGACGCAAGATTTGATTTTGATTTGGACGCAATGAAGCTGTCCAACATCCAACTTTGTCAATGTCAGTAGCGAGGGTTTTCCATGTCAGACAAGAAAGCGAACGTTGCCATTATCGGTTTGGGTTTTGGGGCCGAGTTCATTCCGATCTACCAGAAGCTCAACGATGCAAACATGTACGCCATCTGCCGACGGGACGAGGCAGAGATGAACAAGATCGGCGACGCCTTTGGCATCGACAAACGATACACGAAGTATGAAGACGTGCTGGCCGACCCGGAAGTGGATTTTGTCCACATCAATTCGCCGATTCCGGATCATGCCTGGATGTCGATGGAAGCGCTCAAGGCTGGCAAACACGTGATGTGCACTGTGCCGATGGCAACGACGATCGACGAGTGCCGGCAGATCTGCGAACTGGTCAAGGAAACCGGCCTCAAGTACATGATGGCGGAAACCGTCGTGTACAGCCGGGAATTCCTGTTCATCAAGGAAATGTACGAGAAGGGTGAGCTTGGCAAGATCCAGTACATGGCGGCATCGCACCCGCAAGACATGGAAGGATGGCCGGAATATTGGGAGCGGATGATTCCGATGCATTATGCCACACACGTGGTCAGCCCCGTTCTCGGACTCGTCAAGGGCCGCGCCGAATACGTGAGCTGCCTCGGATCCGGCACGATCAACGAAAGCCTTGCCGAGAAGTCGGGCAACAGCTTCGCCGTCGAGTCCTGCCACATCAAAATCAAAGAGTCGGACATCGCGGCACACATCTGGCGTTTTCTGTTCGACACCTCCCGCCAGTACCGCGAGAG
>CAZUAH010001466.1:0-1013 GCA_964617665.1 uncultured Pirellulaceae bacterium
AGCCGACGCCCCTCTTCGCTATACCCACCGCCGTACCGAAGACCGAGAGATCTACTTCGTGTCGAACCGGTCGGACCAGTCGCTTCAATCGGATTGCACGTTTCGCGTGGCCGGGGGGCAGCCGGAATTGTGGAACCCGGTCAGCGGCGAAAGACGGCTGCTGCCGCAGTACCAGAGCGAAAACAAACAGACGACGATCTCCCTGCAATTCGAGCCCCTCCAGAGCTTCTTTGTCGTCTTTCCACGCAGCGATTTGTCCGGGAGCAGCAAGTCCATGGCGGGCGCCGGAAATTTTCCAAAGGCCACTTCCGTGGCGACGTTGGAAGGTTCGTGGAAAGTGTCCTTCGATCCCAAGTGGGGTGGCCCGAAGGAGGTTACGTTCGACGCCCTACAGGATTGGACTAGGCGGAAAGAGGAAGGGATCAAGTATTACTCGGGCATCGCGACTTATCGGAGAACCTTCGATTCTACTCACGGGTCAGGAGTCGGGGGTCAGGAGTCAGGGAGACGGCTCTATCTCGATCTCGGGACCGTGCACGAGATCGCGCGCGTCAGGCTCAATGGAAAAGACCTCGGTGTCGTCTGGTGCGCCCCGTGGCGCATCGACATTTCAACAGCCTTGAAGGCAGGCAAGAATGACCTTGAGATCAAGGTCGCAAACCTCTGGCCCAACCGCCTGATCGGCGACGCGTCCAAACTACAGGAAAAGCGCGTCACTCGGACGACCGCGAACCCCTACAACGCCGGGAGCGCTCTTCTGCCTTCCGGACTCTTAGGACCGGTCACCGTCCAGGCGGATACCCCTTAGCATGCGAGCATTGCCATGCAATCAGGAGACCCTCCCATGAATTCCAGGGAACGTGTTTTGAACGCCTTTGAGCGGAAAGGCTACGATCGCATTCCGGTCAAGCACGAGGGTACGCCGGAAGTCAACAAGATGATCATGGACCATTTCCGTCTGAAGAACATGGAGCAATTGCTCCGCGTGGTGGGCGACGACTTTCGCTACGTCG
>CAZUAH010001467.1:0-1013 GCA_964617665.1 uncultured Pirellulaceae bacterium
CTGCCCCTCAACCTAATTGTCGCTAAAGACTTAAGCTAATTGACGCCGAACAGACAGGATCTTCGACATACGGGATAGCCAGGAGGCTGCGCTGGCAAGCCTGTGACCGATCAGCTGTTGTCTTGGCCCGGCGGCTGCTAAGCTGCGGTTCTCCCCGAAACTCTGGCGAGCGTGCTGTTCAGTTGGTCGGGCTTGAGAGGCTTGGGCAAGTACGCGTCCATGCCTGCGTTCAGACACTCCTGGCGATTGTCCCTGGACGTTACAGCAACGATGGGAAGGCGGCTGCCGTTAAGACGCTCGCCTGCGCGTATGATGCGGGTCGCTGATATGCCATCCAGTTCCGGCATATCGATGTCCATAAGGACGACGTCAAAGCGCTCGTTTCGCAGGGCGGCCACGGCCTCGTTACCATTGCTCACGACCGTTACACAATGGCCCTGCCTTTCCAAAAGACAAACCACCAGCTTCTGGTTCACCAGACTATCTTCCGCCACGAGAATGCGGAGACATGAGTTAGGTCGATATATGGTTCTTGTACTCATATTTCTTGCCAATCTGTTCCGGTCGGAATACTAGACGAATCTATGGTGGGATTGGTTTCCCCGATTGGTCTCCAAAGGGGAAAAGTGACTACGCGTGCACCATGCACGAGTCAGATTTCGACGAGATGACGCCGTGAGCGACCAGATAACCCAGATCGCTCGGATCCAGCCTGACTCGTTCTGCGTAAGTCAAATCGTTCAATCTTTCTGATAGCACCAGGACGAACAGTTCATCGTCTGCTAGCGTCTTTCGTTCAGAATCAGAAAGCGTTTGGTGGTCCAATGCTCTTAGAAACGCTGGGCTACACATCTCACACACCTTTGCTGAGTCCCCTTGTTTGCCATCTACTGTTCCGACCCGCACGACAGTATCTCCACACAGCGTGGCCTCAGTAGTAATAACGCCGTAACCACCGTTTTGTTTGTAACGAAATGGTAAAACTCGATCTTTCTTCTCGCATGCTAGTAGAC
>CAZUAH010001468.1:0-1012 GCA_964617665.1 uncultured Pirellulaceae bacterium
GTATGCCGCCATGGCCGCGAATCAGCGTGCCCATGTCTTTCGTGCCCAGGTCGCGTTTGATCACACTCATCGACAAGTCGCCCAATTGCCCGGCAACGCCGACGAGCAATCCCGTCAAGACGAGTTGCACCCACGTGAAGTGGGGAAACGAAAAGTGCAGCGCCCAAGGCAACGCCATGGAAACGGCGATCGCGCCCAGCGACCCTTCCCAGGTTTTCTTGGGACTGATGTTACTGCGGAGTTGGTGACGGCCGAAGAGCCGGCCGCACGTGTAAGCCGCCACATCGTTCAACTCGACGGCAAATAGCAGGTACAGCAGGTAGCCGTAGGCATACTTGGCGTTGGCTAGGTAGACTAGGTGCCCGAACATCCATCCCATGTACAGGAACCCCACAATCGCCAATGCGATGGCCTGCAGTTGGCCTTCGGCGCGGTTGCGAACGATGGGTATGAGAAGAACGGCGGCGATAACGTAGACGGGCAAGATGGCGAACAGGCCGTACCATCCCGGCACGTTCAGGTTCGGATCGGGAATCAACGAAATGGCGCCTACGGCGACGATGCCGAGGTAGACCGTGCCGACCATCCCCCAGTCGCTCCGAAGTCCCGTGGCACGGGCGAATTCCCTAAATGCGAAGATGGTCACGAGGGTGAAGAAGACGATCGTTGCCTCGCGTCCCAGAAAGATACAGAGGAATACCAGCGGGATCATAACCAGCCAGCCACGGTATGATTTCCATGCGTGGCCGACGTCTCTCTTCAGGCCCCATCCGAGTATCGCGATGGCCAAAACGCTGACCACGAGCAGCCCACCAACGATGCTCAGGTAGACCAGGAATACGTCACTCTTCAGCGCCGCAGACGGCGTCATCTGTCAGGTTCCTGTTGGCTCGTCGGTCGAATCAAGTGCCGTCGTCTTCTGCCGAAGTGCCCGCATGATTCGGATCAACCGGATGGCGATGGTTTGCAGACATCCGGCCATGATCGCCAGATGAGTCCAGTCCAATACCGT
>CAZUAH010001469.1:0-1010 GCA_964617665.1 uncultured Pirellulaceae bacterium
TTAGATCGGGCGTTTTGCAACAACTTGAAGAAGACCGTCGACTTGGAGTTCTAGTGTCTAGATTTCCGCTTTCAGACGAGTTCATAGCATGGGCTTCCAGTCTCAGCGCTTACTGCACAACCATCAAGGTAGAGTACGGTGGCATCGAGAATCTTGTTCAAGATCCAGAGTGGGATCGGGACAAGACCGTTCTGGCTATGACGCTTTTGAAAGGTCTGAAGGCATCCGTGGCAAAGCTGGAGAAGGAACTGCGAGACCATGTCGAAAACACGTATTAAGAAGAGTTACGGAGATTTGTTGCTTGATCTGATCGAACAGTACAGAGAAGAGCACCAGAATAAACCGTTCAACATGGATGACTTGGCAGATTGGGCGTTCGAGACAGGCGGCCATGACATTGTGCGTCTCAGCGCAAAACGGGAGCTAAAACGCAATCTAACCAAGGCAGCCCGCAAGAAGAAGACACGAGATACCCAGGGTCGTCTCGTTCGGGAGTTTCACGCGGCCAAGTATCCACGAGTAGACGAGAATGGCAACATGATCCTTGAGGCGGTCTGGGATCACATCAATGCAATGAGTTTCGACCACGCAGCGTTGTCGTTCATTGACGGACGTCGCGGGCAGTTGTCGGGTGGCTGTAAGTCACTGAAAGCCGACATTGACAGCTTTAACGACAACAATCCGAACGCGACGCAGGATAAGATCCAAATATCTTTCGACTTCACATTCGACGTAGAAGACGACGAGGCTGACGAAACGGACACATCCAGCGACATAGCGAAGCGACGCCCCCGATAGTCGCATGCTTCCCCCCGCGTCTCGCGGGTGGTAGGGTTGGGGCGGTGTTCTGGCCAATAGCATTGTCATCCCAGCGATGTTGCTGGGCCATTTCCTTTCGACCAATGACGCCCATTGATACAACCAGCGATTCCGTGTGGTGCCGACTTCGCAGCGTTCACTGGATTAGTTGGCTCGCGGGCGGCGTGGTCGCGTTATCGGCCGTAAGAACG
>CAZUAH010001470.1:0-1007 GCA_964617665.1 uncultured Pirellulaceae bacterium
ATGAACTTCACGCCTTGGAAACCTACATCTGCACCATCCCACGACCGCCGAACCGCTACCGAGACCTAGGCGCCGAATTGACCGAAGCTCAGCGTCGTGGCAAGGCCATGTTCGAACGCACTCGAACCAACGATGGCCGAATCATTCCCGAAGGCCAACGCTGTGTAACATGTCACTTTCCGCCGCTGTACACCGACCGGTCGCGTCAGAACGTGGGCACAAAAATGTGGCTGGACGGCGAATCGCATTTCGACGTACCGCACTTGAGCAACATCTACGATTCGGCGCCATACCTGCACAACGGCATTGCCGAGACATTGGAAGAGATTTGGACCCGATACAACCCCGACGATCAGCACGGGGTCACGAACGACATGACCAAGGATCAATTGAACGATCTGATCGAGTACCTGAATACGCTGTAAGATACGGGAGTAGACGTCACCAGAACTTGGAGTGCAAGGACTCACTATGAGAAGCCACGTTACCGCAACGCTGTGGGGCATGCTGACGATCATCCCGACATTGAACCTGGCCACGGCCCAAGAATCGGCACCGAAAGATGCGACGGCTGAGCCCAGCGGCAAACTGCAACTGCCCTACGTCTACACAGACTGGCAGCATCTCACCGTCGAGGACGGTTTGCCGAACGATCACATCTTTGCAGTGAAAGCTGACGGACCGAGGATTTGGATTGGGACGGAAGGTGGTTTGGCGTGTTACGACAAGCGGACTGGCAAGATCCGTTCGTGGAAGGAAAAGGATGGGCTGCCCTGGCGCGTTGTGTCAGCGCTGGACGTCAACGAGAAGACTGGCGATGTATGGATCGGGCTCTTTGGCGGCGGGCTGGCGCGTTTCAGCGGCGGTCGCTTCGACCACTTTCATCAACTGAACAGCGGCTTGGTCAACGACGTGGTCTACGGCGTGGCCGTCGAGAACGATAACGTCTGGGCTGCGACGACCGCCGGGGCCAGCCGCTACAACACGGTCAGCAAGAAATGGACGAT
>CAZUAH010001471.1:0-1006 GCA_964617665.1 uncultured Pirellulaceae bacterium
AGGCACATCTTGATCGTGTTGCGTTCGTTGGATAGTTACGAACCGGGTGATGAGGCGCTTGATAGGGTTTATGTACTAGATATGGGCGAAAGAAGGTATAGTTTTGATCTCGCGGTAATTCGAGCAATCGATGCAAGTAACCCTGAGCGTGTTAGAAGAGGCTCAGGGTTAATAGGGAATATTCCAGATAAAGACGTGACATTCTTGCTCGAACGCTTATCAAAAATGTTCTTGGGGATGTAAACATGAGAAAAGACATCAGTGATGAAGAGTTGTTCCGAAAGTGGGACGAAGAAGCCGACATCCTTGAAGAAAGATGTCTAGCCGCGGATCGGAACGACTGGGGCGCCATGATGGAGTGCTGGGAACCTGCTCCAATAGACATTGAGGAGACTCAAGAAGAGCAGGAACACTGGAAGAACTTCTTCACAGCCCCTATTCGAGAAATCACCAGACGTGTATCCCTCATCATAGTGGAGGACGTTGCCAGTGTACAGATGGCGCCTCTAGGGAATATGAATGAAGACGATACTGTTCCCAAAGAACTCATGGCGGACATGGATGAAATCGCTCTTCTTCGCGTGCATCCTGCGATCTATATGGAGGTAGCTATCAAGGAAAAAGGATGTGTTGTCACATTCTGGTTGTCCATGTTGGAAAATACTGAGCGTCCAGGAACAGAGATAGAACCGAGGAATGCTGCTCTCAAAGTGCAATTGGAGCGGCCAGAAGGTAAAAAGCAAATCAAGGTGGTTGAACTAGGAATGGTTAACGACGGTGGATTCAGAAGAAGAGCGCATCGAAAAATAAAAGATTACACATTAGACGAAGAAAAAGAGTGGGAGTTGGATATACAAATCATGCCTGCAACGATGAGGGAGTAAGCGGTGGCGCGAACGCCTAGCAGTAAAGAATCCGAAACATCGTCTAGTCATACACTCACATTCCTCAAAAAACTAAAACAACGCGATATAGATGTTGAGGAATTGATACGTAAAAGCGTTGA
>CAZUAH010001472.1:0-1002 GCA_964617665.1 uncultured Pirellulaceae bacterium
ACAGCGGTGCCCGCACAGGTTGATCCTGTTTGGCCTTCGTGATCTCCTGGGTGCAGGAGGTGGAGCCGATGCCAAAGCCATATTCGGGCGACCTGCGTGAGCGAGTCGTTGCCGCGGTGGATGCGGGCGGGGGCCGAGAGGAGGTAGCGCAGCAGTTCTCCGTCGGCTCGGCGACGGTATACCGCTGGGTTCGCAGGAAGAGAGAGAAGGGGTCCCTGGAGCCGGACGCGATGGGCGGGCCGCGGGTGACGAAGCTGGACAAGGAGGCGTTGGCTGCCCTCGGCAGGCTGGTGGCCGAGGGATCCGACCGGACGATAGCCGAGCTCCGGGACCAGCTGGAGAGCGAGACCGGGGTCGATGTGAGCACCTCGACGATTAGCCGCGGCCTCGCCAAGCTCGGCCTCACCCGCAAGAAGAAGTCGCTCAAGGCGAAAGAGCAGGGTGAGCGGCGGGTCCAGGAACTCCGCACCAAGTTCAAGATGTGGCAGCGCGACCTCGACTGTACGAAGCTCGTCTTCGTGGACGAGTCCGGCTCGAACATAGCCATGACCCGGTTGTTCGCGCGGGCGCCTTCGGGTCGGCGGGCCGAGGACGTGGTTCCTCGCAACCGTGGAGTCATCATCACCCTGATCGGGGCTCTCACGATGGCGGGGCTCGAGGCAGTGATGACGATCGAAGGTGCGACCACGGCCGCCGTCTTCCGGGCCTACGTCGAACAGGTCCTGTCCACCATCCTGAACCCTGGGGACGTCGTTGTGCTCGACAACCTCGGCGCGCATAAGCATCAGCAGGTCCGCGACGCGATCGAGGGCCGTGGAGCGGAGGTCGTCTTCCTCCCACCCTACTCCCCGGACCTCAACCCCATCGAAGAGTGCTGGTCGAAGGTGAAGAGTCTGCTACGGGCGGCCAAGGCAAGGACCCGTGAGGCGCTGGATGCCGCAGTCGACAAGGCCATGAGCGCCGTCGGCCCCGTTGATGCGGCTGGTTGGTTCGATCACGCTG
>CAZUAH010001473.1:0-1001 GCA_964617665.1 uncultured Pirellulaceae bacterium
ACGCCGCGGTCGGCCTGGTGGTCAGTGGAAACCCGGAGGTAAGCGACGGTGCGAGTCATTGTGTAGCCCTCTTTGTGTCCTCCACTATAGCCTTTAGAGGCTCCACTAACAAGGGCTTGTTACCGAAACGAACGTATCTGTTACATGTCAGCCGTTCATACCCGCCGACTATCTACCGGGTATCGATGGATATGCGGGCTGACAGGCACCCCTCCCCAGTTTCCCCCGCTGGGCGTCCCGCTCGCTTGTCAGCCCGCACCTATCCACCGGGTGTCTACCAGGTGTCAGCCCTTCAACAGCCGGCGCCAGATCGGAACCCTGCCCCGTTCCTCGGCGGCCTGTAGTTGGCGCTCGAGGTCGCGTAGCCGGGTGCGCACCTCGCGGCGCTCCCCTTCCAGTTCCGTTTCCCGCTCCCGGAGCTGTTCCCATAGGGCGCCCTGTTGCGCCTCGGCCGCGGTGGCCCTGTCTTTCCATTCCTCGGCACGTTCCCGCTCGCGGCGGGCCTGTTCCTCGAGGCTCGCCACCTGGCCCCGCAGGGCTTCCACCAGGGCGCGGGCCCCCTCGAGCTCCACCGTCAGCAGCTCGGCAGCAGCGGGCTGGGGTTCGGGCTCACCAGGGCCAGGGATGGACGGTTCCCGCAGGGCCCCACCAGGCCGGGCCGGTTCGGGCTCTTTCGTCAGCCCGGCCAGGGCCAGCAGGGATCGCCGGCTCACCATCAGCCGCGAGTTTCGGCGCCTCGGGTCCTGGCGGTAGCCCTCGAGCTCCCCTTTCCTCACCCATGCTCGGATCGTGCTCACGCTACGGTCCACCAGGCGCCCGGCCTCTTTCACGTCCACCAGGTCGGGGGGCCTGTCTGCCCGGGTATCTGCCTTGCCTGTCAACGGGGCACCTCCTGACATGTCAGCCGATAGGCAGGCTCGCACAGTCCAGGGCCAGGGTACAAGCGCCCACCAGGCGGGGTTCCCCGCTCACCAGGAATCCAGCTCACGGGACATCCGGCC
>CAZUAH010001474.1:0-1000 GCA_964617665.1 uncultured Pirellulaceae bacterium
GGACGATCGGCACACCAAGCGTTGAAGTCTTTTCGCGACCAGACGATGAACTGTCGGCCTAGAAGCGGTTGGGTGTTAGAGGTCGATATTCGCAAGTTCTTCGATAACTTGGAACATCGATACCTACGGCAGTTTCTTCAACTCAGGGTGCGTGACGGCGTGTTGTTACGTCTGATCGACAAATGGCTGAAAGCAGGCGTCATGGAAGACGGGAACGTTAGTCACCCAGACTCTGGGACACCTCAGGGCGGTGTTGTCTCACCCCTGATTTCGAATGTGTTCCTGCACTACGTGCTGGACCAGTGGTTCGAACAGGACGTGAAGCCGCGGATGCGTCAGCCTGCCTTCCTCATCCGCTATGCGGACGATTTCGTGATTGGGTTCCGCGACGAGCGTGATGCGCAGCGTGTCATGGAAGTCATCCCGATGCGGTTTGGCAAGTATGGCCTGACCGTCCATCCCACTAAGACGAAGCTCGTGTGCTTCCTTCCTCCTTCCTCGCGGAAGGATCGGAATTCGCCACCCGCCGATCGTCCTGGGACGTTTGATCTCCTAGGCTTCACCCATTACTGGGCACGTTCCCGGAATGGATACTGGGTTGTCAAACTCAAGACCGCCGCTGACCGCTTCAGCCGAGCGGTTCGGAGCATCGACCGTTGGTGCCGGGACAACCGGCATCTACCGATTTATGAACAACACAAGAAGCTGAATGAGAAGTTGCGCGGACACTACGCGTACTATGGCGTAACGGGGAACTCAAGAGCGCTGACACGGTTTCTCCACGAGGTCGGGCCGCGTTGGCGACGGTGGCTTAACCGCCGCAATCGCCTTCGCTCGCTGACCTGGGAGAAATTCCTTGCCATCCTCCGCCGTTACCCGCTTGCTCCCGTTCGCACTGTCCGTTCGACTCTCAAGCACGCAGCGAATCCATGATGAGAGGAACCGTATGCGCTAATGTGCGCACGTACGGGTCTGTGGGAGCCCCGGGGCGGCAACGCCC
>CAZUAH010001475.1:0-1000 GCA_964617665.1 uncultured Pirellulaceae bacterium
ATCCTCTCGATCTGTGCGCGGTCAGTGTGCGCGGTCAGCCTTCCGAGGCGGCGGGGAAGGGCACCACCTCGCCTGCAGGCACCCTGCCCAGGTCGGCGGCTTCCATCGCGTCTCGGAGATCCATCGCGTTGACGCGACGGTAGTGCTCGAGGGCCATGCGGGGACTGTGCCCCAGGAAGCGCGCCGCTGCGGAGGGGTCCCCTACCCTGCGGTACAGCTCATCCTCTGCCAGCCGGCGCAGGCCCATCGGGCTGAACCTTTCCACCTTGGCCCGGTCAGCCGCACGACGAATCCAGTGCCCAAGCACGCTCTTTGCGGTGTCGGGTTCGGGACGCAGCACGTAGCCCTCACGCCCACCTTGGCCCCAGGCTTCCAGTTCCCGCACGATCTCACGCCGGATCGGCACGATGCGCTCACCCGTCTTGCGAGCGCCCTTGTGCCGCCCCAGGTGAACCAGCCCGCGCTCGAGGTCCAGGTCATCCCAGCGGAGGTGCGTCACCTCACCCGGCCTCGCTCCGGTCGCGTACAGCAGCAGCACGGCCAGACGAGGCCAGCCATCGAGCTGGTCGAGCACCTTCGCCACGTCGCCGCGGGTCGGTGTGCGCCGGCTGTAGCGAGGGGTCGTGCTCAGCTTGGGGGGCTTCAAGCGCGCAGAGGGGCAGTAGCCGAGATCCTGACCCCAGCCCCACGCGATGCAGAGCACCCGCAGCTCGAGGCGCACGGTAGACGGAGCGCCACCTTCGCGCAGCCGCCGATCGCGATACCGCTCCAGGGAGCCACGATGCAGGGCGCCGATAGGCACCTCTCCCAGCCCTTTGGAGAGCTTCCCACAGGAGTTGTGGTAGCTGCGATAGGTGTTCGCCGCGATGTCCTCACGGCGCTTCTGCGCCCCCAGCCAGCACTCGAGTAGGTCTTTCGCCGTGGTGATTTCCTCACCTCCCCGGTCCGCGAACAGCTCGCCGCTCGCCATCTTGGCATTGACGATCCGCTTGGCCGTTTC